>CALXUY010000001.1 GCA_944391805.1 uncultured Clostridia bacterium
GCCATGATATCTCTTCCGCTTTGCCTCTTGCTTATCATCTCTTCACCGCCTGTCTTTTTCTGCTTCTATTATATCATATTTTAAGCAAATATGCCACCTTTTATGGTGACTTTTTCGACAGACTGAGTGGGAGCGCCGGGCTATGCCCGGCGCTCCCACCGTTAGTTTTTATCCGCCGGTACGTCGATATTGGGGAGAGCGGCACCGGCTGTATAAAGCGGATTCTCGTAAAAATAGTGAAAATCGTATCCATCGAGCGGAGATGTACAAGCTCTCTCCATCCATTACGCTTCCTGAAAATCGTAGAACTGAAAATTAGAGTGCCGGATTCTGTTTTGCGCAATACTGACGACAAAGCTGCGATCGCCGCGTATCGTTTCGGTATATGCCGGACAACCGCCCCGGAATGCGGTTTCGTTCAGGTAGTATCGGATGATCCGCTTTTTCATTTGTTTTCCACCTCCTTCCAATGTGCCATGGCGGCGTCATAATCGGCGAGGCATTCATCGAGAAACGCAAGCAGATCTTCATCTGTCTCGATTCCTGTACGCTTTGCGTAGCCCAACTGTTTGGGCTTGTCGCGCCGGATGCCCTTGCTGTCAAACACACCGTTCTGCATGTTGCTGATGGAGTTGAGAAGCTGCTGTAGCTGTTCGGGCTGACTGATGTTGCCGGTATTGTCATAGAGATTGTAGCACAGGAGACGTACTGTGACCGACTCCTCTTTCTTCAGGCAGTCCCGATCCCGCAATTCCAGATAGGGAACCTGTTGCTCCGCAGAAAAGCGCCTGGGCCAGAACATGATCATCGTATAGTTGTAATGCCCGGCGTCCACGATGCGGACATGATACCGGTCGGCAAACCGTGGGCAGATGACATGTTCAAAATATGCCTTCCATCGGATTCGGTCGAGCGGTGTATCCTGCTTCTCGGGGCGCTGTGTGTTTTCAAATGCTTCAGCGAGCAAAAACAGATATTCGGTGTACTGCCGCAGCAAGAGGCAGTCGGAGTTCCGGTAAGGTTCGAACAGTCGGCAGAGATCGGGCAGGCTTTTTACAGCCCAACCGAGTCCCTCAATCCGGAGGTGTTCCTTTCCATCGATGCGATTGGTTTGATAGAAGACTTTGTACTTTGTAACCGATGCCGCCTCCTCGTTTTCTGCCTTGGCAGTGATTTGATCAATGGCTTGGTTGTAACGCTGGAGTTGATTGTGCTCTCCGGAAAAGGTTTTGTCCTCAATAAACAGGTTGATGTATCGCCGGTCGGTGTGGATCAGAACCGCGATGTCCATTCTGTGCCACTGCGCGCGGGTGGTCAGTTTCACAATGGGTTCATCGTCTGCAAGCTCGCAGAAATCCTGCAGCAGCGTGCGGCAGGCTAGGCGCAGCTCCGCGGATTCAGCGCAGTCGTAGTTTTCAAACAGCCAGCGCAGAAATGCGTCTTGTGATAGTTCTTTCGTTGCAAAGGTAAACAGATTTTTCATGTTTGATGTTCTCCTGTCTCGTATTTTTCTGCTGCCTGACGCACAACTTGTCGGATTTGCTCCCGGAGCTGGGGTGGAGAGGGCACCTCCACCACGGGGGCATATTGCAGTGACCAGTAGAACATGACATGCGGACTGACGCATATGCCGATGCGAACGGTGTGCTCGCTGAACGGTGATGGCGCACGTGCCGGCGGAAATGGGTGCTTGCCAGCCGACAGAGCTTCCCGATCAGTTCCTTGGAGTGGCACGCGGAGATGTGTTTGCTGGAAAGAACCCCGTCAATCAGCAGACGCAGCTCGGGTTCTTCAAACAGGCGATCAAGCAGATAGCAGCCTTGGCCGGAAGCCGCAATGTCAATTCCGGCTTCCCGAAGAAGAGCCAGATTTCTGCCGATCGCTTTCCGTTCAAGAACAATACCGTATTCACGCTCAAGCAGTGTTCCGATTTCCTGCTGGGTCAATGGGTGATCGATGTCGCTGTACATGTGTAAAATTTGCAGAATACGAAGCAATGCGAGCTTTTTGGATTTCATGACGAGTTCCTCGCCTTACGATAACGTTGTTCTCAAACAGTATAGCACGTTTTATATTTATTGTCAAGCTACAACATAATCCAATGGCATTGGAGGTATTGTTTGTTATATGTATTCTACTACTTTAATGTCCCACTTTGGGGACATTTTCGCAATATATTCTCTGTTAGCTGTTTTTGCGTTTTTGGGGTAAAAGAGAAAATCAGTATGTGTAGATGTGCTTGTATCAACAAAAAATTTTTGCAGCGCTGATTGGGATGATTGGATGATCTTGCGCTGTTTCTATTGCTTCAATAAAAACGGTCGCCACGAGGGCGGCCGTTTGATTTTTTGCATGCTCACCCCTCGGTGGTGTTCTGTCCTGCCAGCGAGGCGGTGAAGCGCAGGTGGGACTGCTGCATCATGGCGCGGGCGGCGGCGTCCTGCCGGGCGTCGCCCAAACCAAAGCTGATGGCAATGGCGGTGTTGACCTGATCCATCATGGCCGGGTCGAGATGTCCCATTTTCTCCTTGAGCCGGCGTTTGTCAAGTGTGCGGACCTGCTCCAGCAGGATGACCGAATCCTTCGCGAGTCCGACCTTATCCGCGTAAATGTCAATGTGGGTAGGGAGATGTGTTTTGCTCATACGGGAAGTAATGGCAGCTGCAATCACAGTGGGGCTGTAGCGGTTCCCGATATCGTTCTGAATGATGAGAACCGGGCGCAGCCCGCCCTGCTCCGAACCGACAACCGGACTCAGGTCTGCATAGTAAATATCTCCACGTTTGACAACGGTGTTCATAGTCGCTCCTTCCTTTCTTTTGTGGTTATGGCAGCGGTATTGTCTGCCTTAACCCTATTGTTACCGCTTTTTACCGCCTCTTAAACATTCCTTTTGCAGTTTACGCAAGGAAGATTCTTCCGGCGGTCTTCCCTCGGTATCAGAATATGAGCGACAGGTGAAAAGGTGCTCGGTTTTTGGCGAATTTAGGCGCTTTGCGGACCGCGGCTTTGTGATGCTGTTCATTTTTTCAGCGGGATTGCAATTTGCTCTTTACATTCCGGTATTTTTGTGATAAACTACTGGTATCCGATTCCAACACAGAAAGGCAGAACAAAACCATGGCATTGCAAAGCAGAGCCGAAGCGCAGGGGCGCTTCACATGGAATTTTACCGATATTTATCCTTCCGACGCGGCGTGGGAGGAGGCCTATGCGGCAGTCGAGAGCGAGATGGAGCAGATTCCCACTCTGGCCGGCACGCTCGGAGAATCTCCCGAACGCATGAAGCAGGCGCTGGATACCGTTTATGCGGTGCAGGAAAGAGCGGAGCGCGTGTATCTCTACGCGATGCTGCGCAAAAACGTGGACAACGGCGACCCGTCGTATCAGACGCTGTCGGGCCGGGCGACCAATCTCATTGTCCGGCTCTCCACGCTGTGCGCCTTTGTGCAGCCCGAAATTCTATCGATCCCGAAGGAAAAGCTGAGCCGAATGCTGCAAAGTCCCGTGCTTTCGTGCTACCGCCATATTCTGGAGGACGCCGACCGGATGCGCGGCTTCACGCTGGATGAGAAGTCCGAGAAAATGCTGGCCATGCTCTCGGACGCTGCCGGTGCGACCTCGGAGTGCTTTGACATGCTCTCGGAGGTGGACATGACCTTCCCGGATATTATCGGGGAGGACGGCAAGCCCGTGGCGCTGACGCACGGCACCTTCGGTGTGTTCCGGGAGAGCGAAGACCCGCGTGTGCGGAAGGAATCCTTTGAGACCTACTTTGGCGAATACAAAAAATATATTCACACCTTTGCCGCGATGTATGCCGGCAGCGTGAAAACCGACAACTTTTACACCCGCGTGCGCGGGTACGCATCGACCTGTGAGCGGGCGCTGTTTGCGAACAATGCTCCGGTCAGCGTCTATGACGAGCTGATCCGTTCGGTTCATGCCGGGCTGCCCACCATGCGCCGCTATCTTGCGCTGCGCCGCCGGGTGCTCGGGCTGGACGAGCTGAATATGTATGACCTCTATTGCCCGATGGTGCAGAGTGTGGATATGAAAATCCCCTACGGGGAGGCACAGGAGCTGGTGCACCGGGCCACCGCTCCGCTCGGAGAGGGGTATGCCGCTCTGCTCGACCGCGCGTTCGGCGAGCGCTGGATTGACGTTTATGAGAACAAGGGCAAAACCACCGGCGCTTACTCCTGCGGGGTGTATGGCGTGCACCCTTACGTGCTGCTTAACTATACCGACACGTTGGACGACGCCTTTACGCTGGCGCATGAGCTGGGGCACGCCATGCACTCCTATCTCTCGGATACCACGCAGGATTACCCGAATCATGATTACCGCATTCTGGTGGCGGAGGTGGCCTCCACGGTCAACGAGGTGCTGCTCTCGGAGTATCTGCTCTCGGTCGAAACCGATCCGAAGAAGCGCGCCTATATCCTCAACCATTTCCTTGAGGGCTTCCGCACCACCGTGTTCCGCCAGACGCTGTTTGCCGAGTTTGAGCGGGAGGCGCATGACCTCGAGATGAAGGGAACTCCCCTGACTGCCGAAGTGCTCTGTGGCATCTACCGGCGGCTGAACGAACAATATTACGAAGGGGCGGTGATCAACGAGCTACAGGACATCGAGTGGGCGCGCATCCCGCACTTTTACAATGCCTTTTATGTCTGGCAGTATGCAACCGGCTTCTGTTCGGCCGTCTCGATTGCCGACCGCATCCTGCATCACGGCGGCGCCGGCGATTATCTCCGCTTTCTCTCCACCGGCGGCTCGGACTATCCGCTGGAGGAGCTGAAAATTGCCGGTGTGGATCTCACAAAGCCCGACACCGTGAACACGGCGCTGGCCGAGTTCGACCGGGCGCTCTCCGAGCTGGAGACGCTGCTGACCTCCGACTGAACGGCCCGCACCGCACGCCGGCAGCGGAACCGGTCCCTCGGCGGCATTGGATATATGGTGCGTTTCCGCGTTGGCGGGGGCGCGCCATATTTTTTCTCTGCCCAGTGTGCGCATCCGGTGCGGGAAGCCTTCCGGCAGCCATTCACAGCCGCCTCCATGTACCATTCCGGGCGGGTCGCTGACCGATGCGGCGATGTGGCCCTCCCGGGCAGACCCCATGCGTTAAGACGGGCACTCCCGGGCGGTACGATGCGTGGATGCAGGCGCGTTGGTTTCGTGTCGGCCCCGGTAACGGCAGGCGCCGGTGTGTGGAGCGCTTGCCATTCGGCGCGGCGCCGCCATTCCCCTCAAAGTGACATTTTTGTTATTTTTGAGTCACCGTGCTGTCACTTGACTGTGGTACAATATCCCTGCAAACCAAAAAAGGAGTCAAACATGGAAATTTTACGAGTGGAAAATCTGAGAAAAACCTACGGCTCGGGAGAGAACGCGGTGCATGCGCTGGACGGGGTCAGCTTTTCGGTAGAAAAGGGGGAGTTTGTCGCCATCATCGGGCCTTCCGGCTCGGGCAAATCCACGCTGCTGCACATTCTGGGCGGGGTGGACAAGCCGACAAGCGGCAAGGTGTGGATGGACGGCAATGACGTGTACGCGCAGAACGACGAGCAGCTTGCCATCTTCCGCCGGCGGCAGGTGGGGCTGATTTATCAGTTCTACAACCTGATTCCGGTGCTCAACGTGGTGGAGAACATCACGCTGCCGGTGCTCATGGACGGGCAGAAGGTCAACCGGGAGCGCCTCGACGAGCTGCTCACCGTACTGGGGCTGCACGGGCGGGAGAATCACCTGCCCAACCAGCTCTCGGGCGGGCAGCAGCAGCGGGTGTCGATCGGGCGTGCGCTGATGAACGCGCCGGCGGTGGTGCTGGCCGATGAGCCGACCGGCAACCTCGATCGCAAGAACAGCCAGGAGATTGTCGGGCTGCTCAGGCTCTCCAATCAGAAATACCATCAGACCCTGATCGTCATCACGCACGACGAGAGCATCGCACTGCAGGCCGACCGCATCATCGCGTTTGAGGACGGAAGGATCACCCGCGACGAGGTGCTGCGCAAATGAACATCTTTCATAAAATCACGCTGGCAACGCTGCGCAGAAACAAGGTGCGCACCACGGTCACCATCATCGGCATTCTGCTCTCTGCCGCCCTGTTCTGTGCGGTGACCACCCTGATTTCCAGCCTCCGGTACTTCCTGCTCGAAAATATGATTTACCGGGAGGGAAGCTGGCACGGCAATGCCATTGCGCTCGACTGGGCGGATGCGGAACGCATCGCCGGGTCGGAGCAGGTGGAGGCGTCGGTTTACAGCCGGCAGCTCGGATATGCCAAGCTGGAAAACCCGCAGAACCAGCACAAGCCATACCTTTATGTGATCGGCGCGGGGGAGGGCTTTGAGGAGATGCTGCCGGTGCACGTGACCGCCGGCTCGTATCCCACCTCACCGCAGGAGCTGCTTCTGCCCGCACACCTGATGGATTACGAGGGCGGACTTTACAGCATCGGAGACGTGCTGACGCTGGAGCTCGGCTCCCGGATGCTGGAGGGAGAGGCGCTGCGGCAGGAAAATCCCAATTACTCGTACGACGAAAACGGCAATGCGGTGCTCAGCGAGGAGGTGTTTGTCCCGCGTGAAACCCGGAGCTATACGGTGGTGGGCTTTTATGAGCGTCCGGGTTTTGAGCCATACAATGCGCCCGGATATACCGCCATTACGCTTGACGGCGGCACTCCGGCGGAGGCCGCGGACTATGATGTGTATTTTACCATGCACAACCCGGGGGATGTATATGCGTTTATGGAGGAAAACGGCTATGCAGGCTCCCAGAACACCGATGTGCTGATGTTGATAGGCGTGTCGCGTTACGACAGCTTTTACAGCGTGCTGTACGGGCTTGCCGGCATTGTCATGGGGTTGATTCTGTTCGGCTCGGTCTCGCTGATTTACAACGCCTTTTCGATTTCGGTGTCCGAGCGGACGCGGCAGTTCGGCCTGCTCTCCTCGGTAGGGGCCACCCGGCGGCAGCTTCGCGGCAGCGTGCTGTTCGAGGCTATAGCCGTCAGTGCGGTGGGCATTCCGCTCGGTATTCTGGTCGGAATCGGGGGCATCGGCATCACGCTGCTCTGTGTGGGCAGCAAGTTTTCCTCGGTCATCGGGCTTTCCATTCCGATGCGCTTGCACGTCTCCCCCCTCTCGGTGCTGGCGGCCTGCGCGATTGCGCTGATTACGGTGCTGATCTCCGCATGGGTCCCCTCCAAGCGGGCCACCCGGGTGACCGCGGTGGAGGCCATCCGGCAGAACGCCGACATCCGGCTCGAAGCGCGCCCCGCCAAGACCTCAAAGCTGACCTACCGGTTGTTCGGCCTGCCCGGCCTGCTGGCTGCCCGGCACTATCGCCGCAGCCGCAAGAAATACCGCAGCACGGTAGTCAGCCTGTTTATGAGCATTGTCCTGTTTGTTTCGGCCTCGGCCTTTACCGGCTACCTGACCGACTCGGTGGAGGATGGTTTTTCCGAACTGCAATTCGATCTGGAGGTTTCGGTCACCGGGGAGGACCTGGGGGAGACCGATGCCGAAACCACGCTCGGCCGTCTGAACGGCGCAGCGGGAATTTTGGGCGGCACCTACACGCAAAGCGGCAGCCTGTGGGCGGATATCCCGCTGGAATATCTCAATCCCGAAGTACGTGAATGGTTCCCTGTGACCGGCACATCCGCCAATCAGTCAGTTCAGATTTGTTTTGTACGGGACACCGACTTCCTCTCGCTGCTTCACGAGAACAAGCTGAGCGAGGCGCTCTTTTACAACCCGCAAAGCCCGCTTGCCCTGGCTTTTGACAGTATCACGGACTTTGACCCCGAAACCCAGCGCTTTGAGACCTTCCGTCTGCTGACCGGCAACGAGTGCGAGCTGGTCTGCTCGGTTCCCCGGTCACTGGAAGGCTACACCTTTCAGTACAAAACAACCGACGAGTACGGCAACCTCTCCTACGTATACGCCAGCGACGCCGACCCCGCGGATACGCTGGAGCTGAACCGGGACGAGGCCTGTGAGGGGCGGGTTCTGTACGCCGGCGTGGCTTTGGCCGAGCGCCCCTGGTATGTCAACTCTACGGGTGTGCTCTGCCTGCTGTATCCCGCGAGCTTTTTGGAAACACTGCTGCCAGAGTGGCGGGAGTGGAACGATTATTACAGCTTCCTGTTCACCTCGGAGAATCACGCTGCCAGCTTTGAGGCCCTGAAAACCACGCTGCTGGAAAACGGAATCGGCGCGGGCTCCCTGACCGACTATGCCGAGAGCGCCGAGCAGAACCGCAACATCATCACCATTGTGCGGGTGTTCTCCTACGGCTTCATTGTGCTGATTTCGCTGATCGCCGCGGCCAATGTGTTCAACACCATTTCCACCAACATCAGTCTGCGCCGCCGCGAGTTCGCCATGCTCAAATCGGTTGGCATGAGCAACAGGGGCTTCAACCGGATGATGAATTACGAGTGCCTGCTCTACGGCACACGGGCGCTGCTCTGGGGGCTGCCGGTCTCCTGCCTGGTTACGTATCTGATTTACCGGGTCATCAGCACGGGCTTTGATCAGGCCTTCCGCCTGCCGTGGGCGGCGCTCGGCATTGCGGTGCTCAGCGTGTTCGCCGTGGTGTTTGCCACGATGATGTATGCCATGCGCAAAATGAAACGGGATAACCCGATCGATGCGCTGAAAAACGAAAATCTTTGAGGCAATTCCGAACAGCTCTGATGCGTCATTTCGGATTGCCCTGACGAAAACGGAAAGGAGAAGAGAGATGAAAAAATTATGGTGGATTCCCGTCGTTGCCGCGTCCGCGCTGGTGCTGGGACTCTGGCGCCGCGCCAGGCGCGCCGAATGAGGGAGAAGGATTTGAAGAGGGAAAACCTTGGAGGGGACCGCCTCTTCAGGAGAGGCAGCCCCCCTCCAAGCCACCCCCTGCGAGACCTTTCCCCACCGCAGACCCCCGTTTTTGCACAAGGTACGGGAAATTGCGGCGCGTCCGGGGGGCTGCGCCGGGGAAATCCCCTCTTGGGTGTGGGTGACCGCTTGGCCGTTTTCCGCCGGGGGATCTCGCGTCTTGTGATGACCCGCGCCCGCGTGACCGGGCTTCGTACCGCGCCGGGGAGGTTCCTGCTCCTGCTGCTTCTGCTCGCGCTTTTGCTGTCGGGCTGCCGGAGCACGGCGCAGGCACCCGAAACCCATGCGACGGAACAGGAGGTGTTGCTTTCGGTGGAGATGCTGTCTGCCACGCCGGTTTACGGACTGCATGTGGAATATCTGGTGAACGGCACGGCCGCCGGCGGGCTTGCCGTAACCGCAGATCCCTTGGTCTCCCGTGCGTTTGCGGATGGGGAGACGCTGTGCATCGGGATCCCGCTGCCGTCCGGGACAGGGGAGCAGGCGGAGAAGCCTTTCCGCCTTGGTATGCAGGTCTTTGTGATCTGCCGGGACGGATCGGAGCTTTCGCTCGGATCGGTCTGGGAGTGGGAGGCCGTGCGCGGCAGGGAATACCCGTTTGTACTGCGCGGGAGCCTTGAGGCCGGAATGACCCTGTGGCCGGCCGCGGAGTTCGGCTGTGCGGTCGGCCCGGCCGAATGAAGCGGAAAAATCCTGTCAAATATCATTGCATATGCCATTGCATAGGAGGTGAAACAAATGACACTGCTCGGCTGCATTGCTGCCGTTGCCGTCTGTTACGGCGTTTTCTATCTGTGTGGACGGGCAATTGAGGACGGCAAACGATTAGGCATTGTCAAAGCAGACGGAAAATAGTGAGGGAGGCCGAAATACGCCGCTCTCCGACGGATTCCCGGCCGGAGCTGCATACAGAGAACCGGCCGGGACAATTCATATATTTGTCATATTTATGTGATATAATTATACAAAAAGCAAGGAAGGAGACAACGATGAAAACATTTTTGAAGGTGTTTTTTTCTTCTATCGGCATTCTGATCATGGTGCTGGCACTGGCATGGATCGGGCTGAGCGTTGCCAAGTACATCCTGTACGAGGAGTATCTTGACGGCAAGGAGGATGTGTGTACCATTCCCGACCTCAACCGCGGGTTTACCCCGCAGGGCATCACCTGGCTGGCGGAGGAGGACGCATATCTCCATTCCGGTTATCAGGGCGATGCGCTGGCGCTCTATTATGTCAAGGGAGACGATGTGCGCCGCTTTGTCCCTCTGGACGAGAACGGAGCGCCCGGACAGGGGCACGGCGGAGGCGTGTCCTCCTATGGCGATTACGTGTACATTGCCGATAATCACGCGCTGCTGGTCTATCGCCTCTCGGAGCTGCTCGCGGCCAAGGACGGCGACAGCCTGGAGCTTGTGATGCGGATTCCGGTGGACAACAGCGCCTCCTTCTGCTCCGCGCGGGATGGCAAGCTGTTTGTCGGCGAGTTCTATCGTGCCGGCAACTATGAAACCGATGCGTCACATGCCTTCCTCACGCCCGAGGGGGAGGAGAACCGAGCGATTGTATCCTGCTACACCATCCGTGAGGACGGCTCTCTTGAGGCGATTCCGGATTACTGGGTGTCGGTTCCGGGACTGGTGCAGGGCTTTGCGATGTACGATGGGGTGATCGCGCTTTCCCGCTCGTATGGGCTGCAATCCTCCTCCCTTGAGTTTTACAGCGGAATGCTGGATACCGGCAAAACCGCGCCTTACACCGAGCGTGCGGTCCCGGTTTACTACGTCGGCTCCGCAAACCTGCAGCAGAAGCTGGCGCTTCCGGCCTTCAGTGAGGATCTCGACATTCAGGACGGCAAGGTTATCATCAGCTTTGAGTCTGCCTGCAACAAATACATCATCGGCAAGTTCTTTTTTGCCTTTGAGGCCGCGGCGTATCCCGTTCCGCGGGCAGAGTAAGCCGGTATCTTTCCCGCGGACAAACTCCGGGAAAGGCACAAAAATCCCCCGTCCCGGTAAACCGGGGCGGGGAAAGCCGTTTTTTGAGGCATCTGTATGCGGTTTGGGCAATGCGTTTTTGTCCTTGCCTGATGGAGGCTTTTATTCTGTTTTCCGGATCAGGGAGGAGCAGCGCAGGAAGGCGTCGGACGGATGCGGGCTGGGAAGGCAGAGCGTATAAAGCGCGAAAGCCGTCTGTGTCAGCTCCTCCTGCCGTTTGGCACGCGGCGTTTGCGGAATGCCGGCATGTGCGGTCACAACCGGGATTGCCGCACTGCGCCGCGCCTCCTTCAGGAAGCGGCAGCCGGTTTGGTTGGCTGCCAGCAGCACGGCATATGCCGGTTCGCTCCGGATGTCCTCCGGTCGGACACCGGTCAGCGCAAACAGTATCCCCCGGCGGACACGTGCCTCGGGGTATTTTTTTGTCACCGAAAGCGAGAGCAGCTCGGCAAGGCTGCCTGCGCGGTGTGCGGCAGCCCGCACCCGCCTGCCCAGCCCTCCGGTCAGCTCGGGAGCTTGCTCCAGCCGTTCGGGCGGCATCAGCCGCAGAGAGGCGAGCAGGGCGCGCTCGGCCAGCTCCATGCGCGCCGGCGCACTGCCTGCGTCAAGCTCCCGCCGCACTACCCGCAGCTGCTCCTCGGGCATCCATGGGGAGAGTGCGTCGGCTCCGCCGCTGAACAGCAGCCGGCGCAGCGCCGTGGCGGACGGAAACTCCCCCTCGCGCGGAGTTTCCTCATGGTAGCCGCTCCCTGCGCGGAGCACCGTAAAAGGCTCCATACGGCTGTGTAATCTGGCCAGCGCCCGCAGATAGGCGATGCCGAGGATGTCATTCGGGCTGAAGCGGTCCCCCAGCCCGCCCTGCTCCCGCAGGCAGTCAAAATAGGCGGCCGCCGTTCCGCGGGAGCCGCCGGCGCAGCGCTCCCGGTACAACTGCGCAAACACCTCTCCCGAGGCAATCCGGGCGGCCCTGCGCAGCAAACCGATGTCTCCGCATTCGCTGCCGAACCAGAGCGTATCCACGCCAAGGCGATCCAGTATCCGCACACCGGCCGCGGCAAAGCGTTCGGCTCCCGCACAGGAGTAGGGATAGGGCAGCTCGAGCACGGCGTCGGCCCCCGCCGACAGCAGCAGCTCGGCTCTGCTGCGCGGGTTCAGCACCGCCGGCTCTCCGCGCTGGGTAAAGCATCCGCTCATCACGCATACAATCCCTTCGGCTCCCGCCCGCCTTGCCTGCTCCATGAGATATTGGTGCCCCGCGTGGA
The DNA here is from genome assembly GCA_944391805.1 of uncultured Clostridia bacterium. Lineage (GTDB taxonomy): Bacteria > Bacillota > Clostridia > Oscillospirales > CAG-272 > UMGS1865. The sequence continues at coordinate 12,169 of CALXUY010000001.1, forward strand.
GCGGATTGCACTCGCAAATGATACCGGCTGTGCGCATTGCGTTCCCTCCGTTCTGTCTGAATGTCTCATTATACTCCTTTTTGCGGGATTTGTCAATTCCCGGGAGCCGGAAAAATGAGGCACGCACGCGAGAATTTCCCGCATCAGGAAATACGGCGCTGTATGAACAGATATTTATTTTTTGAATTTTTTTATTTTTTCTTGCAAACAGAGCAAAAATTTGATATAATTAAGAAAAGAACGCCGCAAACCCGAACGGGGTGTGGCTGCTGGGCATATTTTGCCGGTTTTTTTGTATCCGCGCGGCATTCATGCAGCGGGAGAATGGATCGTCTGCCGATGCGCTGGCGTCCGGAACGGCAGAAAACCGCGCCTTTTGCAGGCGGCGTTTGAGACGCCCGGGGAGTCCGGGCTTTTGCCAAAGTTTCGAGGATGTTTCCGGTTGGGACTGACCTGAAGAAAGGGGCGGTCTCGCTTTTTGTTTGAAACAGGGCGTCCATGGATAGGGGGGATTTGCAATGAACTGCTACAGAGCCGGAATTGACGTTGGCTCCACCACGGTAAAGCTGGTGGTTTTGGATGAAGCCGGCGGCATTCTGTTTGGAAAGTACCGCCGCCACTGCGCGCATACGCAGGAGGCCGTGGCCGAGCTGCTGCGGGAGGCGGCGGAGGTGGTGGGGGACTGCCGCCTGCAGGTCAGCATGACTGGATCCGGCGCGCTCAACTTGGCGCGCGCGTTGGGCATCCCCTTTGTTCAGGAGGTGGTTGCGGTGGCAACCGCGCTGCAAACCGAGGCACCCGGAACCGACGTTGCGATTGAGCTGGGCGGAGAGGATGCGAAGATCATCTATTTCACCGGCGGTCTGGAGGAACGCATGAACGGAGTCTGCGCCGGAGGGACCGGCTCCTTTATCGACCAGATGGCGGCGCTGCTGCAAACCGACGCGGCCGGGCTGAACGCCGCTGCCGAGCATTACAAACAGATCTATCCGATCGCCGCCCGCTGCGGCGTGTTCGCCAAAACCGACATTCAGCCCCTGATCAACGAGGGGGCAACGGTGGCCGATCTTGCTGCCTCCATTTTTCAGGCGGTGGTCAACCAGACCATCTCCGGGCTGGCCTGCGGCAAGCCGATTCGCGGCCGCGTGGCCTTTCTCGGCGGCCCTTTGCACTTTCTGCCCGAGCTGAAAAAGGCGTTCATCCGCACGCTCAGGCTCACGCCCGAGAACGTGGTGGACCCCGGACACTCGCACCTGTTCGCCGCGATGGGCGCGGCGCTTGAGGCCGGGGCAATGGCGGAGAATATTGCGGCAGATGATGCTGTACATCGCTCCGCATCGGCTGCGTCCGCCGAAGCTGTATCCGCGGCGCAAATGTCTGGGGCGGATGGCTCTGCCGCGGGACCGGCGGTGCGGACTGGGACGTGCACAAAGGAGACCTGTGCCTGCCCGGACTGCGGGCCGACAGATGCGGGCGCGCCGGACGGCACGGCGGCGGAATGCGCGTCCGGGCCGGTGGCCATCGGCGAACTGCAGCGGCGGCTGGAGAGCGGGGTGCAGGTCAGCTTTGAAATGCCGCGCCTGAACCCGCTGTTCGCCAACCGGGAGGAATACGACGCCTTCTGCCGGCGGCATGCCGCTGCGGTGCTGCCAAAACAGCCGCTGACCGACTACCGCGGCGAGTGCTTCCTCGGCATTGACGCGGGCTCCACCACCACCAAGCTCGCGCTGATCGGCAGCGACGGGCAGCTTCTGTTTTCGGATTACGCCAACAACCAGGGCAACCCGATTCAGACCGCCATACATGCCGTTTCCCGCCTGAAGGCCGGGCTGCCCGAGGGAGTGACGATTGCGCGCGCCTGTTCCACCGGCTATGGCGAGGCCATGCTCAAGTCGGCCTTCTGTCTCGACGAGGGGGAGGTGGAGACCATTGCGCACTGCACCGCTGCCTCCTTCTTTGACCCGGAGGTCGACTGCGTGCTCGACATCGGCGGGCAGGATATGAAGTGCATCCGCCTCAAAAACGGGTCGGTGGACAGCATTCTGCTCAACGAGGCATGCTCCTCGGGCTGCGGCTCGTTCATTGAAAATTTTGCAAATTCCCTGGGTTACAGCGCGGCCGAGTTCGCAGGGCTCGGGCTGTTTGCCGAGCATCCGGTGGATCTGGGCACCCGCTGCACCGTGTTTATGAATTCCAATGTCAAGCAGGCGCAAAAGGAGGGGGCGCAGGTCGCGGATATTTCGGCCGGACTGGCCTTCTCGGTCATCAAAAACGCGCTGTTCAAGGTGATCAAGCTGGCAAGCGCCGAGGAGCTGGGCAAGCACATCGTGGTGCAGGGAGGCACCTTCCACAACCAGGCGGTGCTGCGCGCCTTTGAGCAGATTGCGGGTGTGGAGGTCACCTGTCCGGACATCGCGGGACTGATGGGAGCCTTTGGCGCCGCGCTGATCGCGAGACAGCACTACAGCGGGCAGCCCTCCTCGATGCTCTCTCTGGACGAGATCCTGAACCTGACCTATACCTCAGCCAGCCGGCGCTGCGGAGGCTGCTCCAACAACTGTCTGCTTACGGTGCTCAAATTTCCCGGCGGACGCACGCACATCACCGGCAACCGCTGCGAAAAGGGGATCGGCGGGAGCGGGGAGAAAAAGCATGCCGACAATCTCTTTGCCTACAAGCGCAAACGCATGTTCGATTATGAGCCGCTGCCGCAAGAGGGGGCGCGTCGCGGGACCGTCGGCATTCCGCGGGTGCTCAATCTGTATGAGAACTATCCGTTCTGGGCAACCTTTTTTGCGCGGTTGGGCTTCCGCGTGGAGCTTTCGCCGTTTTCGGATCGCAAGCTGTACGAGCTGGGGATGGAGTCGATTCCCTCGGAATCCGAGTGCTATCCCGCAAAACTGGCGCACGGGCATGTGCAGTGGCTGATCGACCACGGCGTGCAGACCATCTTTCACCCGTCGGTCTATTACGAGCGGCAGGAGACGCCCGGTGCGCAGAACCACTTCAATTGCCCGATTGTGGTCTCCTATCCCGAAAACCTCAAAAACAACGTCGAGGCGATTTTTGAGGGCAAGGTGCAGTACATCCGGCCGTTTCTGGCCTTTACCGATGAAAAAACCGTGGCCGACCGCATGGTGCGGCTCTGCCGCGAGGAGTGGGACATCCCGGAGCGGGAGGTGCGGCAGGCCGTAAAGGAGGCGTGGGCCGAGCAGCTCCGCGCCAAGGAGGATGTGCGGGCTGCCGGACGGGAGGCACTGCTCCGCATGGAGCGGGAGGGTAGGAGCGGCGTGGTTCTGGCCGGCCGGCCCTATCACCTCGACCCCGAAATCAATCATGGGATCCCGGAGCTGATCGCATCCTATGGGCTTTCGGTGTTCACCGAGGACAGCCTGCCGGTGGAGTTTACCCCCGGCCGCCCGCTGCGGGTGGTGGACCAGTGGGTTTACCACTCCCGGCTCTATACGGCTGCGGAGTTTGTGTCCGGGCGGGATGATCTCGAGCTGGTGCAGCTCACCTCGTTCGGCTGCGGGCTGGATGCCGTGACGTCCGATCAGGTCAGCGAAATTCTCGAGCACAGCAACAAGCTCTACACCGTGCTCAAAATTGACGAGGTCAACAACCTCGGCGCCGTGCGCATCCGCATCCGGAGTCTGATTTCGGCCATGCAGCAGCGCCGCGAACGGGGCATTGTTGCCAAGCGCCGCACGCCGGTCTACCGCCGCACCGAGTATACGCGCCAGATGCAGCAGGCGGGGTACACCATCATTGCGCCCCAGATGAGCCCGATTCACTTCGGCGTGCTCGAGCCGGTGTTCGCCCGATACGGCTACAGGGTTGTGATTCTGGACAACGACAACCGCACGGCCATCGACACCGGCCTCAAATACGTCAACAATGACGCCTGCTTCCCCTCCATCACCGTGGTGGGGCAGATTATGGAGGCCGTGCTCTCGGGGCGCTACGATACCGACCGGCTGGCCATTCTCATGACCCAGACCGGGGGATGCTGCCGTGCCAGCAATTATGTCGCCTTTATCCGCCGCGCGCTGGAGAAGGCGGGGCTTTCGCACATTCCGGTCATCTCGCTCAATGCCAACGGCATGGAGAAGAACAGCGGCTTCCGGATCTCCGCGGGGCTGATTTCGGCGGCCTTCCGCGCGGTGGTGTACGGGGATCTGCTCATGCGCTGCCTCTATCGCGTCCGCCCCTATGAGCGCACGCCCGGCTCGGCGAACGAGCTCTGCCGCACATGGACCGCGCGCTGCGTCGACTCGCTGACCAACCGGCACAGCAAATACCGCTATTGCGAGGTCTGCCGGCAGTTGGTGCAGGATTTTGATACGCTGCCGATTGACGAGAGCCTGCAAAAGCCCCGAGTGGGGATTGTGGGGGAGATTCTGGTCAAGTATATGCCGCTGGCAAACAATCACCTGGTCGATCTGCTCGAACGGGAGGGCGCCGAGGCAGTGGTGCCCGATCTGATGGATTTCCTCAACTATTGTCTGTACAATTCCAATTATAAAAGCGAGTTTCTTGGCAGCAAAAAGTCCACGGCCGTCCTCTCCAATATGGGCATCCGGCTGATTCAGGCGCTGCGCAGGCCGGCCATTGACGCGCTGCGCGCCAGCCGGCGCTTCGATCCCCCGGCGCGGATTGAGGAGCTGGCCGAGCAGACCAAGCCCTTCCTTTCGCTGGGCAATCAGTATGGCGAGGGCTGGTTTCTCACCGGCGAGATGATCGAGCTTTTGCAGGGTGGCGTGCCGAACATCGTGTGCATTCAGCCCTTTGCCTGCCTGCCAAACCATGTGGTAGGCAAGGGCGTCATCAAGGCGCTGCGCAGAGAGTATCCGCAGGCCAATATCGCCGCCGTGGATTATGATCCCGGCGCGAGTGAGGTCAATCAGCTCAACCGCATCAAGCTCATGCTCTCGGCTGCAAAAAAGAATCTGAACACAGCGGGGCAGAGCGCCAATGCGTCTGCGCGGTCTGCAGACGCTATGCCCGGAGCCGTCAGGCCGGCGCGGAGTGCTGACAGGGCCGGGGAGTCCGGCAGAAAGACGGCAAAAGCGCTGGAGAAAACCAAACCGCCTGTGGGAGAGGGGGCGTACTCCGGCTCCGGCGGCCGGAGGTGAGCGATGGCGGAGACAGAAGCGGCAAAGCAGGCGGCAAAGCCGCTCTCCGAAATGACGCTCGACGAGCTGTGGCATCTGTTCCCGATTTCACTGACACCGCACCGCCCGGAGTGGGCCGAATGGTTCGCGCAGGAGCAAACGCTCCTGTGTGAGCTGCTGCCACAGGCGGACACGGTGCGCATCAGTCACATCGGGAGTACCGCCGTGCCCTCTGTCATGGCAAAGCCGATTGTCGATATTCTGGTTGAAGTGCGGGCAGACTGCCCGCTGGAGACCTTCCGGGAGCCGCTGACACGCGCCGGGTATCTCTGCATGTCCGAGCGTGCGGAGCAGCTCTCATGGAACAAGGGCTACACGCCGCAGGGCTATGCCGAACGGGTGTTTCACCTGCACCTGCGGCATGAGGGCGCGCACGACGAGCTGTATTTTCGGGATTGGCTCCGGCTGTGCCCGGAGGCGGCAAAGGAATACGAAGCGCTCAAGCTGCGTCTGGCAGAGGCATACCGATACAATCGGGATGGCTATACGGCAGCCAAAGCCGCATTCATAACCGAGCAGACCCGCCGTGCAAAGCAGGCGCTGGGGGAGAATTGCGCGTTCGCTACAAACAAACCGGAAGCATCATTTTCAAAAAGGTCGGTTCCAACACCGTAGTCGGATTGGAGCCGGCTTTTTTTGTGCTTTCTGAAAGGATCAAATTTGTTTTGCTATTTTTTTGCATTGCAAAAATTGAATAATCCTACTGCAAAAAGGAAAAATAGCAACAAAGGCAAAATGAAAAACCGATGCTGAAACAGAGCGGAAGGAGCAGGAAATATGAAGCAATTTACCTATCTGATCGGAGACGAAAACGGAATGCACGCGCGCCCGGCCGGAAAGCTGGCGACCTATGCCAAGCGGTTTGTGTCGGATGTCAGCGTGTCCGCAAATGGAAAAAAGGCGGACGGAAAACGTTTGCTCTCACTGATGAGTCTCGGCGCCGCCAAGGGCGCGGCGCTGGAGTTTACGATTACGGGGGAGGATGAGGAGCAGGCCTGCCAGACCCTGCGGCAATTCTGTGAGGAAAACCTCTGCGGTGAGGAATGACGTGAAACACGCAGGAGATCTCACGCAGGAATTTCATTTTTACAATCAGGATTTTGCCGACGGCATCAATTTCAGGGAAAGGCATGGGGAGCATATGGATGTGATGAGCAAACAACGCGCTGCCTTCCGCGGCGCCGGCGTGAGCGGCGGAAAGGCCTGCGGAACGCTGAAGTTTTTCCGCAAACCAACAGTCAGACCGGCCCCTTCGTCGCGGCCGGTCCATCCGGCCGCCGAGCTGACGAGGCTGCGGCAGGCCATGGAAACGGCGAGAGAGCAGATTGCCGAGCTGCACCGCCGGGCGCTTGCGGACATCGGCAAGAATGAGGCGGAAATTTTTGAAATCCACGCGATGCTGCTGGAGGATGAGGATTTCGCCGAAACACTGACCAACGAAATCGCGGCAGGGAAATGCGCCGAGGATGCCGTGGAGGGAGCGGTGCAGGTCTGGTCCCGCATGCTCCGAGAGCTGAATGACCCCTACCTCTCGGCGCGGGCGGCCGATATCCGGGACATCGCGGACCGGCTTTTGCGCATTCTGGCCGGAGAGACGCAGGAGAGCGCCGCTGCCTATACCGGCAGCTTCATTCTGGTGGCTGAGGATCTCACCCCGTCAGAGACGGTTCTGCTTGACAAATCCCGCATTCTCGGCTTTGTCACCTTCGGCGGCAGCTCCAACTCGCACACCTCCATTCTGGCGCGCGCGATGGGGATTCCGGCTCTGGTCGGCGTGGGGAAAATCGACGAGGAGCTGGATTCGCAGCTTGCTCTGCTCGATGCGGATGCCGGCACGCTGACGGTCTGCCCCGGAGAGGCCGAGCTGGAGGCCTTCCGGCAGGCGCAGGAGAGGCAGGACGCGCAGGCAAGGGAACAGGAAAAAAGCCGGCGCGCGCTCATCGGGCGGCCGTCGGTGACGCTGGGCGGACACCGGATGCTGATTTACGCCAACATCGGGGAGGGCGCCGAGGTGGCCCATGCGCTTGCGGACGGCGCCGACGGCATCGGACTTCTGCGCAGCGAGTTTCTCTATCTCTCGCTGAATGACTATCCCAGTGAGGAGCAGCTTTTTGAGGCATACCGGCAGATTGTGAGCGATATGCAGGGCAAAAAGGTGGTCATCCGCACGCTGGACATCGGGGCGGATAAGCAGATTCCCTATTTTGATCTGCCGCACGAGGAGAACCCCGCGCTCGGATTCCGCGCCGTGCGCATTTGCCTGGCACGGGAGCCGCTCTTCAAAACCCAGCTGCGCGCCATCCTGCGCGCTTCGGCCTTTGGCAACGCTGCCGTCATGATTCCGATGATCGTATCGGCCGAGGAGGTGCGCCGCTGCCGGCGACTGTTTGACGAATGCAAGGCCGAGCTGATCTGCGAGGGCGTCGATTTTGATGCGCGGATGGAGTTCGGCATCATGGTGGAAACGCCTGCCGCCGCGGTGATGAGCGACGAGATTTCGGCGGAGGTCGACTTTTTCTCGGTCGGGACCAACGATCTTGCGCAGTACACGCTGGCTGCCGACCGCCAGAACCCCATGCTGGCCGAGCTGTGTGAGCGGAACACCGAGCCGGTGCTGCGCCTGATCGAACGCGCGGCAAAGGCCATTCACGGGCGGGGCGGTTGGATCGGCATCTGCGGAGAGCTGGCTGCCGATCTGCGCCTGACGCAGCGCTTTGCCGATATGGGAATTGACGAGCTGTCGGTTTCGGTCCCCAATCTGCTGGCTGTGCGCGAGCAGGTGCTGCGCTGCAAATAATCAGAAAAGAGGGAAGAACCATGGGTATCTTCAAAAAACAAAAGTGCCTGTACGCGGTTTGCAACGGCAGAAGCACCAATATTTCAGAAATTCCGGATGAGGCGCTTGCAGGCGGTATGCTGGGCGTCGGTTTTGCGATGGAGCCTGCCGACGGTGCCTTCTGCAGCCCTGCCGACGGTCGGGTAGAGAGCGTGGCAGAAACCGGTCACGCCTATACCATACACACCGATGAGGGGCTGGATGTGCTGGTGCACATCGGTGTGGATACGGTCGGGCTGCATGGCGAGGGCTTTGAGCCGCTGGTTCAGGATGGGCAAAAGGTCAGGGCCGGCACACCGTTGGCACGTGTCAATATTGAATTCATCAAAAGCAAGGGGCTGCCCGCCATGACTGCGGTGTTGGTGACCAACCCCGATAAAATTGAAGAAATGGATTATCGGTTCGGGAATTCCGCTGGCGGCAAGGACGCAGTGATGTTTTTCCGGATCCGGAAAGGATAACAAATGTCAGAAGCAGTACTCAAAGAGAAAAAAAGCTCCGGCTTTTTCAGTGTGCTGCAGCGCGTTGGACGGGCATTCATGCTGCCCATCGCGCTGTTGCCCGTAGCCGGATTGCTGCTGGGTGTTGGTTCGTCGTTTACCAACACCGCAATGCTGGAGGCCTATCACCTGATCGGCTTTATGGGGCCGGGCACTGTGCCCTACTCGATTTTCACTCTGCTTTCCTCGGTGGGAACCGTCATCTTCGACAATCTCCCGCTGCTGTTTGCAATGGGTGTGGCGCTCGGCATGGCCGAACAGGAAAAGGCGACCGCCACTCTGTCGGCAGCCATCGCCTTCTTTGTCATGCACAAAACCATATTTGCGCTGCTGGAGATTACCGGAAAGCTGGAGCCCGGTGTGATGCAGGAGGGAACCATCGCCAACGTGGTGGGCATTCAGTCGCTTGAGATGGGCGTATTCGGCGGAATCATCGTCGGCTTGGGCGTGGCTTGGCTGAACAACCGCTTTTACAAAATCCGGCTGCCCAACGTGATTTCCTTCTTTGGAGGAACCCGGTTTGTTCCGATCATCTCCACCACCGTTTATATTCTGGTCGGGGCGCTGATGTTTTTTGTATGGCCCTATATTCAGAGCGGAATTTACGCGCTGGGCGATCTGGTGCTCCGCTCGGGTTATGTCGGCACCTTTATTTACGGCTTTATTGAGCGGATTCTGATTCCGTTCGGTCTGCACCACGTGTTCTATCTGCCGTTCTGGCAGACGGGCCTTGGCGGCTCTGCAATGGTGGACGGCGTGATGGTTTACGGTGCGCAGAATATCTTCTTCGCCGAGCTGGCATCCCCGAACACCGTCAAATTCTCGGTAGAGGCCTGCCGCTTCATGAGCGGAAAATTCCCGTTGATGATCTTCGGCCTGCCGGGCGCCGCGCTGGCCATGTATACCTGCGCAAACCCGGCCAAAAAGAAGCTGGCGGGGAGCCTGCTGCTCTCGGCTGCTCTGACCGCCATGATAACCGGTATCACCGAGCCGCTGGAGTTCACCTTCCTGTTTGTCGCGCCGATTCTCTATGTCATTCACTCGATTTTTGCCGGACTTGCCTATATGCTGATGCACCTGCTGAAGGTAGGCGTAGGCATGACCTTCTCGGGCGGTTTGATTGACCTGACGCTGTTCGGTATTCTGCAGGGCAATGCGAAAACCAACTGGATCATGATTCCGATTGTCGGCGTGTTCTATTTCATTGTATATTTCCTGCTGTTCCGCTTTATGATTCTCAAGCGGAATTATCTCACCCCCGGCCGCGATCAGGACAGCGATGTCAAGCTCTATACCAGAGCCGACTACAACAAAAAGAAGGAGAAAAAGGGGGAGAAGGACGAGCACGCGGTTTCCAGAATGATTCTGGATGGACTGGGCGGTAAGGACAACATTGCCACACTGGACTGCTGTGCCACCCGGCTGCGCGTGACGGTCAAGGATCCCGCGCTGGTATCCGACCCGCGTCTGCGCGAGAGCGGAGCCAGCGGCGTCATCCGCAAGGGCTCGGGCGTGCAGGTGATTTATGGCCCGCAGGTTACGGTCATCAAGAGCGAGCTGGAGGACTATATGAAGGCTCTGCCCGAATGATCGGACGGTAACGCTGCTTGCAGACAAAATGCCGGAGCGGTTCCCTGTGGGAGCCGCTCCGGCATTGTAGCGCCGATGCGCCTGTTTATATGATTGCGTTCAGCGGGATTGCATGGCGTCCCAGTCGATTTTGCGGTTTCTGAAATAATACTCCCGGTCGCGCTCACCGATCTGGCGCAGTACCCGGCAGGGGTTTCCGACCGCCACGACGTTTGCAGGAATGTCCCGGTTCACCACGCTGCCGGCGCCGATGACCGTGTTGTCGCCGATCGTCACCCCCGGGAGGATCATGGCGCCGGCTCCGATCCAGCAGTTCCTGCCGATCCGTACCGGAAAATTGTACTGATACGCCTGCTCGCGCAGCTCCGGCAGAATCGGATGCCCAGCTGTTGCCACGGTTACATTGGGGCCGAACATGGTGCAGTCGCCTACATAAATATCGGTGTCGTCCACCATAGTCAGGTTGAAGTTCGCGTAAATGCTCTTTCCGAAATGCACGTGCCGGCCTCCCCAGTTGGCGTGAAAGGGCGGCTCAATATAGCACCCCTCGCCGATTTCGGCGAACAATTCCCGCAGCAATTGCTCGCGCAGAGCGGCTTCGGTGGGGCGGGTTTGGTTGTAGTCGTAAAGCCGGTTCAGGCATAGAAGCTGCTCCTTGGCAATTTCCGCATCCGTGGGCAGATACAGCTCGCCGGTGTGCATTTTTTCCTTCATACTCATAGGTCGGTTTTCTCCTGTTTTTGTTCAAATTCTGACGGATGAGGATGTGTGCGCCGCAGTGCGGAGGCGCTATATCAACCGCTTTTGCACCGCCCATATTGCAATGCGGAAGAGCGGATCGGGCAGCCGCAGCGCGTACAGCTCAAACAGTGTGGTAGAGGGGTTCAGCGTATGCAGGCGGCGCAGCTCTCCAAAGCTCCCCTTTTCGCGGTGATAGTTGCGCTCCCGCGCTGTGCACCACGCGCGGATCTCCGGCAGCTCCGGCAGCTCCGGGGCAAATTGCGCAAATGTCTCGGTACGTCGCGCAAAAACCGCAATCCGCTCCCGGTAATAGTCCTGCTTGGTTCGCACGTTCTTCATCACGCCGGTCTGGTTCCCGCCGTACACCCGGTAGAGCAGCTGCGGCTCGGCGAGGTAATCCAGCGCGCCGTCGCAGGCGGCGCGAAAGGCGAGGTAATGGTCATGCACCACACCGCTTGGAAAGGGGAGATATTGCAGCACACGTGTCCGCTCCATCACGGTGGTGCAGCCGATGACAAAATTGCGGAAAAAGAACTGTTCCGCCAAGCCCTCTCCCCGAAGGAACACATGCCGCCGGCGGTGGTGCTCAATGTCGGGGGCAAGCACGCGGCCGTTTCCGTCAATGACACGGACGTCGGTGCAGACCAGCGCAGGAGAGAGCGGGCTGTTTGTGAGCAGCTCCAGGCTGTTTTTCAGCTTGTCCGGCAGCCAGACATCGTCCTGATCGCAAAAAGCCACATACCGGCAGTCCTCGCCGCAGTCCCGCACCAAGGCCTCAAAGGTCCCGTTGGAGCCGAGATTGCGCGGATTGCGATTCAGCGTATAGGGAAACGCGGTGATGTGGCGGCGCAGCAGCTCCTCCAGCTCCTGCTGCTCAATGGTTGTGGACGCATCATTCCGCACGAACAGGTGCAGCCCGGGTTGGGACTGGGAATTGAGCGAGGAGAGCAGCTCCTCCAGCCAGACCGTGTTCGGGTTATATACCGCCAGTAAAATTGCGGTGTCGTTTGGGTTCATGTTGACCCTCCGTATGTAAAATCTGTTATCATTATAACAGAAACGGATTGGAAAATCAAGGCTCTGCGTATATTTTTCACTTGCAATTTGCGGAAGGTTATGCTATAATTAGGTAAAAACGACAGAAAGGGGATTTTGCCGACATGAAAAACCAGCTCGAGCTGACCCTGCGTTTGCCGGAGGAGCTGCTGCGCAAGCTGATTTATATTTCGAGTGCGGAGGGAAGATCGCCGAACAATCACCTGCTGATGCTGCTGCGCAACAATGTGCAGTACTTTGAACGCACCAAAGGGCGCATTCCGCCGGCGGAGCTGCAGGCGGTCGCGCTTTCGCAGGCCTATCCCGAGCGCAGGGCGGCTGCCGGGGAGCCGGCATGTGCTTGCCCGTCGGCGGAGGACCGTGCCGCCGATGCCTCCTCGCCGGAGGACAGGTCATGAGCCGCACGACAACCGTTCTCTTTGATCTGGACGGAACGCTTCTGCCGATGGATCAGGAGCGCTTCACCAAGCATTATTTTGCGCTGCTGGCACAAAAGCTCGCGGCGCACGGATACGAGCAGGAGCGGCTGATCCGCAGTGTGTGGGAGGGCAGCGCCGCTATGGTTCGCAACACAGGAGAACAGACCAATGAGGCGGTTTTCTGGGCGGTTCTCCGGGGCATTTACGGGGAGCGGATCATGGAGGATCTGCCGGTGTTTGAGCAGTATTACCATGAGGAATTTGAGCAGGTGCGGCAGAACTGTGGGTTTCAGCCGCTCTCGGCGGAGGTTGTCCGGCTTGCCCGACAAAAGGGCTGCCGTGTGGTGCTGGCCACCAATCCGATCTTTCCGGCGGTTGCAACCGAAGCGCGCATCCGCTGGGCGGGGCTGGAGCCGGAGGACTTTGATGATATCACCACGTATGAGAATTCGAGGCATTGCAAGCCCAATCCCGCGTATTATCTGGAGGTGACTGCCCGGATGCAGGTCAGGCCGGAGAACTGCCTGATGGTGGGCAACGATGTGACCGAGGACATGGTCGCGGAGCGCCTCGGGATGCGGACCTTTCTGGTGACCGACTGTCTGATCAACCGCGAAAACCGGGATATTCAGACGTATCCGAACGGAGATTTTTCCAAACTGAAAGAATGGATGGAGCAGGTGCTATGAACGCTTATTTTCACAAGGTGCAGTATTACGAAACAGACCGCATGAGAGTGACCCATCATTCCAACTACATCCGCTGGATGGAGGAGGCAAGGGTAGATCTGCTCGAGCAGATCGGCTGGGGCTACGACCGCATGGAGCAGAACGGCATATCCTCGCCGGTGACCGCCGTGCACTGCCGCTATCTGGCTCCCACTACGTTTGGGGACACGGTGGAAATTCTTGCCGGGGTCAGCGCCTTTCACGGGGTCAGTCTCGAGATGTCCTATCGGATGCGGAAGCAGGACGGAACCGTGGTCTGCGAGGGCACATCCTCCCACTGTTTCCTGAACCGGGAGGGAGGCTTCCTGCGGATGAAAAAGGAGTTTCCCGATCTGTATGAATGCCTGAGCGGGCTGGCTGATACGGCCGAGAAGAAGGGATGAGCGGACGGCGCAGGCGCGTATCCTGCCGTGACGTCAGAAAGCCAAGGCCTCCGGGATAACCGGGGATGCCTTGGCTTTTTGTTGCATCTCTGCATAGAGGGCGCGGCAATCTGTGCGGCGAAGCACAGGTATAGGCGGAACGTGCGCGGGGGGCGCGCATACATCCATAGCCGGATTGTGCGCGGCAGAAAGGGCGCTGTGCGGCCGACGCTTGAGGGAAACCGTTCGGGAAGACCGTATGCCGGCTGGAATGCACCGGCGTCAGGGGGCGTTCCGGTCCAGCTCCTCCCGGCGCTGCTTCCAGTCGGGCAGATATCCGGAGAGGCAGGCATAAAAGGCGGCCGAATGATCGGGGTGCAGAAAATGTGTGAACTCGTGCAGAACCACGTATTCGATGCAGGCGGGGGAAGCGTGCACCAATGCGAAATTGAAGGTGAGCACCCCCTTTGCCGGCTGGCAGCTCCCCCAGCGGGTTTTCATGGAACGGAAGCGCACCGTGGGGGGAGCGACCCCGAGCGCGGCAAACCTCGGGTAATGCGCCCGGCAGCAGGCGAGCACGGCCTCGCGGCAGCGCTCCCGGAGCCATGCGGTCAGCACGCGCTGCCGCAGAGCCGGATCGTCCGGCCGGGAAAGCGAAACCATCAGCGCATTTCCCGATACTGCGGCGGAATTCCGGGGGCCGGGCACAAAACAGAGTGTTTTTTGCACGCCGAACAGACGGATTGCCGTGCCGTCGGCAAGCCGTTCCGGCATGGCAGGGGAGCGGGCCGCAGTGCGGAGCAGCGCGCGCAGCAGCCAGTCCTGCTTTTCGCGGAGGAAGGCCTCCACCGAGGCAAGCGAAACAGACCGCGGGGCGGATACCGCCACGCTCCCGTCCCGGCGGACACGCAGGTTGATGTTTTTCACCGACTTGCGCGTCAGCTCATATGTCACGGTTCTGCCGCGCAGGAGAATGCGATGCTCGGCCGGCTTGCGAACCGGCTCGAGGCACGCCGCCGGACGTGCAGGGAGCGCGAGGGGCGGCCGTGTTCCGGCAGTTCTGCGTTGTTTCGGAGCTTCTGCTCGGCAAATATGCGCCGGGGTTTGATAAACTGTTTGATTGTCAGACTTCCGGAGCCCTTCCGCTGCTGCTTGTTTCATATGAATTCCTCCGTTTTCGCCCGCATGGAAGATGATGGATGTGAGATGCAGGGCTTCCTGATTATTCTATCACAGAAAAACGCAAAAGTCAAATGGATTTTTATGAGAGCATCCTATCCGGCCGGACGTTCCTTTCGGCACAGGAGGTGTTTGCCTCCGCGTTTGCCCGGCACGGCAGCCTGCCTGCACATCTTGTCGGAGACATCCCATGCCCGGCTGTTCTAAAAGCGCATGCTCTCCCATATATTGTAACAACATCATTCTGTAGGGTTATGGGAGGTTATGTGATGCCTGAATATTCAATTTATAAGGACATTGCCGAGCGGACAGGCGGGGACATTTATGTCGGCGTGGTGGGACCGGTCCGCAGCGGGAAATCCACATTCATCAAGCGGTTCATGGAGGCGGTGGTTCTGCCCAACATCGGGGAGGGCTATTCGCGGGAACGCGCCAGAGACGAACTCCCGCAGTCGGCGGCGGGCAGAACGGTCATGACCACCGAGCCGAAGTTCATTCCGGAGGAAGCGGTTCCGGTTGTGCTGGATAACAACGCGCAGATGCGGGTCCGCATGATTGACTGCGTGGGCTATCTGATTCCAGAGGCTATGGGCGCCGTGGAGAACGGACAGCCGCGCATGGTGCGCACGCCCTGGCAGGAGGAGCCGATGCCCTTTGTACAGGCGGCCGAAACCGGCACCCGGAAGGTGATTACCGACCACTCCACCATCGGAATGCTGGTAACCACCGACGGGAGCATCGGGGAAATTCCCCGCAGCTCCTATGTAGAGGCCGAGGAGCGCATTGTACGGGAGCTGAAGGAAATCGGCAAGCCCTTTGCCGTGATTCTCAATTCCGCAACGCCGGGAGCGGAGGCCTCCACCGCGCTGGCTTACGAGCTGGAGGAGAAGTACGGCGTTCCGGTGGCGCTTGTGAGCTGCCTCGATCTGGACGCCGAGGACATCCGCCATATTCTCGGTCTGGTGCTGGAGGAGTTTCCGGTTGCCGAGGTTACGCTGCGCCTGCCGGAATGGACAACGGCGCTCGACGAGAGCCACCGCATCCGCGCATCTCTGCGCGCCACTCTTTCGCACTGTGCCGAGCAGGTTCACCGGATGGGGGATGTCAAGCAGGCCTTTGAAGGATTGAAGGAAAACGAATATGTATCCACGGCGCAAATCGACCAGATCGATCTCGGAACCGGCAAGGCGTTGATTTCACTGACCATGGAGGACGGACTGTATTACAGTGTCATCAGCGAGCTGACAGGCCTCGAGGTGAGCGGCGAGAAGGAGCTGATCGGTACGCTCAAGGAGCTGGCAGCGGTCAAGGAGAAATACGACAAGGTTGCGCAGGCGCTGGCACAGGTCAATGAAACCGGATACGGAATTGTCATGCCGGATGTGGAGGACCTGCGCCTGGAGGAGCCGCAGATTGTCAAGCAGTCGGGCGGCTATGGAGTGCGGCTGCGCGCGGCGGCACAGTCGGTGCATATGATCCGGGCGAACATCGAAACCGAAATCAACCCCATGGTGGGCACCGAGCAGCAGTCGGAGGATCTGGTGCGGTATCTGCTCAAGGAATTTGAGGCCGACCCGCGCAGCATCTGGGAATCCAATATGTTCGGCAAATCGCTCTATGAGCTGATCAACGAGGGGCTGCACACCAAGCTCGAGCATATGCCGGAGGAATCGCGCAAGAAGCTCTCCGAAACGCTGGAGCGCATCATCAACGAGGGCAGCAGCGGCTTGATCTGTATCCTGCTGTAATCACATCAAGGGAGAATGCCTGCCGGGCGCTCTCCCTTTTCGCTTTTTTCCGATGGGCTGTATTTCCGTGAGCGAAAAAACAGGTTGCCCGCGTTTGCCACCCCCGCTGTTGGTAACATGAGCGGATACACAAAAAAGCCTCCCTTGTGCAAAGGGAGGTGACACGCGGAGCGTGACGGAGGGGTTGTCATGCGGCGGAAGCACGCCTACACGCTCAAAGAAAAAGCGGGCGAAAAGGTTCATCCAGCGCGCCGCTTGCCGAGCAACCGTTGCGGCAGCGGCTCTTTCTCCATCCCCCTTATCAAAGGCGCATCGAATCAAAATTGCACAAAAGCGTTTGTTTGTTACTTTTCTTTGAGGCCGCAGGCGCAAAGAAAAGTAACCAAACCTGCTAAGAAAAGTCAATAGGTTTTTCGAAAAAAGCAGAAAAAATTTTGTAGCAAGAAGAGAAGCACCAAAAGGGCGAAAAGGGTTGAAATTTTTCGCCCGAGAGGTATACGGTTGTAT
>CALXUY010000002.1 GCA_944391805.1 uncultured Clostridia bacterium
GCACTTTGTCAATGTACAACTTCACCGTCGGGGGTGTACAGTTTCTGCCGACGGCACTGTTCAACCAACTGCGACGAGGGTGTTCAACTTCAAACGGCCAGGGTGTTCAACTGGGGCGCTATATTCACATTATATCATTTCTGCTTTTTGACTTACATGAGCCTCTTTTTGGGCAAGCGCAGTCACCATTCGTTTGACATCGTAATTGTCGTTGTCCGGATGTTCGTTCAGTATTGCATCGAGCTTTTCACCGACGGTTCTCTCAACACCTTTGCCAAAGAGACAAATGTGAACACAAGGAGCCGTTTCAAGCGCCGCACGCCGATTTTCCGAAAGCACTCTGCACAGGCAGCCACAGCGCACGCGCAAGTCACTGCCGCGAGCCTGGCAGATCCCCGGTTGCGGGATTGTCAATCAGCTTGCCCTCCTCGGTAAAGCGCGAGCCGTGGCAAGGGCAATCCCATGAATGCTCCTGCGCATTCCATTTCAGAGCACAGCCCAGGTGCGGGCAGCGCCGCGTGGTGGGCGTGAGCAGATTGGTAATCGCCTCCAAGCCGTTGATTGCCAGCTGCGGGCGGAGAAGGCTGCGGGAAGGAGAGAACATCTCGGCATAGGGGTTTTCTCTGCCCTGCACCAGATCCGCAAGAATCCCCGCGGCCGCCATGGCCGTCGTCATACCCCATTTGCCGAATCCGGTGGCAACGAACAGGTTCTCCGTGCGGGCGGAGTACCGGCCGATATAGGGCATTCCATCCAGCGTCATGCAATCCTGTGTCGCCCACCTTGCAACCTCACGCGCACCCGGATAGGCCTTTGCGGCAAAGTCCGAAAGCTCCTGCCAGTAGCCGCCCTGCTTGCCGGTGCGGTGTCCTCCCCCGCCCAGGAGCAGCAGCTCCCCGCTGTTGCGGAAGGAAAGGCCGTTTTCCCGCTCGTCGATATACATCCCGTGCACATCTGCCGCCCCCTCCAGCGCGAGGACATAAGAGCGCTGCTGATAGAGCTTGAGGAAATAGCTCCCATGCTTGTTGAGAAACGGGAAATGCGTGGCAACGATGATTTTTTCGGCCGCAATGCTGCCGTTGTCGGTGCGTGCCCGGGTTCCGATCAGCTCCCGCACAGCCGTGTGCTCGTAAATCGTCAGTTTCCCGGCAATGGAGCCAAGAAACTTCAGCGGGTGAAACTCAGCCTGATGCGGGAACACAATTCCTGTGGCCGGAAACGGCAGGGGCAGACGGTCGGCCGCCCGCGCGGGGAACCCCAGCCGCTGCACGGCCTTCAGCTCCCGTTCAATCCGTTCCGGCCGGTTGGCAGAATAAACGCAGGCATCACGCTCGGTAAACCCGCAGTCCATGTCCCGGCAAAGCACCCGGTATTCCTCCAGCGCCTCCTCGTTCGCACGCAGATACAGCCCGGCGCGCTCGATGCCGAAGCGGCGAATCAGCTCATCGTAGATCAGACCGTGCTGGGAGGTGATTTTGGCAGTGGTCTTTCCGGTTGTCCCGCTGCAAATCTCACTCGCCTCAACCACAACCGTGCGTACACCGTCCTGCGCAAGGCGGTGCGCACAGAGCAACCCGGCAATACCTCCTCCCACAATCAGCACGTCGGTCTGTATATCTCCCCGCAGAGGCTCAAAATGCGGCAGCTCTGCGGAGGCCTTCCATATTGCATCCATCCTGTTTGCTCCAATCTTCCGGGATTCATCTGAAAATCCGAACCGTTCCGGTTATATGAACAAACCGTAGTATGCGGCAAAAGCGACGGTTTTATACAGGAAAGCGCCAATCTGTTCCACGCCGGTAGTCGTACAAAGCCGCCCCTTGCGCGGCATCGCTCCGCCCTCCGAGCGTCATCGGGCCGCGCCCCCTGCCATCAATCCCGCACACCGCTTTCCAGAAGCGCAAAAGTATCCGTAGCCGTATCCAATCTCGCACGCACGCCGATCGGCAAAACCGCGTTGGACGTCCCATGCCCGAAATCCTCACATCGGACAACCGGAATGCGGTATTTCTCCCCGATCCGGCGTAGGATATGGTCAATCTCCGGCGAAGCGGCTTCGGAATAGTGCCCGAAGATCAGCCCCACCGTCTTTTGAAAGACCTTTCTGTGCTCGAGCGTGGCAAACCACTTGGAAACAACGGCCGGAGAGCTGAAGCGCTCATGATCCTCTATGAACAAAAGGCACTCGTCATCCGGCGCCTCCGGGTAATATTCCAGACCGTATAAGGCGGCATAATTGACCAGATACCCGCCGACCAGAATGCCCTCACATGCGCCCGGGCAGATGGTTTTCCACGGACCGGACCTTGTATATGTACCATCGGTCCGCATCAGCGCATTCCGGAGTGCCTGCCGGTTATAGTCGGTCAGCGCCCGAAACGTGCGCGGCGAGGCGCCGTAAAAGGTCACAAGGCCGCTTCTGCAGTGAATTGCATTGAGCAGCGTGGTGCTGTCGCTGTAGCTGCATATGATTTTGGGATGCCTGCGCATGTTGTCATAGTCGATATAGGGCAGAAGCTGGTTGGAGACCTCCCCGCCCCCAAACAGCAGCATGTCAACCTCGTCGTCGGCGATCATGTCGTTCCAATCCTGCGCCCGCTCCTCCACGCTTCCCGCATACCCGTCGGTCATGGAATACAGATGCCGGGAAAGCCGGACCCGAAAGCCCATGGATTGCAGCGTCCGTATCGGGATTTCCATATCCTCCGGCCGCACGCCAAGCGAGGGAGCCAGAATCCCAACGGTAGCGCCGGGCAGCAGCTTTTTCGGTTTGATCAGATTCATCTCATCGGTTCCTCCTGTCGTTTGGGCTGTCCGGTGCAGACAGCCTCTCCTGTTTATTTTATCACATTCTTTCGCGCTTTGCAACGCTTTTCCCCGGAAAAATCCGCATTCGGAACAAAAGCAATGGGCAAACAGACGATAAAAAACGCTAATGGCGCAACCCATAAGAAAATTTTTGATGCCATGGGTGAAGACGGCTGCTCTCCGCGGCAAGGGTGCGCAGGCAGCCCCTCTCCGAACAACAGAAGAGCCGCAAAAAAGTACCATCGGGAGCTGAAGGCTTTCCGGCAGAAAGCCCGTGAACGGTGCGGTGTTGACTGAAGCAAAGCGAACCGGAGCTGCGGAATTGCCGCAGCCCCGGTCCTCCGGCACCCGGATGAACCTGACCGGCGCTTTCTGCACGGCAAGCTCATCGCAGGATGAGTTACAAACAGGTTTTCATGGAAAATGGGTTCATCAAGGTTTATTCTTTCCGGCGCTTCCACACTGCTGCGGCGCCGGTCAATCCAATCAAGAGAACCATTCCGGACCCGAATGCGAGCGAGGAGGCACAGCCGCCATCTGCGTCGTTTCCATTCCCGTTGTCGGTCGCATCGGGCGCAGTCGTCGCCTCCGGCGCCTCGGTATCCTCCTCGCCGCCGGTTTCAACCGGCTTGGGCGGATCCTTCTCCTCGTCCTCGGAATCCTCTCCGGGATCTTCACCCGGGTCTTCTCCGGGATCTTCGCCGGGGTCCTCCCCTGGATTCTCGCCGGGGTCCTCCTCGTCATCCTTGAGGAAGGGATCGTCAGCCGGGTCCATCCACGGCGTTTTGACCTCGTCGGTCAGGGTTCCGAACACGAACATCTCCCGGATGGAGTAGTTCTTGTCAGTCGGTTCCGAGTAGCAGTCGTAATCCTCGGGATCCTCGGGAGTGTTGTCCCCCACCATGCAGGTGGCCGCAATGCGCAGGAACTGCGCCTTGGTGCCCTCGGGAAGCGCAAAGTTGACAAAGTGCCCCTTGCCCTCCGCCATGATTTTTTCCGCTTCGTCCTCACCGATCAGCTTTGCATCCACAGTGGCGTAATCCTTGCCCTCCATCCGTCTGACAATCCGGTCGTAGTAACCGACCAACGTCCAGTTTTCGCCGTCATCGCTGACATAAATGTCCGCGGCCTGCGGGTAACCCGTGGCAACCGTGGAGCTCATGAAATAAGCGAAGGATTCGATATTCGCCACTGCTCCGAAATTGTAGGTGAAGATGGTCTGGTAGATGTAGCCGTCCTCGGCCCCTTTCCCCTCCGGCGCCGGTTCTCCTTTGGCGTTGTAAATCTGGTCCGAATCCACCCAGGAGAGCGCCCCTTTTTCTTTGATTGTGGACATCTGCCCCAGCAGCGGGTCGCCGATATTTCCGGTCGCCCAAACGCAGTCAACCGCCGCGGAAAGGCTGCGCTCCAGATTCGTAAGCCCCAGCATGGTGAAGCCATACTTCAAATGGTTGCCAATGTCAGCCAGCTTTTTCTCCTCAATGGCATTGGCCGCATGCTTCCAGTCGGTGCTCTCCACATTGAGCATGGTGGGAGAGGAGTGGGGCGCGGCGGTCAGCTTCGCCGCGATGTTCTTGCTGAGATCGGGCAGCTCGGTGATGGTGTCCAGCTCCACGGGAGTCTCGGCAGTGCTGCCTGCCGGGCGCTCAAAGGCAAGCGCCGAAAGGCTGAATGTGCTTGCCAACAGGCAAAACGTCAATAACAGTGCAAATGGCTTTTTCATGGTAATGTCTCCTTTATATCATTATTTTTTGGGAATACGGATTCAGGACCGGCGCTTCCTTTTTCGCGCCGTCAGGCATGCGGCCGCAGGAAGCAGGAGGAGGGCAGACATGCCGGCGGCGGATTTGCAGCCCTTCGGGCCCGATGCGTCTGCAGGCGGCTCCGTAGCGGGGGGATCGGCATTCGGGTCTTCCCCGTCAAGCACGGGATTGAGGTTTTTGGTTCCGGCGTATCCGGCCCCCACAGCTCCGCCCGAGGTTCCCTCGGGATCAGCCGACAGCCAGAACGAGTAGAACTCCCCTTCCTCCATCACAAACCGGAGCCGAAAGCCCTTGCCGCGCAGGAACGAAAGGTCCTCCCCGCCGCTCCATGAGAGGCGGTAACAGCAGCTATCCGTGCACATGGCCTCACAGTCCGCGGCGGAGTAGCCCGGCACCACCTGCCCGTTCCGGTCGAGGATCTCTGCCCGCAGCGAGCCGCCGGAGGTGTCGGCATTGACAAACAGGTATCTGACCGGCTTCGTGACAGTCAAAGGCACGGTGGTCAGCTCTCCGGTGCCGTCCATCGAGGCAAAGCCGTCCCGGCGGAGCGAAGCCATGCCGATGGATCCGCCGTTGTAGGATCCGGGGATTTTTTGTCCGTCCTCCTCATATTCTCCGGAGAACGCCGTGTAAAAGAAACGGATTTCGTCGTCGTACACCACGAGTCCGCCGGTCATGGACTGCACATATCCGTAATCCCACTCCCCCACGGTGCGGGATGCGGGAATGAAAGCATTCCCCACGCCGCGCACCGGACGGTCATAGTGGAAACCGTCCCGACTGTAGCAGGCCTGCAGCTCGGTAATTTTGGGAAGCCTGGTCTCACTGATCACCGAGTTTTCCGGCCCGTACCAAATTTCAAACATGCCCAGCATAATGCTTTCGTAGGCGATGGAGTCAAAGTTGTAGAGCTGCGGGATGTCCCCCTGCTGCGAGAAATCCACACCATCGGCGCGGTCGGTCTTCAGCCAAAAGTCGGGGGCTTCGTCCGAGGCCCAGCCCCAATCCCGCCCCAGGCGGCCCGGCTCATCTTCCCCATCCCACGTCCATTGGGCTGCCTCGGTCCACGACTGATCCGCATGGTAGAACCGCAGCCGGCGGGCAGAGGTATCGTCCCCCCAGCCGCTGTAGGTCTTGAAGCGGATGGAAAAGACCCAATCCTTGGTAAACCAGTTCTGAAAGAAGGTGGAGCGGTCCCCCATCAGCCCGGTTTCCCCGCGGCGTACCCAGGTCAGCCCGTCGGCAGAGGTATGCAGCACGCCCGGGAGCTCCCCCTCGACCCGGCCGTCGCCGTTGACATCCGAGTTGAAGCTGCGGATCATCATTTTGTAGCGCTGGCTTGCGGGCGCATCGTAATCGATCCATACACTGTAGGAATCGATGCGGTCCTGATTGACCTTGATCAGGTTGCTGCCGCTGGAATTTACGGCGGTAGGGGTCCACGTGACCCCGTCGGTGCTGGTGGCATAGGCAATGCCCTTGCCGTAGCCGGCACTGTACCACAGCTTATACACCTGCTCCTCCATGTCGTACCACACCCCGCCGCTGGTACCCGGCGTACCGTTGCCAACGCCTGTATCCCTGCGTGAGAAAACCGGCTGACTGTATGTGGTGGCCTGATGGTAGGTCCGGCGCAGATCGGTTGCGTCAATCAAAAAATCGTCCACAAACAACTGGCGTCCGACGTCGATATTCACGACGTCAGGATGATAGCCCCCTTCTTCCCGCGCGAGCAGGTATGGGGCCGTAACCGGGTGGCCGTAGAGCGGATCAACCCCTGAGGTATAATCCTCCGGCAGCACAATGCCGTTGTAAAGCGCGTTCGGAACCAATGTCACATCCTCCAATTCCTGAAAATCCGCCGCAGCATGGACATGTGTCAGACACATGGCAGCGGCCAGCAGCAAAAAGACTGCCGCTCTGCATACATTCCGTTTCAAATCTGGCCCTCCTGTCTCCGGTCGGCTCACTGAATGCGCTCATTGTACCGGGTGATCTGCATATTCAGCAGCGTCTCGTAGGCAGTGCCGAATTTCTCCCACGTGGCAGCATAGTTATCCGACTTGTTGTCTATCAGGGTCTGGCGGAAGGAAAGCCCAACCTGCCCGAGGCTGTCGCTCATCCACAGAGTGACGTCAAAATTGAGATGATCGCGGATGATTTCAATCATCTCCCGGTTCTGCGGGGTGCCGGCCTCCCGGATTTTGACCACCGACTCATAGTACTCCGGCATAACCGTCTGGGAGCTTCTGGCACAGAGCGCCTCCAGCGTTGCGCCAATGCAGTTCAGCCGCTCCTCGTCGGTAATGGTGTAGGGGATGACATATACACCGGCTCCGGTGAGGATGGTGGATGCATAGTCTGCCAGTTCATCATATTTCGGGTACGGCAGAACGCCGTACTTGAAGTCGACGTTCTTGCTGATCATGCTGCCTCTTGAAAGGAAGTAGCTGTAAAAAATCAAAGACGCATTCAAAAACTTTTCCTCGGCCTGGTCGTAGGTCAGCAGCGTGGTGCCGTCATTTTCGTACATAAAGCCGTACAGCTCTTCCACCATATCAATGGTGCGTTCGGTATTGAAGGTGAGCTTCGGGAACCCCCGGTCATCCCGTTCGGAGAATTGCAGACCGCTGGTATAGGGATAGTACTGTGCGGTGCGGGACTCCTCGTAGTGCGCACCGTAAATGTCTCCAAGGGTTTCGCCTGTTTCCCCGTCGCTGTCCACATAGCCCTGTGCAACAATGTCAAAGTAAGTTTCCCATGTCCATGCATCATCCTTGACAAGATTGTACAGCTCGTCGGCCGAACGGTCCGGAAAGACCGTTTCGAACAGATCGGCGTTGAAAAACATCGCCGTCATATTGGCATAGTTGCTGACCAGCAGGTCCCCCAATATGATGTAGATGTTGGCACTGTTGAGAGAGACGCTCTCCATCTGGTTGTAAAACCAATACTCTCTGCTCCAGTCGACATATGGCAGGTCATTGACATTGCGGAAATACCCCATATTGGAGTGCACCACCGCATTGGCGGCACGGTGATAGATCAGGTCATATTCTGTGGACTGGGTGGCAATGATGTTGTTCTCGATGATGCGTTGGTAGCCGGTGGGCGCACCGTACCCCTCGACCGACTGCACAAAGCGTAAGGTAACGCCAAGCCGGTCCTGCACCGTTTCGTTTCTCGCAAACACCATCTGGGAAACGCGGTCCCCCTCGGCGGACGCGTCGCCCTCGAGCTCAAACAGCTTACAGTCAAAGTTGCCGTCGTAAATCGCATAGAAGATGCTGACCTCCTGCCCGCCGAAGTTCAGCCCCTCCGGGAGCTGGTCAAGGTAGGGAGACTGGCTCTCATCCGGCTTTCCGCTCCCCGCGGTGGTCTCCGTACCCTCGCCATTCTTTTTGCCGCAGGCAAAGAGCAGGGGCAGAAGCATCAGAAGCGCAAACGCAAGGCATACAGGCTTTTTCATGGCAGATAGCTCCTTTCCATATACAATGTGATTTGCCGCACAAGGCAGACGCGTATGATTACCCGCAAACAAGGCAGTGCACCCGTCCAATGCGTGCATCCAGCATCCAGCACTTTGCGACACGCACGGGGATTTCCCGCGCAGGCTCCGGGCAGTTTGAAGCAGACTTGTGCCATGGGAGCCGCATACGACAAACGCCCGCAGAACAGCCATTTTATTGCGCTCTGCCAGCTTCGTCATCCCAAAAACTTCAGACAAGCCCCGTCGGATTCCGGCACAATTTGTTCATCATCAATAAAGTCCTCCCACTTCGCCAAATATCAACCATTCTGCATTCGCTGCTGTTTTCGGTTACAATCTTCTCCTTTCTCGTATAAATTGCAATAGAACAATGGGCTTCATTCACCCACATTATATAACAATAAGACAAAAAAGTAAATAACTGATTTATAGAATTTTCATACACATTCAACTTCCGGTAGACATTTCTGGAAGAAAAACCGAATTTATATCTTTTCAGGCGATTCGCATCCCGCGCCGGAAACCCCGAATTGGCATCGCTTTTTTCCATATGCCCCCTTACGGGCAAAGCGATGCGCCGTGTATTTTTCGGGATAGGCAGCAAAAAGGCTTGACAGGACTGCTCATATCTGGTACAATTTTATCTGAAAGGATGTGAGATGATGAAACGGAAATGGGCTGCCCTGTGTCTTGCCTTTTGTCTGGCAGCGCTTGCCGGATGCGCGCGGACACAGCCCCCGCCTGCGGCAGGCGGAGACGTGCCGCTCGCCGGAGATTTTGCCGGAGAGGAGCCCGGTTCGGGGGCGGAATCGGAACCGGAAGCGGAGCCGGCCGTCACAAATGATGGCCCGACCGTAACCGAACCGCCGGCCAACCCAGAGCCGGAGCCGGTTTATTTCGAGCCGGAGTGGGAATCCGATTTTACGCAGGAGAGCGTGGTGGACCGGAATGTCTACTCCAATTACCAGTACCGGAGCTTCAACCGGGCAGCGGTGGCAACCTATCTGATTCCGGGACTGAAGCAGCACTTCATTCCGCAGGGGATGGACGTCTGGCAGGAGAAAGGGCTGCTGCTCATATCGGGCTACTTTCAGGACAAAACCCATTCGGACGGCTCCATGCTGATGGCGGTGGATCTGCATACCGGTGAATTCGTCGGAGAGTACAGCCTGAAAAACGCGAACGGAAGCAACCATACCAGCCATGCGGGCGGAGTGGCGGTTGCGGGAAACAATCTCTATCTCTCCAACAGCAGTGCCCTCTACCGCATCGACCTCGCACAGCTTGAGCAGGCTTCCCCAAAGGGAGCGCTCACCATCCGCGAGACCATTCGGGTACCGGTGCGGGCCTCGTTCTGCAACTATTCCGGCGGCATACTGTGGGTGGGGGATTTCTATATCCCCGGCAATTCGAGCTATGCGACTCCATCGTATCAGCAAATGACCAACAACGTGGGCGGAACCTATGGCGCGTGGTGCGTGGGCTACGAGCTGACCAACGAGACCGAAAGCGGCTTCCGCACCGAATCCTGGAGCGAAGAGGCCGGATACATGGTTCCGGACTGTATCTTTTCCATCGACCAGAAGATTCAGGGCTTTGCGGTGGTGGGCTCCCGGGTGGCGCTCAGTCAATCGTATGGGAGAAAGAACGACTCCAAAATCCTGTTGTATGAAAACCCGATGGAGAGCGCTCCGCACAAAACCGTGGAGCTGGGAGGCAAAAATGTACCGCTCTGGTTTCTGGACGCGGCACTGGATATGGAATCCTATACCGCTCCGCCCATGGCCGAGGGACTGGCGGCATACGACGGAAAGCTGCTCATCCTGTTTGAATCGGGGGCTGACTATTATAAAGACGACGGCGGCGCAAACCCCACCGATCGGGTGTGGGTGATGGAATAACAAAGGCATGCAGACAAAAAGGTGTCAGTCCGACAGCCGGGACTGACACCTTTTTTGTGATGAAACTTCAGAGCAGGCTTGAGAGCTGGTATACTGCCGCAGCCAGCAGATAGGCAAACACAAGCGGAAGCCAGAGCCAGCGCCTCTGCTGCCGCCGGAGTGCGGAAACTGTGGCCATGCAGGGAAAATACAGCGTGTAAAAGATGAGCAGGGAGAGGACCGAGGCTGGGGTGAGAAGCCCGGAGGCCGCAAGCGCTGCCGGGAGATTTTCCCCCCCTCCCAGCAAAACCCCCAGCGTTGAGAGCGCAGCCTCCTTGGCCCCCACGCCTGCCAGCAGAGCTGCGGCGATGCGCCAGTCTCCCAGCCCGAGCGGGGAGAGGAGCGGGGCCAGCCATGTGCCGATCATGGCAAGCAGACTCTCTCCGGCCGGCACCGGACCGGATACACCGGGGCGAAAGCCCGAGAGCAGCCAGATCAGCACCGAAAACAGGAAGATCATTCCCCCGGCCCGGCAGAGAAAATGCAGCGTCTGCGCCCATACCGCGCCGGTCAGCTCCCGCCAGTCTGGCATTCTCCAACGCGGAAGCGGATCGGTATGCTGATCCGGCAGCGCCGCTTTTTTCTCCCATCCGGCACGCAGCGCGCAGAAGAGCAGGAAGCAGATCCCGGAAAACAGCCAGACCAGCGCACAGACAACCCAACCGGCGCCGGCAAAGCAGCAGTCGGCGATCAGCAGACAGAGCGGCATTCGCGCCGAACAAGCCACCACCGGCAAAAAGCAGGCGCAGCGCTCGCGGCAGGCGCGGTCCTTCATCGCCCGCGTGCAGAGAACGGCGGGGACGCTGCAGCCAAAGCCGAGCAGCAGAGGGGTGACCGCATCCCCACGCAGGCCGAATTTGCAGAATATCGGGTCAAACAGGCGGTTGACCCGGGCAAGCAGTCCGCACTGCTCCAGCACCGCCTGAAACAAAAAGAGCAGAGCCAGACGGGGCAGAAAGGAGAGCACCGCTCCCACACCCCCGAGCATGCCGTTTTGCAGCAGCGATGCCAACCACGCCGGAGCACCGGTACAAAGCCGCAGCAGCAGAGCCGAGAGCGGAGAGAGCACCAGATTGCAGAATCCTGTGGTCAGCGCCTCTCCCGGAGGGCCGAAGGTCAGCCAGAGAATGAAAAGCATCATCAGGAAAAACAGAGGGAACCCGCATGCTGGGCGCAAAAACAAATGGTCGAGCCGGTTGGAGCGGCGCTGCTTTTTTTCCGAAGCCCTCCCCAGCAGAGAGCAGACGGTTGTCATCTGTTCTGTGCGGATGCAAAAACCGGTTCTGTAAACCGCTCCGGGCTTTGCACACCGCCCGGCGGCTTCGGAGTCAGTGCCGTTTTTTATGCGGCCGTCCCCCCGGGAATGGCTGGGATTGCCGGTCTCCGCATCCCCTGATCCGTCTTTTGAATGGGAAGTCCCGAGGGGAAGCCCGAACTCCTCCTTCTCTTGCGTTTTCGCGGTGCGGTGTACGGCCTTGCGATGGCAGCCTGCACAGCCGCCGCAGACTGGGGAAGGATCGTTTGTGGATGCACCGCCGGTCCGCCGTTCACGGTTGCAGTCGAGGCAGCCATTCGAAGTGCCCGCCCCCCCGGCGACAGCCATCGCACGGACGGCGGCCGCCAGCTCCGGGATTCCCTGTCCGGTCCGTGCCGAAACCGCGTATACCGGGATGTTCAACAGCCGGGACAGTTCCGCCGCATCCGGAAAGCGCTCCAACTCGTCACAGAAATTGAATACCATCAGCAACGAGCCGGCGCGAGCAAGCCGCAACAGCTCGCAGACGGGCGGGAGCTGTCGGGCGGCGTCGGTCGCGTCCAGTACGGCAATCAGCAGCTCAGGCGTCTGTGATTTTAGATACCGCAGGGTGACCGACTCGTCCTCCGAGGCCGGATGCGCCGAGCGGATCCCGGGCAGATCGGTGAGCAGAATGCGTTCCCTCGGGCCGGAGAGCGGCGCGGTATCGGCAGTCACCGTCACACCCGCGCGGTTTCCGGTGGCGGTCCGGCGGCCGGTGAGCAGATGATAGATGCTGCTTTTCCCACAGTTCGGCATTCCCAAGAGCGCTGCCTGCTTCATATGCATTCCCATACCTTTCATCCGGATTGCCACGCCAAACCCGGGCGGCAGAAGCAACCATCAATCAGAAAAACGGCCAGCCTGTGTATATATCCACCCGACGCTTGCACATACTGTATACATATGCGGAAATGCCCGACAAGAGAACCAAAGCCGGATGCGAATACAAGAGAATGCGTGCCAATGCGACGAATGCTTTGGGACATGCAGCTTTCCCGTATGTCTTTACTTTCTGCGCTTTTCTGGATTTGCCTTTCCATATGCGCTTTTGGGATGTGCCCTTCCATAAGCGTAGCTTCATTCTCAAATATGTTTCGCCTTATGCACGTTTCCATATGTACGCATCACATGCACTCCCCGTATCCGGCCAATTTCCGCCCATTTCAGGCGGCAGGCCGGCTCTGCATTCGTTGTTCATCGCAAAGGCGACAATTTATTTGGCATGGAAAAGAAAATTTTGGGTATGGGAAAGAAAAAATATTGAAATTCTCTTGACAAACCGGCAAGCATCTGCTATAATATAATCTGTTATGCGGCATCGCCAAGCGGTAAGGCAACGGACTCTGACTCCGTCATTACCTAGGTTCGAATCCTAGTGCCGCAGCCAAGTTTAAGGGTCGAAATAGATCCCAACCGAAAAACGCAGGGTTTCCTGCGTTTTTCTCGTTTTTCCTGCGTTTTTCTCGCTTTTTGAAAAACGGCTTTTGAATGCGAAAAAAAAGATGCCAAACACCGTATACGAGGAAGTGTACTGAGTACCTCCCCTTTCCGGGGCAGTTTTCATGATGAATTCATGAGAATTGCCCCTTATTTTTTTGCCCTTTTCAAAAAAACTTTGTAAATTAATTTTGTCTGTAAGGAAGGTCTGAAAAAACTTCTTTGCAGACGGTCAGGAGGTCAGAATTCATGAAAAAAAGAAATTCCAATCGTTCTCCCCCCGCTACGGTCGGCTCGGAGAAAAGCCATCAAACCATTTTCGGAAGGACAACCCAAATGAAGAAAGAAACCGATCTGCAAAAGATTAAAGAATACGCAAATCGTCTGCTGGTGACCGGGATTGCAAAAGCGCCTTGCTCTCCCGCAATCGTCAGGCGGCCGTTCACCACCCCTTCGGTAACCGGTAACGGGATCCGGCAAAGCAGCCCATGCAGAGAAAGTGGGCATGACGCTGTTGAAAGCGTTTCGCTTGAATCGGATGAAAGCGAGGAACAATCTTTATGCTGATGTTCTTTGTCGGTTTGCTCACCGGAGGTACAGTCGGTGTGTTTGCCATGTGCTTATTTCAGATCAACAGAAAGGAGAGGTAAGAGCCGCAGTCTTCATTTCATCATTCCCCGCTTGCAGAAAGTTTTTACGGCGGGGTGCGGGGATAGAACCTTTTTGAGCAAAAAGTTCCGGTAGTGCTTGCACTGCGTTGGCTTTCTTTTAAAAAGTGCCTCCCCCGCAGAAATATACTTTCATTTTCATTCAGAGGTCGTTTTGCGTGAGAGAAACGCAAGGCGGCCTTTTCTTTTGCGCAAGGCGTCGCTCGGAAAGGACGCGATATGCAATGAACAGTTTTCTATCGTGGGTCGGCGGGAAGAAGGCGCTGCGGGACGCCATTGTCTGCCGGCTCCACCGGGGGTGCGACCGGTACGTCGAGGTGTTCGGCGGCGGGGGCTGGGTGCTCTTTTATAAGCCCCCCGGGAAGTTTGAAGTGTACAATGACTTCAACTCCAACCTCGCCAATCTGTACCGGTGTGTACGGGAGCATCCCGCCGAGCTGTGCCGGGAGCTCACCTTTGTCCTCAATTCCCGCGAGGACTTTGCCTATATCCGGCAGCTCCTGCACACCAAAGCCGTCCTTCCGGATATCCGGCGGGCGGCATACTTTTACCAGATCATCCGCCAGAGCTAT
>CALXUY010000003.1 GCA_944391805.1 uncultured Clostridia bacterium
CGATCAAGGAATACACTGACCCGTTTACGGGTAGCAAGAATCGCAAGGCATAAAAAAGACAGCCGCACGTGAGCGGCTGCCTGTGATGATAATGCGGTGTCAAACTTTCTGTGCCCCTTTAGGGGCTTTGCCTGTAGTTGCCCCTTTTAGGGGCTGGGCAAGCCACCGGTTTACCGGTGGTTCTGACTCGGTCTGTCACGGCCGCGGCGGAGGATGCGCGACACGCGGTTTTGACGTGCATTCACAAAACGTTTACAATCATAATCGGAAAATCTGTTGCGCTTCGGGCGCCGATATGATATAATCAAAATGAAACAAAATAGTCATAGTTGATTCATCGGCAGCAATCAGGTGGCTCAAGAGCGGAGACAGTGGTTTTCTCTTGGTATCTGGGTAGATGATTGAGAGAAGGCGCATATCGCTCGGAGCATCTCCGTGCAGTATGCGCTTTTTGCGTATGCCAGAAGGGAAGCCAAAAGGTGAAAATCTGCGAACCATTGTGCTGCCGCAAACAGTGAAGGAGATTTTGAGCCATGCATTTTCACGCTGTCTGTTTGGAGGAAGGCCGTATGATGAAACGGAACAAAGGAATTTTGACGATTGTATTGGCGATGCTGCTGGCTGTCTCTCTGGTGTCCTGTCGGAAGGATGAGCGGGAGTACCTCTCCGTCACTTCGACGGATTATGTCAATCTGGAGCGGTTGGAGCTTTGCTCGTTGGATGAACAGGAATTTTTGGATGTGTGGGAAAGCAACGCCTATGATGCATACTACTGTTTTGTGTCTAAAACCAATACTTATGGAGATCAACCGGAACGATTGGTCGTCAACAATTCGCGTACCGAACATATCCATAGCTGTTTTGGAAGCAGTGGCTATTTTGTCGGCGCGGATTATACCGAATTTGCATCCGGAATCACCTTTTACACATATACAGGTATGGAGCCGATCGCCGGTGACGAATTGCCTGAAGCAAGATGCGTTGCTTTGCTGTCAAACGAGGACACAGATCAGAAATGTTGTTATGCTGTCACCTCATGGAACTGTTTTGATCCGGACGGAGATGTGACATCTGTCTATCGTCTCGATTTCCCTACAGAAGAAAATGGATATGGTTGTGAAAAATTGTGTGACGTTGCCGAGGATGACAATGCGGTTGCTGCAACCATGACAGACGACAATCGCATATGGATTTTAACCGATTTTTCATTGTATTCTGTCAGCACGGAGGGGCATGTCACCGTGATCGATGTGCCGGAGCAACTTCCGTACCTGCGGGTGACATCAATGATTTCCATCGGTGACGACCTGTATATCGGAACCAAATACGGTGTGCTGCTGTACGATATCGCCGACGGACGCTTTCTGTGGTACCCTGTGAACTATGAGGAGGTTCTCCCGGTTCCTCCGCAACCCGAGGATGCCGGATAAAAGGGGAGCCGTTTTTCCGGCGGCGGATGCCGCTCAAATATCCATGCTTTCAGACAATTGTTAAAAGGCTTGCCGGGCGCGGTTCCGATGGTTCGGTCTGCGCCTCATCAAACCATGAAAGGGAAGGTAAACCACATGTTGCAGTATATCACAGCCTTATCCGCAGCCCGGGAGCCGGTGTGCCTGTATGACGACAGGGAGACTCCCGCAAAATTCCGGTTCGGAAAAATCATGTATGCGAATGAAACCGAACTGTTGTTGTATGAAATATCGCGGTACGGTGCATTTGACGGGCTCTCTCTTTTGCAGACCGCGAACGTTTATCGGATCGAAAAAAACGGACAGTATCAGGAGCGGATGAAAATTCTGATGCAATCCAATATTTTTCCAGAGGTACACTTGGATATTCAGAACGGAAAAATAAAGCACTCGTTCCTGCGCAATCTTGCAGCATCGGAAAAGATTGTTTCGGTCGTATTGGAGGGGAATGAAACGGTAACCGGAATGGTGGAGCGGGTGGACGATACCTCGCTTGTGATGCGGCAGATTGATTACTACGGGTGCGAGGATGGACAGGCGGCCATCGCACTGGATACCATTACCGGGATCACCTGCGACTCCCGGGAGGAAAGAGCAATTGAGCTTTTGTGGAGAAGGAAGGGCAACGATGGGGGGACTTCCCATCAAGCGCCGAATTCAACCGGTAGGACTCCGCTTTGAAAGGGGAATGGCCATGGAGCATGCCTGCTGCAAAACACGGGATCGCTGGCCGTTCACGATGAATAGACCAGACGAAATGTCAAAAAACACTTGACAAATCCGCGCGTACATGTTATAATGAAAAAAAGATGTTGACCGGAAACAAGTAGGAATTCTGGAGGCGTTCAGAGAGCTGCCGGGTGCTGCGAGGCAGGGGCAAAGGAGTTCCGAATACATTCCGTGAGTTGCGCGCCGAAGGGGGACCCTGTAGGCTGCGCCGGGATTGCCCGTTACAGCAATGACGCGGCAGATTTATGCCCGCTATCCGAGTGGTCGGAAGCAGCTTCCGGCAACAGAGGTGGTACCGCGGTGTTTCATCGTCCTCTGCGAATTTCCGCAGAGGACTTTTTTACAATCTCTTGGTCCGGGAAAAAAGGAGAACTTCATTTATGACCATCGTCGATTTGCTGAATCAGAATGCATCCCTGTATGCAAACGAAACCGCTCTGACCGAAATCAATCCCTGCTTTGAGCAGGAGAGCCGGATTACCTGGAGGGATTATTCCCTGGTTCAGCCCGAGCCGGGAAAGCCCTTTCATCGCGCCATTACGTGGAAGGAATTTCACGAGCGCGCCAATCGGTTTGCCAATCTGCTGATGACGCGGGGCTGCAGGCCGGGCGACAAGGTTGCCATTCTGCTGATGAATTCCATCGAATGGCTCCCGATCTACTTCGGAATTTTGAAGGCAGGGGCCATTGTCGTGCCCCTGAATTACCGGTATGTGGCGGAGGAAATCCGCTATTGCCTGGAAAAGGCGGACTGCTCGGTGCTGGTATTCGGCCCGGAGTTTATCGGACGGGTGGAGGGAATCTGCGACAGGCTCCCGCAGATCCGGCATATGTTTTACGTCGGTGAGGACTGCCCGACCTTTGCGGACAGCTACGACAAGATGATTACCTACTGCGCCGAGACCGATCCGGACGTGGTCCTGCGGGAGGAGGACGATGCCGCGATCTATTTTTCTTCGGGTACGACCGGCTTTCCAAAGGCCATTCTGCATCCGCACCGCAGCCTGATGCACGCGGCGCGTGTGGAGCAGAAGCATCATGGGCAGACGCATGAGGATGTGTTCCTCTGCATTCCTCCGCTCTACCACACCGGAGCAAAAATGCACTGGTTCGGCTCGCTGATGAGCGGCGGGCGGGCGGTTCTGCTCAAGGGCACCCGCCCCGATTGGATCCTTCAGGCCGTATCGGACGAGCGGTGTACCATTGTGTGGCTGCTTGTGCCTTGGGCGCAGGACATTCTGGACGCCATCGAGCGCGGCGACCTTCACCCCGAGGACTATCATCTCTCGCAGTGGCGGCTGATGCACATCGGCGCACAGCCGGTTCCGCCCTCCCTGATTCACCGCTGGCTGACGGTTTTCCCGCATCATCAATATGATACCAACTACGGGCTTTCCGAGTCCATCGGCCCGGGCTGCGTTCATCTCGGTGTGGACAATGTGAACAAGGTGGGCGCTATCGGAAAGCCGGGCTACGGCTGGCAGGTTCGGATTGTGGACGAGCATGAGCGCGCCGTCCCGCGCGGCGAGGTCGGGGAGCTGTGCGTCAAGGGGCCGGGGGTGATGAAATGCTATTATCAGGATCCCGCCGCGACCGCGGAGGTGCTGCACGGAGACTGGCTCCTGACCGGGGATATGGCGACCGAGGATGAGGACGGCTTTATCTATCTCGTGGACCGGAAAAAGGATGTGATCATCACGGGAGGAGAAAATCTCTACCCTGTGCAGATTGAGGATTTTATCCGCCGCAATGACGCGGTCAAGGATGTGGCCGTGATCGGTCTGCCCGATCCGCGCCTTGGGGAGATTGCCGCCGCCATTGTGGAGTGCAAGCCCGGCGCCGCGCTGACCGAGGAGGAGCTGATGCGCTTCTGCCACGAGCTGCCGCGCTACAAGCGCCCCCGCCGGATCATCTTTGCCCCGGTGCCCCGGAACCCCACCGGAAAGATCGAAAAGCCAAAGCTCCGCCAGCAGTATTGCGGAGAGAGCCTGGTTGCGCAGCAGATTGAACGCTGAACGCCATACGGAAAGGATATACATAGATGAAAAAACTGTTACTTGGAAATGCCGCCGTCGCGCAGGGAGCCTACGAGGCGGGGGTGCGTTTGGTTTCGTCCTACCCAGGAACGCCCAGCACCGAGATCACCGAGTGCATGGCGACCTATCCCGCCGAGGAGGTATTTGTGGAGTGGGCGCCCAACGAAAAGGTCGCGGCGGAGGCTGTGATCGGCGCAGCCATTGCCGGAGGACGGGCAATGACCTGCTGCAAGCACGTCGGCCTGAATGTCATGGCCGATCCTGTTTTTACCGACGCTTACATTGGCGTGGGCGGCGGCGCGGTTTTCTGTGTGGCGGACGACCCGGGGATGCATTCCTCACAGAACGAGCAGGATTCCCGCCATTACGCGAAGGCCTCCAAAATTCCCATGCTGGAGCCGGCGGATTCGGCCGAGTGCAAGGAGTTTACAAAGGCGGCGTTTGCGCTCAGTGAGCAATTCGACACGCCGGTGTTCGTGCGGCTCTCCACACGGGTTTCGCATTCCCAGAGCCTTGTGGAGCTTTGTGACCGGGAGGAGCAGCCGCTGAAGGATTATGAAAAGAACATTCCCAAAAACGTCATGATGCCGGCAATGGCCATCGGCCGCCATGTTTTTGTGGAGGAGAGAACCCGCCGGCTGGCCGCCTATGCCGAGCACTGCGCCTTTAATACGGTGGAGCGGAACGGAAGTGAGATCGGGGTGATTACCGCGGGCATCTCGTATCAGTACGCCAAGGAGGCGCTCGGGGACCGTGTGAACTACTGCAAATTGGGGATGGTCTGGCCGCTGCCCGAGCAGATGCTGCGGGATTTTGCGGCGTCCTGCAGGGAGGTCTATGTGATTGAGGAGCTGGATCCCTTCCTGGAGGAGGCCTGCCTTGCCATGGGGCTTCCGGTCAAGGGCAAGCAGCTCTTCACGCTGCTGGGCGAATACACCCCCTCCATGATCCGCAAAGGGATTCTGGGGGAGGAGCCTGCACCCTTTTCCGCGCCTCGGGAGGCGCTGCCGGCGCGCCCGCCGGTCATGTGCGCGGGATGTCCGCATCGCGGCACCTTTTATGTGCTGAGCAAGCTGGGGCTGGTGGTCTCGGGTGACATCGGCTGCTATACGCTGGGCGCCGCGGCCCCGCTCTCCTCGGTGGATACCACCATCTGCATGGGGGCGTCGGTCAGCGCGGCGCACGGCATGGCCAAGGTGAGAGGCAGCGAGTTTGCAAAAAAGCTGGTTTCGGTCATCGGGGACTCCACCTTTATCCATTCCGGCATCACGGGGCTGATTGACATTGTCTATAACAAGGGGATCAACACCGTCATCATTCTGGACAACTCGATCACCGGTATGACCGGGCACCAGGATAACCCCACAACCGGAAAAACCATCCGCGGAGAGGCCACCCGTCAGGTGGACCTGATCGGGCTTTGCCGCAGCGTGGGAATCGATCATATCAAGGTCGCGGATCCGTTCGACGTGAAGCATTTTGAAGCGGTTGTGCGGCAGGAGGTGGAGCGCGAGGAGCCTTCGGTCATCATTGCGCAGCGCCCGTGCGCCCTGCTCAAAAAGGTCCGGTATACGGGGCATTGCCGGGTGAGCGACCGTTGCCGCAAATGCAAGGTCTGCATGAAGCTCGGCTGCCCGGCCATCAGCCTGGAGCCCGGAACGGGAGCGGTCTCCATCGATGTCACACAATGCAACGGCTGCGGGCTGTGCGTTGGCGTCTGTCCGTTCCACGCCATCGAAAAGGAGGAAAACTGAGATGGGTACCATGAATATCATGATCGTTGGCGTAGGCGGGCAGGGGACCCTGCTTGCCAGCCGGATTTTGGGCAACGCCGTGGTCCGCCGGGGATATGACGTCAAGGTTTCCGAGGTACACGGAATGAGCCAGCGCGGGGGAAGCGTTGTCACCTATGTCAAATACGGCGACCGGGTGTATTCCCCCGTCATCGA
The DNA here is from genome assembly GCA_944391805.1 of uncultured Clostridia bacterium. Lineage (GTDB taxonomy): Bacteria > Bacillota > Clostridia > Oscillospirales > CAG-272 > UMGS1865. Next base: position 6,184 of record CALXUY010000003.1, read on the forward strand.
CCGCGGGGAGGCGGACATCATTCTGGCGTTTGAGCTGCTGGAGGCATACCGCGCGCTGCCGTGGCTGAAGCAGGGGGGCAAGATCATTGTCAACACGCAGCGGATCAACCCCATGCCCGTGATCACGGGTGCGGCGGAATATCCGGAGAACATCGGCGAAAAGCTGGGCGCGCTGGCCGATCTGACTGCCGTGGACGCGCTGGAGCTGGCGCGCCGGGCCGGCTCCGAGAAGGCCGTGAACGTGGTACTGATCGGTGTGATGGCAAAGAGCACGGCCATTCCGTATGAGGAATGGCTGGACACCGTTCGCACCACGGTGCCTGAAAAATTCCTGGACATCAACCTCAGGGCCTTTGAGCTGGGGTATCAACTGTAACTGAAAAGGAGAATGCGATCGATGAATTTCTGGAATCCCAAAGAAGAATGCATGCCCCTTGAAGAGCTGCGCGACCTGCAAAGCAGGCGTCTGCGCGAGCAGGTGCGCCGGTCCTATGAGCATGTGGAGTGCTTCCGCCGCCGGATGGACGACAAGGGGCTGAAGCCGGAGGACATCCGCGGCGTGGAGGATCTGCATCTGCTTCCGTTTTCCTACAAGCAGGATCTGCGCGATTATTACCCCTACGGGCTGTTTGCCGTTCCGATGAAGGATGTGGTGCGCGTTCACGCCTCCTCCGGCACAACCGGAAAGCGCATTGTTGTCGGTTACACAAAAAACGATATGGATATGTGGGCCGACTGCATGGCCCGCATGATGGTGGGGCTTGGCGTCACCGATGAGGATATTGTGCAGGTGTCCTTCGGTTACGGGCTGTTTACCGGCGGCTTCGGCGCGCATTGCGGCGCGGAGCGCATCGGCGCCACCGTCATTCCGATCTCCTCCGGCAACACCGCAAACCAGATTCAGACCATGGTGGATTTCGGCTCCACGGTGCTCTGCTGCACGCCGTCTTACGCCATGTATCTCGGCGAGGAGGCCGAGCGGATGGGCGTGCAGGACCGGCTCAAGCTGCGCATCGGTATTTTCGGCGCCGAGCCGTGGTCCGAGAATATGCGCCGCAAAATCGAGGAGAAGCTCGGGCTGCGGGCGTATGATATATACGGGCTTTCCGAGGTGCTGGGGCCGGGCGTTGCCTGCGAGTGCACCGAGCAGGCGGGGATGCATGTCTGGGAGGATCACTTCATCGCGGAAACCATTGACCCCGACACCGGAGAGGTTTTGCCCGAGGGATCGGTGGGTGAGCTGGTGTTCACATCGCTGACCAAGGAGGCGTTTCCGGTGATTCGTTACCGGACAAGGGATATTTGCAGGCTGATCCGGGAAGACTGCCCTTGTGGGCGCACGCATGTCCGCATGAGCAAGCCGAGCGGACGGACCGACGATATGCTGATCATCCGGGGCGTCAACGTATTCCCGTCCCAGATTGAGGAGGTTCTGCTCAAGGTGAGCGGCAACCGCATCACACCGAACTACCAGATTGTGCTCGACCGGGTGAACAATACCGATACATTTGACATCAACGTTGAGATGAGCGAGGCCTTCTTCTCGGACAATGTTCGCGAAATCGAGGCGCTGGAGAGAAATATCACCGAGCAGCTCCGTTCCATGCTGGGCATCGGCGCCAAGGTGCATCTGGTGAACCCGATGTCGATTGCGCGCAGCGAGGGCAAGGCCCGGCGGGTGGTGGACAAACGCTCCGGCAAAATCTGATCAGGGAGGAAAAAAACGAATGATCATCAAACAGCTTTCCGTTTTTCTGGAAAATGAAAAGGCGCGCTTGTGTGAAGTGGCGGATACGCTGGCGCAGCATCACATCAACATCCGCGCGCTTTCCCTGGCGGATACCACTGAGTTCGGGATCCTGCGCCTGATTGTGGATCAGCCCGACAAGGGGAGGGAGGTGCTTGCCGAAGCGGGGATTGTGGTCCGCGTGACCAATGTGCTGGCGCTTTCCACGCAGGATGCCCCCGGGGGCGCGCTTGGAGCCCTGCGTGTGCTTGCCGAATGCGGGATCAATGTGGAGTACATGTATGCGTATGTGGCAAAGGTTTCGGGAAAGGCGATCATGATTATGCAGGTCGAGGACCTGGAGGTGGCCGAGGAAATTCTGCGCAGGCATGGATTTGAGCAGGCGGATTTCGCGGGCTTTGGGGATTGAGGAGATTGAAAACAAGATGAAGGAAACCGATTTTGAGCCGCAGGGGCGCTACGCGGCGGATTCCGCGGCGGAGTTTGTGCGGATTCTGACCCGGGCGAATATGAACGGCGCCGACCGCCTGTTCGGCGGCGATCTGCTCACTTGGATGGACGACGTCGCGGCGGTCAGCGCACGGCGGTTTGCCCGGAGCGCCGTCACTACGGCGTGCATCGAGCGTCTGCGCTTCCTGCGTCCCGCGCGGCAGAACGAAACCATGGTGGTGTCCGCGCGGGTCATCTGGACCGGCCGCACCTCCATGGTGGTGCTGGTGCGTGCCGAAACCGAGGATCTGGACGGTACCCGGAATGAGATCGCCGACGGGTATTTTACCCTGGTTGCGCTGGACGACGAGGAACGCCCCCGTCCGGTTCCAACGCTGATCCCCGTGTCCGAACAGGAGAAGCAGCTCTTTGACGAAATCAGCGCGCAGAGAGCGAAAAAACCGGCCGGGAAGTGACCCGGGCGCGGCAGTCTGCCGAAAGGAGTGTGTTCCCGCATGGCGAGTATTTTGCTGGTGGAGGATGACAGAAGCATTGTTTCCAGTCTGACCGAATTTTTGACCCGTGAGGGCTTTTCGGTGCAAAGCGCGCCGGGGCAGAGCGGCGCGCTCTCGGCGCTCGAGCATGAGCACTTTGATCTGGTGCTGCTCGACGTCTCTCTGGCCGACGGCAACGGCTTTGCGGTTTGTTCGGCCATCAAGTCGGAATACCGCATTCCGGTCATTTTTCTAACCGCCTCGGGAGATGAGTTTAGCACCGTCACCGGCTTTGACCTCGGGGCGGACGACTACATCCCCAAGCCCTTCCGGCCGCGCGAGCTGGTATCCCGTATCAAAAACATCCTGCGTCTGACCGGCAGCGCCGGCTCGGTGATTGCCTTGGGCGATGTTCTGGTGGATACCGTCAGGGGGACCGCTGCCAAAAACGGCAGGGATCTCTACCTTTCCGCGCTGGAATACCGGCTGCTGCTGGTGTTCCTCAACAACCGCGGCGCGGTGCTTTCGCGGGCACAGCTCCTCGAACAGATCTGGGATATTGCCGGGGAGTTTGTCAACGACAACACGCTCACGGTTTATATCAAGCGCCTGCGGGAAAAGATTGAGGACGATCCGCAGAATCCCAAGCTGATCCGCACCGTGCGGGGCTTGGGCTACAGGGTGGACTGACGTGAAGCTGTTCCGCAATGCCGAGCTTGGCAGAAGCCTGCTGCTGTTTCTGGCGATTTCTCTCGCGGGGGTATCGGTAGCATTTGCATGGGAGCTCCGGTTCGGCGTGATGACACTGATCCTTTGCGCCGCGCTCCTGTGTGTGTTTCTGGTTACCACCCTGCGCCGCTACCACAGATTATCCGAATTTGCGGCCGACATCAACAAAATTCTGCACGGCAGCAGCCAGATCTCCCTGAACCGATATGCCGAGGGAGAGCTGGGCATCCTGCAAAGCGAAATTTACAAGATGACGGTCCGCCTGCGCGAACAGCAGCAGCGGCTGATTGACGACAAGGTCTATCTGGCCGATTCGATTGCCGATATTTCCCATCAGATCCGCACCCCGCTGACCTCCATCAACCTGTTGGTCTCTTTGCTTTCGGAGCCGGATATTTCCGATGAACGCAGGCAGGCACTTTCCCGCGAGCTGTATGATCTGCTTTCCCGCATCGACTGGCTCATCACGTCCCTGCTCAAAATCTCCCGGCTCGACGCGGGAACCGTCAGCTTCCAGAAGGAGCAGGTGCCGCTGGAGGAGCTGATCGGCAAAGCCTGCGGGCCTGTGCTCATTCCGATGGAGCTGCGCGGGCAGGAGCTGTCGGTCAGTGCCAACGGCAGATTTACCGGCGACACCGCATGGACGGCGGAGGCGCTGGGGAACATCGTCAAAAACTGCATGGAGCACACCCCGCAGGGCGGCAGAATCACCATCCGGGCGGTTGAAACCGCGCTCTATTCCGAAATTGTCATTTCGGACAGCGGCAGCGGGATTGCTCCCGAGGATCTGCCGCACATTTTCGAGCGCTTTTACAAGGGCAGAAACTCGGATGAACGCAGTTTTGGCGTGGGGCTGGCGCTCGCACGCATGATCATCGGCCGCCAGAACGGTACCGTCAAGGCCGAAAACCGCACCGGCGGAGGCGCTTGCTTCACTGTACGCTTTTATAAAGGAACGGTGTGAGCCGTAGCAGGCGCTCTGTCAAAAATCAAATTGCCGCCGGAAGCGACCGTTTGGGTCGCACCCGGCGGCTGTTGTGATTCAACCTTTGATTGTGCGCGACCGTTTGCGATCTCCGAAAAGGAGATTTTGTAAAATATTGTTCGGTTGACTCTACCGTTGGTTTCGTGTATAATAAAGACACCAGCTCCGGAACTGGATTTTGATGATCAGGAGGAAGATGAGATGGACGGGTGTAAAGCAGCGGAAAAAATGGTGGAGCTCCGCACGGCGAAGGGGGTTACACAGGAGGAAGTTGCGCAGAAGCTGGGGGTATCCAACAAAACCGTTTCCAAGTGGGAAACCGGCGCGTCACTGCCGGACCTGGATATGCTGGTGGCGCTTGCGCAGTACTATGGCGTCAGTACCGATGCCCTGCTCGGAATTGCCGAGCCCCAAAAACGCAGCGTGGAGGAGCTTGTCCGGGCGGAGTTCCGCGGTCTTGACCGGAAAGAGGCGATACGGAAGGCCTTTGCGCTGGTCGATGCCGTCATCCCGGCTTGTATGAAAGTAGTTTCCCAAGACGGGGCAGAGGAGCGCGACGGGCCGGAGGCTCTGCCTCCCCAAACAGATAGGCGGCTGAGCCGGGACTGCATTTGCGCGCACGATTTCTTTGATTTCGTCGCAAGCTCGGAGGATGTGAATGTCGCCGTGATGCTCCTGCGCAACCGGGCGGATTTTGCATGGCTGAAGCAACCGGAGAAACAGAAAAAAATCACCCAATTTTTCGGTTTTCTGAGCGACGTGGACGCGCTTTCGGTCTGCTATTTTCTCCATTCGTCGGCCTGCCCCGATAGCTTTACCGCGGATTATGTGGCAAAGCAAACCGGTGTGCCGGAGGCAAAGGCCGCGGAAATTCTGGACGCCTCCTGCGAGGTGGGGGAGTGCCACCGCTTTACGGCGCACCTGACGGATGGCGAAACCACGGTATACGAATGTGAGGACGACGGCATGGTGCTGTCGGTGATCACCCTTGCCTACGAGCGCATGTGCGGCAAACCCGGCTACAACTATTATTATGACAACGCAAGCGGCAAGATGATCGGAGGGAAATGACATGCAATTATCACAGAACATCAAACGGCTGCGGCTGGAACGGAATCTGACACAGGAGCAGCTCGCGGAGCGGCTTGGGGTCTCCGCGCAGGCGGTATCCAAATGGGAAACCAGCGATACCTACCCGGACGGCTCCTTGCTTGTCCCACTTGCGGAGCAGCTCGGCGTGTCGCTCGACGAGCTGTTCGGCCACGACGCGGTTTCCATGGCGGATCTTTCAGGAAAAATCATTCGCCTGCTGCGCAAGACCGAGGAGCGCCGGCGCTTCGAGGTCGTGCGCGACATCGGATGGCAGGTGGAAAAGGGCCTGTTCAACTGCCGGATGGCAATTGACGGGCGCTATGATCCCGCCGAAGTTCAAAATCTGCATCTCTCCTCCTATATCCTGAACGACTACGGATTTACTCTGATTTCGAACGGAACGGAACCGTTTTTTTCGGTATTCCCGGAGCCGGAGGAGGGATTTGGCGATTTTCTGAACGACCGCGACGCCATACAGCGGATATTTGCGGCGCTGTCTGCTCCGGACACCCTGCGCGCGTTGATTGTCCTGTACCGGCACGGCGACATGTACACGTTTGAGAGCGACGTACTGGCAAGCGAATGTGAAATTGCCGGGGAACGCATGGACGAGGTACTGGACGATCTGAAGACCCTGCGCATCATCCGACAGTGGGAGCTGAACATCAACGGGGAAAACCGCGTCCTGTACGCCTCCCGACCCAACCATATGGTCATCCCCCTGTTTCTGTTTGCGCGCGAGCTGGCTTTTCCAAAGGGATTTTGCCTGCAAAGCCATAACAGAAATAAACCGCTGCTGAAATCATAGCGGACGCCGGGAGCGACCCAAACGGTCGCTCCCGGCTATACTGTAGACCAAAGCAACGGCTTTCGTCAGTTTTGCTAAAGTTTTCGCCAATGCGCAAAGCGCATTTCCTTTTCTCAAAAGGCGGCGCGGACGAGGGCGCGGAGGCCTCTCTCGCAAGGCGGTAAACCGCCGGAAATTTTGCTTAGCAAAAGTTTCCGCCCGCAGGCGGCGAAATATCCCTTTCGGCGGTGAACTCGCACAGCGATTCGCGGCGGAGAAAAATTCCGTAAAACGGAATTTCGCGAAGCCTTTGCTTCTTCCTTTGCACCTACACGCTCAAAGAAAAAGCGGACGAACGCTTTTGTGCAATTTTGATTCGATGCGAGTTTGGTCTACATTCTGAAACCGCCGGGAGCAGACAATTGCGGCTGTGCCCGGCGGTTTTCCGAATCTGAAGGGAATAAAATGAAATGGCGAAAATCATAACCACCCGTCAAACGGGTGGTATGCACAAGGGCTAAAAGCCCAGTACTACCGGCCAGCGGCTCAAGCCGCTGGCTTTCGTACACTCAAGCCTATTGCCTTTGCCTCTTTTGCCGCCCTTA
>CALXUY010000004.1 GCA_944391805.1 uncultured Clostridia bacterium
CTTTTGTGCAATTTTGATTTAAGGCAATACCGCGCAATTCACGGCTCACACCTTGACTGCACAACTTTTTGCATCTTTTTCGCCAAACTGCACAAATCTCCTTGTCAATAGATCCACTATTGCCTGCTGTCAAAAAATTCTTTCAGAATTGGTTTGTTTGACGAAAAATCTGACAGCAGATTTGCGCAGTCAGAATTGTGCGGTGTTGCCTTAATGTGCCTTTTGTTTACAACCTGCGGGGGCTGTCCGCATGACGCGGACAGCCCCCATTTAGACTGTGTTCCCTTGCTTCGGCCATTCAATTGTCTATGCCGGCGGCTGCGGCCTTGATGGTTCCGGGCAATGCGGCACACCCTCGGTTTGATCCACCGGGCGGCAGCCGGCCTTTGCTGTGCGCTACTTCGGAACCTCACCGGTTGCTTTGCCAGAAGCTGACGGCAAGGTCAAGCCAGCCCTCAGCGGCTGTTCCCGTTCCCAGCCCGAAGCCGTGCCCCAAACCGTTGTAAACGTGAAACTCGGTTGGCACGTTCATATCGGCGAGCGCCTGAATGCGCCGCTGCATGGCGCGCCAGCTTGCGATGCCGTCGCTGTCTCCGACGCATACAAAGGTAGCTGGCTCCCCATCGGGATTGTAGGAGGAATAGCCGGTGTATTGCATGATGACGGCGGCTGGCTTGGGAATGTCGTCTCCGCCGTATGCGGCAGCCCCATAGGAGCCGAGCTCCGCGGCCATCCGTGCGCCGGCGCTGCCACCCCACAGAGAGTAGCCGCTGGTATCCACGCCGAGCGCGTCCGCGTTTTCAAAGATAAAGGACAGCGCCCGCGCCAGATCCTCATATGCCGTAGGGGCGCCGGGACGGTAGATGACAGCGAAGGCGTTGTAGCCGCGCCTCGAGAGCTCCAGCGCGTGCGGGAAGCTGTCGTGCATTGCGGCGACATATGCCCAGCCGCCGCCCGCGCAGGTAACGGCAAACGGTGCGCCTGCATTCCCCCGGAAAAAGAACAGCCCCGTATTCTCCTTCTCGGGATCCGCCCGCTTTTCCTCCTCGGTATAGATATCGTAAAAGACCTGTTCTCCCGCGAGCGTGTGCTCCCGCAGATAGTTGCAGATTTGCACGGTCATGTCGGGGTCGATATGGGTGTACCAGGTCATGGAGAGGCTTCCGAGCGTGTCGCCGTTGTAATACCATTCGTCCACGGGGAAGATCAGCCGGCCCCAGCTTCCGAAGACAGGATCGGATATCACATCGTCTGTCCGCGTGCCCGCCGTATAATCGCCGTTCTGCATTTCCTGCTCCTCTCCCGTCAGCAGACTGTCTCCCGTCGATGTATCACCGTTCCCGGTCTCTCTGACCGCACAGGCCGAGAGCGCAAACAGGCAGAGTAGCGGCGCCAGCATGGCTGCAAGTAGTTTTTTCATCATTTATAACGCCTCCTTACTGTGACCGAACAGCCAGCTCATAATTGCATTGTCGTAGGCGACCATGCCCCCTCCGCCGTGCTGGCTGGTTGCTCCTGCGGCTTCAAAATATGCGGCGTCCTTGGCGTCGAGAACCGCAAGCGCAGCGCGCGTCTCCGCCGGGAGACCCGCCGCCTCATACAGGGCGGCAAGCGTATGATAGGTTTCCGAAATGCGCGCAGAGCCGTAATACTCGTCGCTCTCACCGATGACAAAATACACTGGCGTGCGGGACGCCGCGAGAGGGGCCAGCTCTCCGTCCCAGACAGAGCTGACGTGCAGAACGGCCGCAAACAGCTCGGGGCATCGCTCCATGACAAGGGAAAGTGTCTCACCGCCGCCTGAATACCCCTCGGCGTAAATGCGCGTCCGGTCGATGTTATACTGCTCCAGAAAGTAATCCAACAGGGCGACTGCCTGATCGGCGGAGTTGGCGCCCCAGTCATTGAGCTGCGGGGCAAGGATAATCATATCTGCAATATACTTCTGCGCCTCAAAGCCGAAGGCTTCGGTCCGGAGGTTTGCGCCGGCGCCGAAGCGGTAAAGCCCCTGATAGCCGGGCAGCGTCAGGAACAGCGCATACGGCTCGTTCCCGTCGTAATGCTCGGGGAAATAGACATTGTAGTGGATATCTCCGCTGTCTGCGGAGTGAAAAACGTTGTCAACCGAAAAACCGCGGTATTGCTCCGTGCCGGCTGTGATGCTTCCGCTCTGCTGCCCGGCCGAGTGCGCCGGCTGTCCGGTGTATTCCGAATGCGCCGAATGCATTGCAGGCGGTACCCCCGCGGGGGTACTGCATGCGGCAAGGCACGGCAGAATGAGCGCTGCAGAGCAGGCGCGCACAAGATTCCGTAAAGCACGCATGATTTTTCCTCTCTGAAACAGATTTTAGAAACGTCCGATTTCCGGACGGGATGCGGCGGCACTCCGCATGGAGAAAACAGCTCTGACCGGCTATTTTTTGGCGTTGCGAGGGAGGCATGGAGCCTGCACCCGGTTCCGCACAGGCCCACAGGCCGAGCATTATGGCCAGACAGATCGCCGCGGAAAGCAGACGCGCCATTGATCGTTTCATATGCATTTCTCCCGGTCGCTCATTCGCCCGCCGTGAGCAGGCCGTTTTCCGACAGGTAGGCGTCAATTGCCGATGTATTGCTCTCGGCCGCATACAGCCCGTCATGCACGGTTGCGCCCTCGGCACTGCTCCGCACAAAGCTCATGGAGTTGTTGTAATACTCCTGGTTGCTGTTGGAGGCTCCCTGAAAGAATGGATATATATTGTCGTCGGCGGTCCAGTCGTAATGCTCGAGAAAGGTTCCGATGATCATTGGGGCGGTGTGCCACCAGATGGGAAAGCCGATGAGAACCGTATCATAATCGTCCATATTGATGAGGTCGTAGGTCTCCTGTGATACCGCGGGACGGGCATTGGCCTCCGCCTCCTCCTGCGCTCTGCCGTAGGCCACATCATTGTAGCTCCCGTCATAGGGGTCTTCCGGAATGATCTCCACGACATAAGCGCCCGTTTGCCCGGCGATGTAGTTTGCCATTTGCTCGGTGTTTCCCTCGCTTGACCAAGAGAAGTACACAACCAGTACGCTGCTGGACGGGTCGCCGGCGGTGGCGGGCGTCAGGCTTTGATCGGCTCCGTCGGCCGGAGCGTTGGAGCAGGCCGCGCATGAGAGCGAGGCGAGCAGGATGAGCAGTGCGCAGATGCGTGCGGAAAATCGTTTTTTCATTGTGTTTTCTCCTTTTCCTGAATTCAACTGTGGTCATGGGCCGGCCCGGAGCCGCGCCTTCGCCGAACCGTGCGTGCAGCGGTATTGTGGGAGTGAGCACGCTTCCCGCTGTTCGAGTTGCTTATATTGTAGCCCTTTTGTGTGCGTTTGTGAAGTCTATATTTGTTCACGAGCTTTTACCCAAAGGTTATAGTTGTGCGGGCATGGACAAGTACCGGGGCAAGCGCCTCGTGTCAGGGTAGAGAAGGAAAAAACGCGGTCATGCTTTTGAAGAATTGCAGTAACGCTGCAAAGGAGACTCTTGGAAGCCAAGGGAACGCCGCACACGCGACACAGCAGTGCAAAAAAGTTTCGCAAAAGCTCTTGACAAACAATTTTACTTGTGGTATACTATACAAGTGCAGTGGTCTGAAGGAAGGGGAGAGCTGTGCTCTTGTCCTGCAGACATGCGGTATGGTGGGATTGGCGCAGTTGGTTAGCGCGTCAGGTTGTGGCCCTGAAGGCCGTGGGTTCGAATCCCATATCTCACCCCAGTTTTGCGAAGCCCCAAGCTGTATTGGGGTTTCGCTTTTCCAGTCACATGGGGGCGTAGCTCAGTTGGGAGAGCGATGCGTTCGCAACGCATAGGTCATGGGTTCGACTCCCACCGTCTCCACCAGCGGCAAGTTGCCGCTCCCAATTATCGGGGGCGTGCGGCGATATGCCAAACTTCATACCACGATGGTGTGGTTCGGATTTGAGCCCGAATGCACCACCAAGCCCGGAAGGCCGGGCAGCCAATTATCGGAGCTCCGATAAAACCGGTTCTTTATTCTAGTCCCTTTTCAAGATAAAGGAGTGTGTTTGTATGAAAAAGAAAACTGTATCCATAGTGTTGTTTTTGATTGCCTTTATTTCAACTTATTTGATTATTTGCTTTGCAATCCCTGGCATGAGAATTAAGTTAGAAGCAGAACCGATAGAAATATTCTTTAAGAGTATCACCCATATGGTGTTTTTCAAAACGATGATATCTCTTGTCGT
>CALXUY010000005.1 GCA_944391805.1 uncultured Clostridia bacterium
TTAATCTATATTATTTACAATTCACAATAGGAATACAGCGTGAAACCGCGCGGCGTGTGTCGGCGGCTACTGGTCGCGCGGCTGGTTCACCGGGCCGTGTTACTGGCATTGCTATGACGCCCCGTCGGTGGGCGGCGTCACTGCCCACGCGCGTCTTTCTTATATAAAACCAAATGCAGGAAAACTGTTTCCCTTATACTTTGGGGGTACGGCGTGCAGAGCGCGCGGCGCAGGTCGGCGGCAACTGGAACAACGGCTCGAACGCCGGGCCATGTTACTGGAATTGCAACAACGCCCCGTCGAGTACGAACGTCAACAACCGCGCGCGTCTATCTTATATTGCCTGTCAAATTTCCCTTGCACGCTGTATTCCTTGCCGCTTGGCAAAAATCAATCGCTACGGTCGGGGCAAGTAAATCATTGAAAACCCTGAAGATATAAGAAAGAAGGAAACATGAAACGGGAAGGCCATCTGTTTGAAAAGATTTGCGACCTTGATAATATATTCCGGGCAATCGAAAATGCTGCGAAAGGAAAGAAGCATCGGCGCGTCGTGCGCAACGTGATGGAGCATAAGCAGGAAGCCGCGGAAGCAATACGGGATATGCTGGTGACAAAGCAATACCGACCTAAGCCATACCGAACATTCGTTATCAAAGACGGAGCGACGCAGAAGGAGCGGACAATCTTCTGCCCGGCGTTTTACCCGGATCAGATTATCCACTGGGCGCTGATACAAATCACGCAGACGGTGCTCCAACGCGGCATGTACGTATTCTGCTGCGGCAGCATTCCCGGCCGCGGAATCGGTTACGGGAAACGGTATATCGAGCGATGGATGCGCAGAGACCGCAAAAACACAAAGTACTGCCTGAAGCTGGACATAAAAAAATATTATCCATCGATCAATCAGGATGTACTGAAAACAGTGTTTCGCAGAAAAATCAAGGATGCAGACGTGCTTTGGCTGATCGACGTCATTATCGACAGTCATCGCCAAGGACTTCCAATCGGAAATTACACCTCGCAGTGGTGGGCAAATTTCTATCTGGAGGGACTGGATCACTATATCAAGGAAAAGCTGCACGTCAAATATTATCTGCGGTATATGGATGACATGGTGCTGTTCGGACGCAACAAAAAAGAATTGCACCGGGTACGCCGGCAGATCGCGGAATATATCGCGCCGCTTTCTCTGACGCTGAAAGAAAACTGGCAGGTGTTCCGGGTGGATTCCCGCCCGGTCGATATGCTCGGCTTCCGCTTTTACAGAAACAAAACGACATTGCGGAGAAAAAACGCGCTCCGCATCCGGCGGCGAATCTCCAAAATGCGGAAGAAGAAAACCATTCCGGTGCGGGACGCACGTGCCGTCCTGTCTTATCTCGGCTGGATTCGTCACAGCAATTCGCGCACATATTATGCCAAATATATCAGGCCATACATCAATATCAAAAAGCTGAAGGAGGCAATCAGAAATGAGGACAGAAAGCAACATCAGACCGGAGGCGGCGGAAATCGAGATTACCGCAAACGGGATCGCGGAAGTCATCCTGCGGGAGAACATTACAGAGGAAACGCGGGAGGGCGCGACAATGTACCAGTACGACGAATACCGGATGCCGGTACCGTATCGGGATAACCTGCTGGAAAATGTACAGAAAACACTGGATGCGTGGATGACATCGGCCAGAAATGCAGAATATGCCAGACTGGCCGCGGAGGTACGTGCCAAACGCGACGCGCTGCTGGCAGAAACGGACAAGGAGATGTGCCTTGACCGATTGGGGTTAACATCCCCGGAAGGCTCCGCGTTTACCGCATGGATTGGCTTTTTGAAAACCATTGCATCCGCTGTCTTTGGCCCTATGGCGAAATACCGCCAAGCCCTTCGTGACATCCCACAGCAAGAGGGGTTCCCATACGATGTGACTTTTCCGGTTCCGCCGGAGAAAGGAGACTAAATGCGAATCAAGGATAGTTACAATTATGCGTCCCCACAATACAGTCGATTGTATGAACCTTCCCGCGCGGTCAGCAAGGCTTACGGGGAGGGGAACAAATGGCTGGACCAACTCAAGGAATATGTATATATCGTGCAGGGGATGCCGAATCTTTCCCGTCTCATTCACGAGAATGCGCATAAGCAACTGGAGTATCTCGATGAATTTGGCGATGTTCTGCACCAGCGCCATCTTATGCAGTTTTATCCGACAGTGGAGGAACTCGCGCTGGAGGACGAGGTTTCGGATGTCGACGGTGTATTCAACTTACTGATTCGAACGTTTGACCACATACAGGAAGCACTGATGTCATTTCGCAACGCAGCCAATCAAGCCAATCTGTTGCCGCTTGCGCTGAAAACAGAAGAACTGATGGTGAAGAACTCCAACGATTATACGGTGTTTCTGGAACTGTGGGCGCGATGGGACACAGATGGTGGAAGCAAAACCTCGTTTGATGGGCTTTGCGAAGAATATCTGGAAGGGAAGGAGGACTGATTCTGTGTGAAAAAATTCAAAACCATATCCGAACATAACAAAATTGCCTCGGTACCCGGAACGCTGAAGGTTTTGTCCACCTACGACGACCGGATGCAGGATGTGGAACTGTGGTTTCTCAACGAAAAGAAAACCAGAAATAAAGGAACCTACCGAAACATGGAGCGTCACCTGCCGATGTTTGCGGGCATTCCGATTCTTGCAGCCTATGTGGACGGAGAGCTTGGTAGGGACAGCGGGCACAACTTTACCGAAGTAAAAGCCGAAAACGGAGATACATACGCATCGTTTCTCCAAAAAGGCGCCGAGCATATTTATGGGTATATCCCATCTGTAGATGACCTGCGTATTGACGTCCGCGACGGAACCGAATGGCTTGTTGCAAGGGGAAAGATTTGGAAATGGTATGCGCGCGAACTGATTGAAAAGCTCAAAAAGCAAGGGCTGGACGGCCAGCAGGTCAGTGTGGAAACGCTGATTGAAAAAATGAGCTCCGACGAGGACGGTGACGAGGTATACGAAGAGTATATCCCACTCGGCGTCACCATTTTGGGCGATGGCGTGACAGAGGCTGTCGCAGGAGCGTACATTCGTACCTTGTCTGTGAACGGGGTAGAGGAGCTACGGAAAAACACAAAACTCTATGTGGCGTCCGTCTATTCCGATACACAGGAAAAAAATAAAAAAGATAAAGGAGAAAAACCAACGATGAAGATCAAATTGAAAGATCTGGAGCCTCATTTCGCCGGGTTCAAGGTACTCGCTGTGAATGAGGACAACGTGGCGCTGCTTTCAGATAACGGCGTGCCCTACCTCTCCACCGCATCCAAAAACGGTGATGAAATTGTGGTAGGCGCGAAGCTGGAGGCAAACGCCGTGATCACCTTTTCCGATGGGGATCGGTCGATGGAACTGCAAATGGATGCCGTCACCGACGCCTTGACCCGGCAGTGCGAGGCACTGAAGGCCGATCTGGAGAAGGAAAAAACCAACCGGGAGGCCGTGGAAAAATCTCTCGACACGATGCAGAAGCAGGAGCGTCAGCGCCGTGTGGAAAGCGTGAAGGAAATCATTCAAAAACGCTTTGAGGAAATCAGCAAGTCCAATCCCAATGTTAATTTTGTTGGGAATGAGTGCGACGGGCTGATGACCGAGGAGAAAATTTCCGAATATGCCGCGCTGGAGGACTGTAACGGTCGCTTCTATGGGGCAGAGAAGGCAAAAGGGGATGTGGACGCGCTTTGCATGGACAAGCTGCTTGCCTCTCAAAAGACCATTCGAAAAATGGCATGGGACATCGCTACCCATGAAAATGAACCCAGCGACAAAATCGATTCCGCAATCGCAAATATTTTGAAGTGAAAAGGAGAACACAACAATGGCTTATACCGCAAACACGATGTTTGAAGTGATTGTGTCCAACAGCGTACACAATCAGACCCAGAACGTGCCCGGCATGTACGGCACCTACTCGGGCAGCTTTGCCCCCGCCGACTGCGACGCTGGCAGGCTTGTTGTAAAGAACAGTCTGATCCCTTTGCGTGGCTATGAAGATCTCACCCCGCCGATTCTCAACGGCAACACGTGGTACTTTGTGGATGCCGCAAACGGTACCTCCGGGGGAGCCTATGGCGACCACACCGGCATTTATGTTGCCAATACCTATGATGTGAACAAGGTCACAGGCGGCGATTTGAGCTACAACCTCGGTAGTGATACGCTGGGTCTTGGCATTCCCAGCGGAGAACGGGAAAATTTCTTTGAACTGATGATCGGTGAGACCTATGCTTGGGGAAGCGGAAACTTTACCGGCGGCACCGCACCGACGTCTACCAACAAATACTGCACCATTGCCAATGGTCTACTGACCGCATCGTCTACGGTTCCCGCAGCGGGCACCGGCGTTTACTTTGAGTTTCTCTATTCAAAACCGGTGAATGAAGGTGTATGGCTGGGGCAGACCGGATATGTACTCGTCGCAAAGCGAACCGCTGAAGCGGCATCTGAATAATGAATAGGGAGGAATTTGAAAAATGGCACTGAAACTGAACTCGGTCAACAGAGACCTTTTTGTGGCAAAGAGCGCGAACGATTCCAAAGTCCGCGTGAACGGCGTCGGGGATATTTCCCGCAACGAGCTCATCGCAACTGGACGGCTGCTCTATTGCGAATATGCGGGGAGGCGTCTGAACGCGATGCCGCGCCTTTCCAGTGATAAATATAATTCCATGCTGGACGCGAAGGGTGTGGATTATCAGGAGCTTTCTCAGAAGCATGATGAAAAGAAACTGCTTTTCTGCGCCGCGCAGGCATATAAAGTGCTTGGCAAAGATGCACCCGACCTCGAAACGGTCAAGAGGGATCGTAATCTGAACGGCGATCTGATCTTTCTGAATACGATGGCGGCCATTGAAAACGAGGTTGTGAATCCTCTGATGTTCACTGTGTTTGATGATTTTACATCCGGTGGATTGATTCAGTGGTACTCGGCTCCGGGCGGCGGCACGGTGGAGATCGACGTCAAATCCAACGATGTATTCCTGTGGCAGGATTCCGCGCCAGGCTCTTCCAACAGTACACCCAAGAATTACATGCGTCCAAAGACTGTCACAATGACCCCGAAAACCTATACCTGCAATTTCACGATTAAGGGATTTCAGGATTGGGTAAACGGAGACGCCGGCTATCATTATGCGGCAATGGGCTTTGGCCTAATGAACAAGTGTTACGCCATGATGATGCAGGAAATGAAAGGTGCGGTTCAAAAAGGATTGATTCTTGACGATTTGACTGCGCCTTCTTACAGCTCATCCAACTGGGCACGGATCAGTACTCTGGTTGCAATGACCAATGGTGTGAGGAGAGATGATTTGATTGCCTACGGCAGCATTGGAGCGCTCTCGCAGGTGCTTCCTGTGGACGGCACGACCGGAGCGATTACCGGGCTGCAGTACGGTCTCGGCAAAGAGTGGTTTGAGAGAGGCTATCTCCCGAACGCGGCAGGCGTGCAGCTCTTTGAAGTAGTTCCGGTCATTGTACCAGGCACGCAGAACAGCACGCTCCAGACCATTGATTTCGGAGACGATATTTACATCACCGCCAAGGCAGGCTACGGCTATGCGCCCATCTTCGGCGTATTTGCGGAGGGAACGCCCTTTACCATCTCCATGTCTCCCGCACAGACCGCAGACCGCACGATCAATGTCAATATGACCGCGCTGTTTGACATCAAGCCGATGTTTATAAACAAGGTCGGCTTGATTCAGGGCTCATGATAAAAAAATAACCAGAAAAAGGACGGAATCGGGAAATGGCAGAAAAAGAAAAGAAAGAAAATTTCTCAAGAGACGAAGTGCAGAAGATGATTGCGGAAGCCGTTGCAAAGGCGCTTGCCGAATCAAAGACCGGGAACGTGATTCATGTGAAAACGGACGAATATGTCACGGTTACCTATATCGGTCCGATGGCTCCTGGAACCGTATTTGATTTAGGGGATTGGGGAAAGATCAACCGGTCCGGCGGTACCCTGAAAATTCCCAAGGAGAAATTCTTGCAGGGAATTGATTACCGGATGGAAAAACGGCTGGAGAAGCGGAAACTGATTGTACTGAACGGGCTGACCGAGGAGGAGATGGAGCGTTACGGAGTGAAATACAGAGCCGGCGAGCTGATGACCGAGCGGATTTATGCCAATCTGTGTAAACTGCCGCCGCAGGATCTGATTTCGATTTTCGGTAATCTATGTGAGTGGCATAAGAAAACCTTTGCCAATACCATTGAATCCGACTACTTCGAGAAAGGCAGTTCGACAATCGACGTAGACACGCTGAAAACGCTGAACAACATGTCCAGAAGCGTGGACAAAAAAGGATTGTTCCGCCATATGCTGGATGACATCGGTCAAAAACTTTCCAGCGAGGAAGGCTGATATGGAAAGGAAGGTGCGACGTGACACCGATTCTGAAAGTCCTGACCGAATACTGTGCGCCGTACATCGACGATATTCGGCTCAATGAACTGTCCGTGACCGACCCGCCGCTTTACGCAAGAAAACTCTGGGGGTATCTTTACCCCCAGATGGCGCGGTTCAATATCCCGACAGACATGCCCGAATACCTCTATGGAACAGCACAAAATCCCAAGCTGACCGAACCGCAATTTGCAAGCAGCTCCTACACGGTTCAAACCGACGCGACCGAACCGATTGTTGTAAACCTTGGTGCGGATTATGTCGGCTATGAGCTGTTTGCCTGCCGGATTCTCACGTATTCGGCAACAGGAACTGTCACCGCAACTCCAACCGACATTGCCCAATATCAGTCAGAAACAGGAACCGTTACCATTGCGGCGGATGCGGAAAACCCGATTTCAAAAGGCACTGTATTTGATTTTGATTTCTATACCGACGGGTATTTTGCAAACGATCTATCTCCTGGAATTATGACGGTGCTCGGCATGTGCTTTGAGATCGGATGGACAACCCGCTTTGAAAACGATTATCTTTCTTATGTGGACAAGGTGGAGGATCAGTCCTTTTATGAGCAGAACCGGGCAAACCGTATGCGTTCCGGGAATGAGCGCTTGGAGCAGATGGAGAGAAAACTGGCCGGAGCGATGCGACGGCTGGAGCAGGTGGTGTACGAAAAACAAATCAATCCGCCGCAGCCGTCTATATAATATTCATTTTCAAGGAAAGGAACAAAGCAATGAAACCCTTCGAAATTACAGAACATATGCTGCTCACCGCCAAAACCTACATCCCAATTGCCGAAAAGCAGGCAATGGCAGAAGCGATTGCGGAAAAATGCTTGGAGGAAGTCTCTGCGCCGCGAGCAAACGCACAGCCATACCGTGCGCTTACGCTGCCGATGCTGGTGTCCGAAAATTTTGTAATGAAACGGCTTTGCCTTGCAAAGGTTTTTCTGGAATATTATTTCGGCCTTGAAACGCCGAATCCGTTTGATGAGGCGGCATACGACAGTTATTTCTTCGGAGATCTGATGTATGAATTGGAGAAATTCAGGAAAAAGGAGCAGACGCGGGACATTTCGGTGCGGATACTGAATGACTATCGGGAGCTTTGCCGTATGGTGGACTGTGCGATCAACCGAGAAAAGCTCAATCACAATGACGCGGCCCTCCGCGTGGTGGACGGCTTTTCGGTGATGTTTTCGCCGGAAAATCTGAAAAACATCTCGGCGGCATTGGAGAGAATCAAAGCGGAACAGCAACCGAGTGGAGAGGTGGAGCAGGCGACACGGGAGGAGAACTGAAATGACAGACCCCAACAGCCAATGGTATCCGTATATCCGGGTGCAGAACTCGTATTTCGACCTCTCCGAGGCGGTTTTGATTCCGAAGAAGATCTGTAATTATCTTCTGGACGCTCCGTCGGAGGGCTATGTTCCGCCGGACAATAATCGATATTCCCGCTGCCGGTTCTGGAAGTATCTGTACTATGACAGTGCCAATCCCCTCAATGAACAGCTTCCCAGCATCTCGCAGAAAATGTCGGTGCTGTTTGACCCGTCCGCGCCGGAAAATCCTCCAACGGCAAAGGGATACCGGTTGATTCCGCAGATATGGACAAAGCCGTCACAGACCGACGCACAAACGCGGGTATATGTCTATCTCGGCAGAACCGTTCCGTCGCAGGACGATCTGAAAATTGCCGTGTCGGTATGCTTTTACATCTGGACGCATTATACCTATGAGCTGAACACGCGCACGGATGCATACAGCCGCGCGGTAGCAATTGAGCAGGCGCTCATAGAGGCTTTTCACGGCGTGAACATGGACGGGATCGGGACATTCTTCCTGTCCAAGTCCAAGCACTCGGATTGCGGAAGCAGGGCTGTGTATGACGGAGATACGAATGTGGGAAGGGAATTGACATTGGCGTTGGAGCTTGCTACAACCGAACCGCAAAGCGCATCGGATTTTGACAACATGCCGTATCTTTCAACGAACGGAACGATCAGATTGGCGTGAGAAACAGGAGGAACCCATTGTGAAAAAGATTTTCGGCAAAATTCTGATTGGGCAGGATGAATTGGAATATCTTTTGAGCCAGACCTATGAGCTGGGATTTTCCGATGGAGAGAAAATATCAAACGCGAAGCTGCAAAGCAGGGAAACGGCGGAGTTTACCATCAATGGGAAAAATCGATCCTTCCGGGGGACGTGACGATGGGCAGCAGCGAACAGTACATCAAAAACGCCGCGGCATTTGCGCAGCCGTCAGGAGGTATCCGTACCAATGCGCCGTCCCAGTATGCCGGAAGGCAGAAGCAGTATCTTGCTGAACGTTCCGCTTTGTTTGACGCGGAGAGGGCATATCTCTCCAGCGATTATGTGAACGCCGATGTGCAGGGGCTGACAGCCGATTTCTATGAATGGACAAACACAAACATCCGTATGTCGGATATCATCCGCCCAAGCGCATCCCTGACACGAAAGAACGATGACGTCAAGCAGATATTGTTGCCGGAGCTGGCGGTGGACTATCTGCCAATCGGCGCAAAAATTCAGGCAATGGGAAGCACATGGATTTGTATCAATCCATCCAATATTTCCAGCGCACGAGCGACTGCCATCGTATATCGGTGCAATACAGCCTACAACAGCTATGACTGTTATGGGAATGTGGTATCGGAGCCAATCGTGATCGAAAAATCAAATATGCTTGGAAACGACAATGAATCCCCGGAGAATCTGATTCTGATGGACGGCTACTTCCACGTCATCTGCCAACTCAATGACAATACGCGCAGGCTTGGGCAAAATAAAAGAATCATTCTCGGCACCAAGGCCTATTACATCACAGGGTTTACCGATTTCATTCGGGAGTTTACGAATGATCGGGACAGCGTCCATTTACTGGATTTCACCGTGAGAATTGAGGAGCCAACAGAGGCAGACGACGTCACCGTCAACTTTATCGCGGGTGGAAATACACAGAGCTTTGAGGCCATTATCGGTGGCGCGGAAAGCGTGCAGGTTGGAGAATTGACAACCTATACTGCCCAGTTCGTCTCAAACGGAGAAATCATGCATCCCACAGAGGATTGCCCGATCACATGGGAATGGACTTCATCCGACCACTCCGTTGCCACAGTGGATGTATTCGGGAACGTGTCCGGCATTGCCGAAGGAAGTGCGCAGATCACCGCGACACTGGCGCAGAATCCGAATGTCAGCGCAACGGCTTCGATTACGGTGAGCACTGCCGGAATGACCGAAAACGTGTCGTTTATCGGGTATGTGCAATCCTCCGTGCGGCAATATACCTCTGCGGTATACACAGCATTTTATTTTCGGAATGGTGAACGGATGCCAAACGGCGTGACATTCAGCTTTTCCGGCGCAGACCCGTCCTGCTATCTGGTTCTGTACGGCACAAACGATGATCTGGCAAATTCCACGGTCAGCGTGGATCTTGGAGACATGCTGCTCAAACAGTACTTTGCCGGGGAAAGCTACAACGGCTCCGAGCTGTCGCTGGATGACGGTGTGCTCTACCAAACCAGTGACCCAACAAAATACAATCCGGTGCGGACAAAACTGGTTGACGGAGTTCTGTACGCCGTGACAGATGAGCTTGGATTTAACCAGGTCATGATTACGGCGGTTAAACCAAGTCCGGTTCCGTTGACCATTACCGCATCCTATGGAGGTGTTTCCAAGTCGATTATCGTTGATCTGGAGGGATATTGATATGCCGACACAATGCCAATATGCAAAACGGTATCGCACGCACGGTTATTTGGTATGTGCGCGTATGGAAAAGCCGGGGGTGGATTATAGCCTTGCGCAAAACGCATGGACGGCCTTCTGCCTCCATCAGCATCATTGCCGGTATACCGGCCTTTCGGAAAACACCACAGATTTCCGTGATTGCAATATACGGATACAAAAGAGCAGCGAGGAGGCGGAGGGCGTACAGAATGGACAAAACGGAACGCATCCGAAAAATACGCACCGGAGAACCCATTGAAGCGTTCGGCCTGCTGTTTTACCCGATCTCCATGTGGCACTATGAGGAGTATATGGCTTGCGCCGATACGTGGAAAATGCGACTGAGCGCATTGCCTTACCCCTATTGCACAATGGATTATATGAACGCAATGCTTGCGATGGATATGGATGCGGCGCAAAACCAAAAAGGAACAAACGGATACTTTGCCCGCGTACTGAAACTGTTTTCGCTTGCAACCAAGACGGATGGAAACGAGCTGTTGCAGGCAGACAGAATATCGATCAACCGCAACGGCAAAATCCCGCTGATTGAGCAAATGACGGTCATACAGAACGGAAAAAGCACCACCGTTACTCCCGGACAGTTTGCGGCGATTCGCAGGATCGTTGCAGAGCAAAACGGGCTGGAGCTGCCTGATGAAGCGGACAATGCGGATTTGGCTGAACAACCTCGATTGACTGCGGGAGATTCCAGATTCAAGGAAAAATTCAATATGGATGATATGATTTCTTCCGTTGCCTATCTGTCGCACGTCCGGGATGTGGAAATTCTCGATTGGACGGTGCGGGAATTTGAGAATCGGCGCAGAGCGATAGACAGGGACAAGCATTACATGCTCTATGCGTCGGCCGAGCTTTCCGGGATGGTGAAGTTTCCAGACGGAAATCCGGCACAGTCCTGGCTTCTGGACACGATTGACACCCACAAGGGCACTGTCCCGCTTTCAAAAATCGCCCAGAATATGGGCATACAAAACAAAAAAGGAGAGTAAAAAATGACTGCTTTTAACTTCGGAAATCCGAACCTGTTCGTCAAGGGGCAGGTAGAACAGATCATGCGCGACCCTGCCACGGGAAACATCATCGCGTATGACAACCTTTCGTCCGACGGTGCAGTAAACTATACGTTTAATGCACAGGAAATCGCAGCCGGGTTTGGCAATGGTCTGGCCGCCATTATCCCGGACACCACCCGCCTGACCGGCACGTATACATCGCAGGGCTTCTCACTGGTACACCGAGCGCTGGTGACTGGCGGAACGCTTTCGTATAACGCGGTAGTTCCGGTATGCGAATCTGTTACCGTTTCCTCCGGGACTGCGCTGACAGTTACCGGTACCCCGTCGAAAGAGTACGGACAGCCCGCTTCTGACACCAACGTATGGTGCACCGTGAGGGAGAGCGGCGTGGCGCAGTATTCCGGCACGAATTATGGGATTGACCCCGACACCAAGACGGTGGTCGGATTTTCTGCGGTAGCCGGCAAGACATATGAGGTTTTCTATTTTTCCGAGAATGCCTCCGCGCAGGCGCTGGCCATTCCGGCCGCCGGAGCGCCGGCTGTTGTACATCTGACGCAGAAGTACGGTATTTACGCCAAGCAGAACAATTCGATTACCCAGTCCACTCTGTGGGGATACCTGTACCTTGTTGTCCCGAAGGCAACCCTGAACGGGGACGCCGGAATCGACGGCAACCAGACCACCAACACAACCACCCAGTTTGGCTGGAGCGCAATCACGGATGACAGCTTGCCCGGAATGGTTTGCAACGATTGCGCCGCGCCGATTTCCAACATGGCCTATTATGTGATTGTACCCTGCGCCGGCTCTACTTCGCAGGTTCAGGCGCTTGTGGTGGTTGGCGGTGCTGTGACGGTTGGTACGTCAGAGACCGCACAAATCCCTGTGAAGTATCTGATGCCTGACGGCTCCACCGTTCAGCCGGTTTATACCGATCTCTCTTATGAATCGGATAACAATTCCACCGCTACGGTGAATGAGAACGGGCAGGTGACGGGTGGAAGTTCGCCCGGAGAGACTGAAGTGACCATTACACTGACCCGATCTGGATTGTCTACATTAACCACGTATTGCAACGTCACTGTATCGTGACATTTTGACATTTGCGCCCGGGGCGCGGGCAATCATTGTATGCTCGCGTCCCGTTTTCAGGAGGATGCATGATGGCAGATTTCTTTGAGTTTACCGTCACGGAAATTGGTCTGCAAGAGGACGTTGACAAAGCGTTATCCGGCATCGATTCAGCAATTGCTCCTGCTCTTGGCGACGTTGGAAATGGCATGATAGAAAACCTCCAACGACATATTCAGGAGGACTGGTACGAGCCGTGGGGACCGCCAAGAATGTACCAAAGACGGACAGACAATCCCTCTCTTGGCACACCGCTTGGAAGTCCGGCAAATATGGATGTTTCGGTGTCAGGGCGCAGTCTCACATTCTCGTATGAACCAACCGGGGAGCACGAAAATCCTGACTGGAGCACCGTGAACGGGGATGCTTTGATTAAGATCATACAGGAGAACGATGGGTGGAAGTACCCGCCTTTTGTGGATCAAAAAGGAAGAATGATATTCCCCCGTCCGTTCTGGGATAACTTTGTGCGCGAGCAGGAAGCGCATGGGATTATGGAACGGTTTACCACCGCCATGCGAAATGCGAAAGACCCGTTTGTCGTTGTACCGGAAGGCGGAGCAATGGATGTTATCGGGATGGACGAATCATTGTTAAGCCCGCAGATCGG
Source organism: uncultured Clostridia bacterium (assembly GCA_944391805.1). Taxonomy (GTDB): domain Bacteria; phylum Bacillota; class Clostridia; order Oscillospirales; family CAG-272; genus UMGS1865. The sequence continues at coordinate 13,023 of CALXUY010000005.1, forward strand.
CCCGTTTTAAATTTAGGAGGACACATGGCGAAAATCATATTGAACGTAGAGCTGAAAAGCGCGAATGTCGATGCGCAGCTCAAAACTCTGAAAAGCGGAATCGACAGCGTTGCGCAATCGCTGAAAAATATTACTGTAAACAAGGATTTGACCGCGCAGCTCAACGCGCTCACCAAGTACTATAATGCGGTTGCCAGCGCGGCGCAAAAAGCAACCACGGCAACCGAAAAGCGGCAGCTTGCCGAGCAAAGGCTGGCAACCGAGGTTGCGCGTACAAATACGCAGCAGGCAAAATATGCGGCACAGGTGGAAAAGCTGAATCAAGTGCACCTGAAATCCGTCAACAATGTGGATCGTTTGCAGAAACAGTACGCCTCGTTGCTGCTGACCATGAAGAACGCCAGCAAAAATTATCCGCGCGGTACGTTTACCGACTACACCAAGCAGGTTACAGATAATCTGAATGCTGTCAAAGCACTGAACGCGCAGATCGCCTCACAGAACGGCAATATCATGCCGGAGCAACAGAAGCAGCTTGAGGCTCTGTCCGCGCAGTTCTCCAAATTGTCAACAGAAATCGGAACCGTGCGCGCCGAAGGCAAAAAGGCAGAAACCCAGTTTGGCAGCATGGTTACCGGGTTCATGAAGTGGACGGCAGCGGCAACCCTTGTGATGCAGGCCATTAACCTTATAAAGGCCGGGTTTGCCAGTCTGAATGAAACGTTGGTCAATACCGAAAAACGGGTGATTGCAATTCGCCGGGTTCTGAATGAGGACATTTCGAGCGAAAATATTTCGAATGATCTTTACAATCTGGCAATTGAGTATGGGCAGACCTTTGACAATGTTGCGGATATTGCCGAGAACTTTGCAAAGACCGGCATGGATTGGACGGAAAGTATTCAGGCAGCCGAAGCCGCGCTGCTGGCTTTGAACGTTGCTGAATTGGATTCCGAAGATGCCAGTGAGGGTTTAATTGCCATTATGGTGCAGTTCGGGAAAGAGGCCAGCGAACTGACGGATATTATTGACAAGCTCAATAAAACAGCCGACCGATTCCCGGTTTCCACCGAAGAAATCCTGCTTGCGCTGGAAAAGACCGGTTCTTATGCCAAGCAGGCAAAGATGTCGTTGGAAGAAACCGTGGCGGTGATTACCGCACTTTCCAGCGCGACCAATGCCAGTGGGCAGCAGTTGGGCACGGCGATCAAGTCTTTGCTTGCCTATACGACAAGGAGTGCGTCTCTGGACACATACGCCGCGCTGTCACCGGATATGGCGGCGGTTGTTGCGGATTACCGTAAGGGAGCAGTATCCATTCTTGAGGTATGGGAAGGTCTCTCCAAAGAAATGCAGCACCTGACAAAGGAGCAGGGAGATATGCTTGCCCAATATGCGGAAAGTGCAGAAGGACAGGCACTGGAGGATGCACTCGGCGAAGAACTTGGAGAGGTCTATGACGATATGACCGGCGTATACGACACTGCCGGAACCTATCGGAAAAACTACTTCATTGCATTGATGAGTAATTTCAATGAAGTGTCCGAGGCGCTGGAAGAAATGAAAGGCGCAGTCGGGTACTCACAGGAAGAAAATCTGCAATATCTGAACACATACGAGGCCAAGCTCAACAGTCTGACTGCACAGTGGGAGAAGATGCTGAATTCCGAGCAGGGCTTTTTGGATTTCAAAAAAGACTTGGTGGACATGGGTTCACGGCTTTTGGACATTGTGGCCGCACTTGGCGGAATCGATACGATTGTACGGACTATCATTGCTGCGGTTGCGCCGTATATCGCGGCCAAGACATGGATCAGTCTGGCGGCGCATTTCAAGGCGCTGGGAGCTGCGATCAAAGGCGTGGCGATGAACGCGAAAACCGCCGGCATGGCACTGAATACTATGCTTGGCGTCATCGGCGCGATATTAGCGGTGATCACCTTGGTCGATGGCGCGATCGAGGGCGCCAAGCTCGCGAGACAGGAGACAATCAGCGAAGGGGCGGATGCACTGGCTGAATTTGGGCAGGAGCTTGACAATATTCGGGAAAAGTATGATGCGCTTTCCGAATCCATCTCCAATTACAAAAATGTTCTTGATAGCGGAACTTCTTCAGAATCAGAAAGAGAAAGTGCTCTGGAAGGTCTCAAAAAAATTCAGGATGATCTGATTAAGAGCAACAACGAATATGCAGGTTCTCTGGACCTCATTAACGGAAGCCTGGATGACCAGATTGAAAAACTGGACCAAATTAAACTGAAGGAAATTCAGTCGCAGGTGGCGGAGTTCAGTAAGAAAAACGCAGATGCTGCTGTGAAGTCCGAACAGTACCTGAACAAAGAGATTTATCAATGGACTTTTTTGGAAGAAAATAGCCCATATGGCGGCGAAAAAAGACTTTTGAATTATCTTAAAGAAAATGGATTTACCACGAATGATAAAATTTTCGCAGATATTTTTTTTGGAGATAATTGGTTTGATAACTTAACCGGCGCCCTTTCAGCAGCGGTTGGTCTTTCTTCAGGAAATACAGGGCTGAAAATGTCAAATTATCTTGAAGGCGGCTATACCCCGAAAGAATGGTTGGATCTTTTTAACGGGCTGTTAGAGACTATCCAAAATGATACGGAAATTTCCGATACTGACCGCGAATATCTGACTGATCAAGTACAGGCGGCTATCAATGAATTAACTGGAGAAGGTTCCACTTATTCCGATGCCATGAAATTTCTGTATGGGGATAAGGAATCGGACGTGTTTACGGAGTGGCTTTCCAAAGAGCAGCGGAATATCGTAGCGAACGGAACACCTGAACAGATTCAGGCGCTATATGAAGAATTTCTGGAAAGCATAAAGGAAGTATCAGAAGAAACCGATAAACCGGTCGAGGATACCGTCAAGTGGGAAAACTCCATTGAACATGTTTCCGATGAATACGACGAAATCGTAAGCAAAATGAAGGAGCTGCGCAGCGAAAGCCAGAAGGTTTTGGAAATTGAGCAGGCCAGACAGGATTTGCTCAACAAAGGCAATGGGGAAGTGCAAATCGCACGTGTTGTGAATGCAGAGACAGGTCAGTTTGAACTTCAAGTCAACAGGGAGGTGAGCAAGGATGTTCTGGAAAACGCGGAGGACGCCGCCTTTGAAGAAATTTATATGGAATTGGAGAGCGGCGAAGCGACCAATCAAAGTATCCTTGACATTCTGGATACTTGGGACAAAGCTGGCCTCCCGGAAGAAAGCATCGAAAGCATCAAAGACCTTATCTTGCAGGCTACCGGGGTTGATCTTGACAAGCCTGTCCTGAAGGATGGCGTACCGGTTTATGATAACGGTGGAATCCTGAAAGGAGTAGGCGGGATCAAAGCCACCGAAAAAGACGAACTGGTGCTGCCTCCATGGTTGACCGAGCAGATTCTGCGCCCGATTCCATACGCGGAAACGCAGGCGGCAGTCGAGCGCGCAATGATGGAAATGATCAAGCCCATCATCCCGCCCCCAAGCGTAGGAATGGTTTATACCTATCAGGGAGGGAATACGACAAGAGATAGCTATAACAACACCGATAACCGTAACTTTTATATTAACGGCGTTCCGATTCCTGCCCGGACAGCGGAAACGCATACATTGTTGGAAATCGTTGAGGGAATGTCCCTCGTCTGAAACACAGAAAGGAATTTTGAGCTATGGCATTGTTTCAACCCTCCAATATCACACCATCCTCTTTTGCCGGAATCGGAGGCGGCGTGGTTGCCGCGAGCAGCCTTGTCAGTGTCACATGGCAGATCAACGGAAATTCCCCCATGACCGGCTTTCGGATTCAGATATTGGATGTAGACGATTCAAACACACAGGTGCATGACACCGGATATATTGCAAGCGGACAGCAATACAGCACGGATGCACAGGGCAATCCCGCATTCTACTCCTATGAGCCTTCCGGCGCGACTTGGAGTTCATGGGGGCTTACCGATGGCAATTCCTATTTGCTCAAAATCACGCAGTATTGGGGAAGTGGGCAGAGCAACTTTGTGGAGCAGTATTCGCCTTCGCATTTTATTACCAGAACAGCTCCAAGCCTTACCATTACTGATTTTGTGAAGCCGGTGGCAACCATCAGCCAAACCTTTACCGCGTCTTATACGCAGGCGCAGGGTGACCCGATCAATTGGGTACGCTGGCAGTTTGCAAGAGTGGTGAACGGCACAAGAGAGATGATTGATGATACCGGTGAGATCAATACCAGCGTGCTTTCCTACACTACCGACGGGATGCAGAGCGGGAGTTCATACGCAATCAACTGCATTGTGGAAACCTCCAGCGGCGTTGTCACGCCGGATATTTGGCAGGAATTTACGGTATCTTACACAGATGCCGAGACAAGCGGCGGTCTTTCAATTGATTGTTCGGATAAAGTATCCAATCTGTTGGAGTGGAACCAATTTGCCGATTATTCCAGTATCCCCGGAATTGCCGAGGGCAGTATCAATTATGCCGATGATGGGTTGAGTTTGGGAGAAAGTGCCTCGGTAACGTGGAATATGCCGGAGAACGGAGCCATTGAGCCGTCTTATGGTTTTGCATGGAAGGGAAGCATCAATACCAACGGTCTTGTTAATTTAATCAACAAACAATATTCAGTTGTACCGCAAGGAATCACATTATTTCGATTCAGCCCCAATGGTGAATATGAGTTTGTATATGGACCAAGGGCATCAGGATCTGAATCCGGCGCTTATGTGACGTACGCAAGCATGATTTTCAGTGTGGACGCCGACATCAACCTTCCGTTTCTTGTGACGGATGCTGCCTTTTCACCGGATAACAGATGTCTTGCAGTTCTTATGTACGACAGTGAAACACTTGCAACCCAGATTCAACTGTACGCCATCTCGCACCATGGATATACTCTCAATTTTAGCTTGATTACATCGTTATCGCCATCTATTGAACAGAGCCGCGGTGTTTCTTTCAGCAATGACGGCTCACTGTTGGTATGTACCTCAAGGAATTTATTAACTGTATGGAAAGTAAATGCATCGCTTTGGCCTTCCAGCGAATATTTGGGCGATACATATCAGTACGCAGGACGTTGGCAGGGACGAATCCGATTCAATTCAGATGACAGCAAGATGCTTTCGTTTGCGTTTGATGCATCCACCAATTCGAGAAAGTCTGTTGTATTCTCAATCAATAACGCATCCATTACAAACTGGACACAGACCAGTATCAATATTACAACTGAAGATAATTTGAGCGATGCATTTTTCAATTCTTCAACCGGAAATATTGTGTTGGTTGGTACATACGGAAGTATTCAGGTATACACTCCAACCGGAACAAAAGTCGGAGAATCCTCAACCAGCCTTGGCATGGTCAGAGGCGCTTCCATTTCTCCGAGCGGGGAAATTCTTTTGGTATCGCTTCCTTCCGGCATAAATGCATTCAGAAGTAACGGAAACAATTACAATCTTGTGCATGAATATAACACCGGTGACACAGCTTATGTTGAGTTTTCACCGACTGGAACATCGTTTGCATATGGCACGATGAGTTTGGAGACGTGGAAATATATCATTGAGGAATCGGGTTCGTTACTTTTCCTGTATGGAAAGGGAGACAGCAGTCATTCGGCAAATGCCATTCGCTTGATGATGAATGGGGCAGAAATATCCCTTTCAATTGCCAAAAGAGCTTCGTCAGGCGGCACCGACGTTGAGTTTTACGAAGCCACTATGAGTATTCTGGATTTGATCGAAACAGACGTTTTGTTGGAACAAAATGCACAGGTAGACGCTGTCATTTCCATCAGAGGCGAGTCCGGTTCAAATGTAAATCTTATCGGATATTTTTCAAATGGAGACTCTAAACTATCGGCATTATCTCCGACACTTACGCCGGCGGATCTTCCGGAAATTGCTACAGTGACCTTGTATGGAGCGCAGTTCTGCCGTTGGCTGACATTTTCCAAGAACTCAAATGTGCTGTATAACTACAACTATGTACCGCCGGATTGGGAGGATGGAACAACCCTGCTGCTGACGCATTTTGACTGGAGTACATTGGACGCGGGTAATGTTGCGCCGGACAATTTGAGCGCGGACCTGTACCGTGAAAATCTGAACGACGGAACGTTGGAAAAACTATTCTCGGTTCCGGCGGATGTTTCCAAGCTGCGGGATTATGGATGGATTACAGGGCAGGAATATCGCTATATCATGTACAATGTGGAGGATGGTACCTATTCAGCTCCGATTGCGTCCGAGAGTACCTGCCGCGTTTCCAAGGCATATATCCTGCTCGAAGCCTCACAAGACACGGAAAATCCGAATGCGTATCATGTCGTGAGATATTGGCGATTCTCGAACAATATTTCCAGCGGAGCAGTCAGCAACAACAACTCGCCCAATTTTCAAACCAACTTCACGCGGTACCGACTGCCGCAGCCGGCAACCAGAATGGGACGGAGCGGAACCCTGCAAACTTTGCTGTCCAATGTCAATCCCTATACCAACCGATATGCCGATACCGCGCAGGAGATGGAGGAACTGTTTGCCGCCTCTGCAAGCCGGAATCAGTTTTTCCTGAAGGATATGAAGGGAAACCTGTATATGATTCAGATTTCCGCCCCGGTTACACAGACCATTGATGAAAAGTCTACTGCCCAACATGTTACAGTATCGCTTTCATGGGAGGAGATCGGAGACTGTACGGGGGTATCCCTGATACAGCTTCCGACAGATGATGGATGGGGGCTGATAGACAACAGCGGTATTCTGTCCGTCAGACTGTATGTAGACCTGGATACCGGCCTGTTAATGGCGCAGTATCCGGAGGGATATACGGCAACACAGTTTTCGGTCACACAGAACACGTCCGATACGCCGGTTGACGCAATTGTATTGAGCGCCGTCACTGACAGCTCGTATGAGCAGCCCGAATTTGTGTTGGACGATGGCCGCCTGTATGTATCGATTCAAACGCAGAACTGAAAAGGAGGGAACAGATATGTCTATTCTGGATGACAGCGATCAGCTCAAGCGCGCACTCAAGCCCATCATTCTGGATATTATCAAGAATGATTCCGACTTCAAGTCCTGCTTTCGTGTATACAAAGCCACGGTAGTATCTGTGCCAAGCACTGTCCTTGGAGTGACCGGATGCCTTGTCAAAATTGCAGGGGATGAGAATACAATGTGGCTGCCGTACACTCCTGACGTTGCAGATGTGTCGGTTGGAGATGCGGTCTGGGTTGCCGTGATCTTCAACTCATGGCGCAACGCCATTGTGTGGCAGAAAATTGATTTTTCGTGACTGGAGGGAGAAGCACATTGACAAATCGGTACGCACAGTATCTCCAAGCACTAAAAAGCGGGAAAGGATTTCAGAAGCTATCAAAGCTGGAATTCCTCCAGCCGGACGGTTCCGTGGCGTTTTCGCTTGGAAATACCTTCAAGCGGGGCTATATGACAACTCATGATTCCCGTGCCTTTATCCAAGGAGGGACATTGAACGTGTCCTTGCAGAACGGTGAGCGCAGAAAAGCCACTGTAACACTTGCCAATCTGGACGATGCGTTCGACTACAACATCAATAAAATCTGGTTCGGGCAGCAGGTAAGACTTCTGATGGGATTGGTGTTGCCGGACGGAACCGACTTCTATCTACCGCAGGGCGTTTTCTATATCAAAGATCCGCAAGCCGTCTTTCAGCCCGATTCCCGAACGGTCACGTTTCCGCTGGTAGATAAATGGAACTACCTCAATGGCAGCTTGTTCGGAACATTGGAGGCAAACTATGTTGTAGCAGAAGGTCAAAATATCTTCGACGAAATCAAAAAGATTCTGACCTTCTCCAAAATCAATCTGGTATCCGCAACGACCGATCCGCAGTTACAAATTGACAGTACCGCGCCGGTATTCACGGATTATTACGATGACAAAACCTACTCGGCGACGAACAGCGATGGCTCTATTACCTCGGATATTCCGATGCTGCAAACGCCATATTCCATCAGGGAGGCATCCGGTGGTACATTCGGCAATCTGGTTCTCACGATGAATGACCTGATTGCCGGTATCATCGGATACGACCAGACCGGCGCGCTGCGGATTGAGGCATCACAGGATGACATCTTTGATGAGGAGAAAGCCGTGCTTTGGAGCTTTACTCCAAACAACAGCCTGTTGTTCAGCATATCGGAGACGCAAAAGAACAGCGAGGTATGCAACCAAGTGCTCGTTATCGGAGAAGGGAGTTCCGGGGAGATTGTGTGGGCTTCGGCGGAGAATTATGATCCTGCAAGCGATACGAATATCAATATCATTGGTCGGCGGCCTTACAAGCTGGAGGGGGCAACCTTTTGGAATGTGCAGCAGTGCGTGGATCTGGCAACATGGAATCTGAAGCGAAAGACGATTCTGCGCAAGTCCGTGTCCATTCAATGCCAGCAGATGTTCCATCTGATTGAGAACGGGCTGGTATCGATTGTGCGCACGGACAAGCAGGGAAGCCCGGTGGAAAAGCATGTGATTCAATCGTTCAGCCTGCCCATCGGGGAAACCGGAGCGATGTCCATCACTGCCGTCAGTGCAAACGATATTCCGCAATTCACATCAACGACATCTTCGGGAACGGCTTAAAAAACAAAAATAAATACTGAAACTGTAAAGGAGAAAAAACAATGAACTGGCAAGAAATCATCATCAAAATCATCACTATGGTGTTGGGAGCACTGCTTTCCTACGCGGTCGCGCGCCTTTCGTCCATGATCAATTCCAAAATCAAGGACGAAAAGCTGAAAAACTGTCTGCAAACCTCTTTGCAGATCGTCACAGGCGCGGTCAAAAAGACCTACCAGACCTACGTGGACGGCATCAAGGGAACCGATGCATGGACAGCAGAGGCGCAGAAACAGGCCCTTACAATGGCGCTGGAAACCTGCAAATCTGAGCTTTCCGATGACTTTAAGAAGTACATCACAAGCCACTTCGGCGACCTTGACGAATGGCTGACCTCGCAGATTGAAGCAGCTCTGTATGATGTGAAGCAGGCAAAAGCATCTTGACAAACCACCCCCTCCATGCTATAATGAAAAGGCCGTCGGGATTTTCCCGGCGGCCTTGGAGATTGCCATAACGGTGGCGGTTGCTTCCTCCTTGACCGGAGGAACTAATATTTCTTTTACTTCCTCTGGATTTGACCGGAGGGAGGTGATGGCGTGAATTACATAACCTTTGAACAGCTCATGCAGTTCTCCGGGATTGTGTTATCGTTGATTACAACGATATTTGTTATTCTGTCATTCCACAAAAAGAAATAACCGCCTCTACGCTTTCCCGAGCAAGGCGGTTATCGCTTTGAATTGAGGGGGCAACCGTCATCGGCGATCTCCTCGTATTTTATTATACACCAACTTGAGCGGTATGTCAAGGTGTTTTTATCAAAAAGACTTGATAGAGCGATACCTAATTGTATGTTAATTATATAGTTGGTCATATAGTTCATTAAAGCCACTGGTATTTATATCGAACGAATATGTGTCCAAACTATATCCGCTCCTCGACAAATGAAATTTTAATATCTGTGGCGTTTTTAGCAAATCTAAAACTTCTGTTTTATTTTCTTCATCGTCAATAAATATTCTTTCGCTGTATTGATTTCCGACAAGACGATGCACTTCTCCGTTTCCGTCCAATATTTTGATATAATACTTATCACTTCCATATGTATTAACTATATTATCCCCATATTCCCAAAGTAAGATCCCAATAGATGTAGAGGTTACCTGTACGGCGACAAATAATTCGGAACCATTTGTTGCACTATTACTAAATTCACCCTCCGAAAATCCAATCAAATATTTTACTCCAATTGGTCGGTCAAATTCATCCTCAAATTCTCCATCTCCCCATAATGTATAAGTGTTTCCGCAACGCTTACAGGTGCCAAATACTACGGTATGCCCAAGCGCATCTCCAAAAGTTTCTCCACATTTTGAGCATGTTTTTGGTTCCGTACAGGTTGCCGGTTCCCAATCGTGGGCACAGGTAGTTTGGCGGGGAGTATTATAGTACGAATTTTCTACGCAAGAGCAAAAACCGCATAATATAGATGCAACCAATAATGCTACTACTATTCGCTTCATTTCAAACTACCTCAATCCTTAAAAACGGTCTTTGTAAAGCGCGTTTCTGATTTCTTCCAACAGCTCTAATTTTTTTGCATAATAAAAGAACGGGAGCATTGCAATTAGTCCAATTAAAAGGCAAACAATAGCTACCAATATGAAGACAAAATCATAATGAATAACCCACCTCCCAATATATGTATTCATAGTAAAGCCGGTTATCAGTGCCGCAATAGCCATCAAGCATCCAAATCCCAAAAATACGATCCCGATTCCACGTAAAATTTTGGGTATTGGCGTTGGTTTTAAATTTGCAACCAAATGTCGTGTGCTTGATAATTGAGGTATATTCTGCTGTGAATATACCTGATTCGCTGGGTAGGGTGTCTGCTGCGGTTGGTAGGCGCTCTGGCTTGGTGCAGAAACGTAGCCATGATTCTTTCTCTTTTTTGGTTGCTTTGGTTGTTTTGCCTTTCTTGGCCCAAGCCCTCCAAACTGGCTTTCTTCCCATCCCATGCTCTGTTCCTCTCTTTCTACAATTGTTGGATTTGTAAAATAGTTACATTGAGTTTATTTTAATATTAATATTTATCTACAAAATACATATCGGTTTAATTATACCTTTACTTCTATTATTTGTCAATATATTTTGACAAAATTTGCGGAGAAAAGTTTTCGACAAAAACAGACATGCCGCTTGTTCTGCGGTCTCCCAAAAAACTATTGACTTTTTCGGTTCCCTATACTATAATTTATGTAGGGAGAGAGAGGAGAACTGAAAATGGTTGAGTACTATATTTCGTCAACGAAATGCTCTATCCAAGAGCGAAAAACAAAAAAGCACGGCACCGTATATGACGTCGTGTTTCGTATCGTAACAATGGATGGGAAGGAAATACAAAAGAAATTATCCGGGTTTTTAACAAAAAAAGCTGCCAAAGAAGCTCATGCAACCTTCATCACCGATAAATGTACGCTGGTGAAAAATAATCCCATTAAAAAGAAATCTCAAGAAACAATCAAATTGGTTCCGACAGTAGCCGATCTCATACCAAAATATATTTTATCTCTCCATAATCAGAATAAAGACAGCTCAATATATGGGAAAATTCGACTGTACAATTCAATCATCATTCCGATGTTGGGAGAGTGCAAAATAACAGACTTGACAAAAGAGAGGCTGTACCAATGGCAGGATGAACTGTGGTCATCCCAAAATCCGGCTACAGGGAAAAGCTATTCGACAGAGTATCTGGAAAGGATACGGGGGCACTTCGGGGCTTTTTTGTCATGGTGCGAAAGCCGCCATGGATACCCGAACCATCTGAAGGAGGTTGCAAAGCCCAAAAAACGCATTTCCAAAACCAAAATGCAGATTTGGACAAGAGAGGAATTTGAGAAGTTCATCGCGGTTGTGGACAACCCCACACATCACACAATCTTTACCATGCTGTTTTTTACCGGGAGGCGCAGAGGGGAGGTTCTGGCGCTCCACTATGATGATGTACAGGAGAACCAGATTATTTTCAACAAGACCTATACGAGAAAGACCATAGACGGATCGCCATACAAAATCACAACATCCAAAAACGAAAAAATCGGAGCGACGCCCATTTGCCAGACGTTAAAGGATGAACTTACCCGGTATCAAGGTCAGATGCCATTTTTCTTTGGGGGAGAGAAACCAATCCACGAAAATACGATTTCTCACGCATTTGAATCTTACATAAAAAAGGCCGGGGTGAAAAGGATCAGAATGCATGACCTTCGGCATTCGTTTGTATCTATGCTGATCCATTTGGGCGCAAACTTTATGGTAGTTGCCGATCTGATCGGCGATACCGTGGAGCAGGTGACACAAACATATGGGCATGTTTATGATAGCGATAAATTCAGAATTATCGAAATGCTGAACTGATTTTTTTAGTAACAAAATCAGTATTTCTAAAAGGTATATTGGCACATTATTTTTATTATAATGTTACTAAATTGTTTCTACGCCGAAAAATATACTATATATTGATTATCATACAACTATATAATACAATATATTGTGTTATGGAACCTCCAATTGTCTCCACCAGATTACATACGGCCCCTGAAATTTGGCAGAATTGCTGAGTTTCAGGGGCTGTTTTGTTTGCCTTTTATAAACTAAATACGAACAATCAAGCCACAGGAAGCACGAATACTTTATATGAAAACTTTTTTGGGGGTATACCGTATCCGACCGGCCGTATGCAAAAAGTAAACCGACTGCACGCGGCTTTATGCCGCCGGTGCGGTCGGTTTGCATACCATGCGTCCGCGTTCACACGTCGATGTCCTTCATATATTCCTTTCCGTGCTCGGTGATGAAGCGCTTGCGCGCGGGGAGGTTGTCCCCGAGCAGCGTGTCGAAAATGACCTCGGTTCGCACCGCGTCCGCGGGGGAGACCGAGATGAGGCGGCGGGTTTCGGGATTCATGGTGGTTTTCCACATCATGTCCGGCTCATTCTCGCCCAGTCCCTTGGAGCGCTGCAGGGTATATTTCTTGTTTCCCAGCTTCTTGAGAATCGCTGCCTTTTCAAACTCGTCAAAGGCGAACAGGGTTTCGTCCTTTGTGGTGATCTCAAACAGAGGGGATTCGGCAATGAAAACCTTGTGCTCTGCCAACAGGGTGGGGAGCAGGCGGTAAAACAGTGTGAGCAGCAGGGTGCGGATCTGAAAGCCGTCCTCGTCGGCGTCGGTACAGATGATGATTTTCGACCACCGCAGGTTCTGAATGTCAAAGGAATTGATGTCGGTTTTGGTTTTTCCCTTGATCTCCACGCCGCAGCCGATCACGCGCAGCAGGTCGGTGATGATGTCGTTCTTAAAAATTTTTCCGTAGTCGCTTTTCAGGCAGTTCAGTGTTTTGCCGCGCACCGGAATGATGGCCTGAAACTCCGCGTCCCGCCCCAGCTTGCAGGAGGTCAGCGCCGAATCGCCCTCCACAATATACAGCTCGGCCTTGGTCGGATCCTTGGTGCGGCAGTTGACAAACTTTTCCACCCGGTTTGCGGCGTCCATGCTGCCCGAGAGCTTCTTTTTGATGTCCACCCGGGCCTTTTCTGCCGATTCCCGGCTGCGCTTGTTCACCAGCACCTGCCGCGCGAGCTGCTCGGCCTCCTTGGGATTTTCGATGAAGTAAATTTCAAGCTGCTTGCGCAGGAACTCGTTGAGCGCATCGCAGATAAAGGTGTTGTTAATCGACTTTTTGGTCTGGTTTTCATAAGAGGTCATCGTGGAAAAGCTGTTGATGACCAGCGCCAGACTGTCCGCAATATCATTGAAGGTGATCTTGCTTTCGTTTTTGGTATACAGGCTCTGCGCCTTGAGGTATTTGTCAATGGCATAGGTAAAGGCCAGCCGGACCGCTCGGTCGGGCGAGCCGCCGTGCTCCAGAAAGCTGGAGTTGTGGTAATACTCCAGGAAGCTGACCGTGTTGGAGAAGCAGAAGGCAACGTCGGCCTTGAACTTGTATTCCTCCTTGTCCGCCCGGTCGCGTCCCTGCGTTTCGAGATGCCAGGAGACCGGAACCGTGAGCGAAGATGTGCCGACCAGCTCCGCGAGATAGTCGGTGATGCCGTTCTCGTAGCAGAAGCTCTGCTCGTTGAAGCTGCCGTCCTCCTGCTCGAGGAACAGCACAAAGCGGATCCCGGCATTGACCACCGACTGCCGGCGCAGGATATCCTCAAAAAACGAGTGGGGAATGTTGATGTCGGTGAACACCTCGAGGTCTGGCTTCCAGTGCACAACGGTTCCGGTGCGCCCGGCCTCCTTTTTGCCCAGCGGACGCTCCTGCAGCTCGCCCTGTACCTCCCCCCGCCGGAAGGAGATGCTGCGCTCGGTGGCGCCATCATAGGAGTGAACCGTCATATATTCCGAGCTGTACTGCGTGGCGCAGGCTCCCAGTCCGTTCAGGCCAAGCGAGTATTCGTAGGCGGATTTGCCTGAGTTGTTCTCGTATTTTCCGCCGGCGTACAGCTCACAGTAAATCAGATCCCAGTTCCATCTTCCCTCGGCCTCGTTCCAGCCGAGGGGCACGCCCCGCCCGAAGTCCTCCACCTCAATGCTGCGGTCGTTGAACACCCGGATGCGGATCTCGCTGCCGTGTCCTTCCCGCGCCTCGTCCACGGCATTGGAAAGGATTTCAAAAAAGGAATGCTCACACCCCTCCAAACCGTCCGAGCCGAAAATTACGGCGGGGCGCTTGCGCACACGGTCCGCACCCTTGAGCGCCTTGATGCTTTGGTTGTCGTATTGTTGCGGTTTTTTTGCTGGCATGATGCAGATCTTCCTTTCATAATGCAATCGTTACTCTTCATTATACCAGAAAAAACAGCGTTTGAAAAGAGGGAATTTACATTTTTTCATGCAGAAATCATTTTTTTATCAAATTTCTATTGCAAGTTCCGCAAAAATAGAATATAATAAAGGGGAATCGATTTTTTCGGAAAGGATGCGGTATCCATTTTGACCATTCGGGATCGGATCGAAAAGCGTTTCAAACGCCCGTGCAGCGTCATCGGGCTGGGCATTTCCAATCTGCCCCTGATTGATTTTCTGTTGGCGCACGGCGTGCGGGTCTGCGCGCGTGACCGCAAGAGCAGGGAAGCGCTGGGAGGAATTGCCGAACGGCTGGAGGCGGCCGGCGTTGCGCTGCGGCTGGGGGAGGATTACCTTGGGGAGCTGAACGAGCCGGTGATTTTCCGCTCGCCCGGACTGCGCCCGGATGTGCCGGAGCTGGTGCACGCCCGTGAGCGCGGCGCGGAGGTGCTCTCGGAAATGGAGCTGTTCTTTGAGCTGACGCCGGCCACCGTCATCGGCGTGACCGGCAGCGACGGCAAAACCACCTCCACCACCCTGACCTGCCGCCTGCTGGAGGCCGAGCGCGCGCTGCACGGCGGCGGAAGGGTTTGGCTGGGGGGCAACATCGGCGAGCCGCTGCTGCCGCATGTGGAGCAGATGCGCCCGGAGGATGTTGCGGTTGTGGAGCTTTCCAGCTTTCAGCTCATGGACATGGAGCACTCCCCCGCGCGCGCCGCCATTACCAATCTCTCGCCCAATCATCTCGACTGGCACCGGGATATGGCGGAATACACACAGGCAAAAACCAACATCTTCCGCCATGCGGAAAACCGGATGCTGGTCACCAACGCCGAGAATCCGCCGGCTCTGGAGCTGGCGCGGCAGTGCCGCTCGCCGGTGACGCTGTTTTCCTCTACGCGGCAGGCAGAGGCGCTTCCGCCGCACACCGGAGGCAGTGTGTTCCTGCGGGACGGATGGATTGTGTTGGCCGAGGGGGGGGAGGAGCGGCGCGTGCTGGAGGCGGCCGATATTCTGCTGCCCGGGCGGCACAATCTCGAAAATTACATGACCGCCATCGCGCTGACATGGGGCATGGTGTCACCCGAGGCCATCCGGCAGGTGGCCGTTTCCTTCCGCGGCGTGCCCCATCGGCTTGAGCGCATCCGCACCGTGCGCGGGGTGACCTATTACAACAGCTCCATCGATTCCAGCCCCTCCCGCACGGCGGCCGCACTCTCTGCGCTGAGCGGGAAGCCGATTGTCATCTGCGGCGGATATGACAAGCACATCCCGTTCGCCCCGCTGGCCCGGGCGCTCAAGGCACGCGCCAAGGCTGCCGTGCTCACCGGCGCCACCCGGGAGCGGATCCGGGAGGCACTGGAGGCAGAGCCGGGCGAGCTGCCGGTTTACATCGAGCCGGATTTTGCCGGAGCCGTGGAGCTGGCGCATGAGCTGGCCGCACCCGGCGATACGGTTCTGCTCTCGCCGGCCTGTGCGAGCTTTGATGCGTTCCGCAATTTTGAGGAGCGCGGGGAATGCTTTTGCCGCATTGTCGAGTCGTTTCCTGATTGAAGTCCGAAGATCACAAAAATCACTGCAAGGAAAGGAACCAGAAAATGAACGATCAAATCTATCAGACTCCCATTAAGCGCCGCTCCACCGCTGCTGACTTCCGCCTGCGCGCCCGCACCGCCTTGGCCGGCCGCTGGGGACTTGCCATCGGCGTATTCGTGCTGTTAACCATTCTCTGCGCCTTCTCAACTGTCACAGTGAATTTTCAAATAACTGTGCCAGTCGGCTTCCGGACGCTGCGTGAGCTGCTGCAGTATCTGCTGGAACATGTGTTCACTCCGGGGAGAGTGGCGCTGATGCTTGTCTTTTCCCTGTTTCAGCTGGCATATACGGTGTTTGTAGCCGCTCCGCTGAAGGTAGGTTATGCCAGCTTTCAGCTCGGGCTGCTGGACAAAAAGCCGGAGACCGGTGTGGGAGATCTGTTCTTCTGCTTCCGGAGCGCGAACCGCAGGTACTGGAAGGCGGTTGGCGCCATGGCGTTGATCGACGTCCTGTGCTATGCAATCGGCCTGCTGGTGAGCATTGTGATAGGAGTCGCCATCGTCGGCTTCGGCGGTCTTACGATGCTGCAAAATTATATCAACGGTGCAGCGCTTGCAGCAGGCTTTTTGCTGCTTCTGTTTTTGGTATTTTGCCTCCTTGCCGCATATGTGGCTGTGGTTATCGTCATCCGTTACCAATACAGCCTTTGCGCTTACATCGTCATCGAGTATCCGGAGCTGGGCGTGCTGGACATTCTGCGCAATTCCCGGATGCTGATGAAGGGGAACAAAGGGCGGATGTTCTGTATGCACCTCAGCTTTATCGGCTGGTTTCTGCTGACCTGCTGCTGCACCTGCGGTCTGGGGAGTATTGTGCTCATGCCCTATGTGGAAATGGCAAATACCGCGTTTTACGATGAGGTGTCGCAGCGCTCTGCCGCAAAAGAGGTGGAGTTCCCAAGCATCAATCCCGACGATTATAATCCCGACGATTACATCGGGGGCTGATATTCCGGAGCATGCCGGGAGAAGTTTATTGTACGGGCTTCAGCTTTACCAACTGTATCTGCAACCTGACGGGATGTCCGCAGTGTGAACCCTGCGGACATCCCGGATATTGAATGTCTCAAAGAAAGGACAATTTCGATGCAATTTTGTGATTCGATCCGTTCGCTGTGTGATGAGGCCGAGGCCGCGCTGGCCCCCCGCTTTGCCGACATCGACCGCACCGCCTTTGAAAATACACAGAAGGTGATGGACGCCTTCCGCCGTCACCGGGTCTCGGATTCCATGTTCCAGACCACCAGCGGCTACGGAAACGGCGACCGCGGGCGTGATGTGCTGGACGAGGTGTGGGCGGAGGTCATGGGAGCCGAGGCCGCGTTTGTCCGCCATAGCATTGTCAGCGGCACCCATGCGCTCACCATCGGGCTGTTCGGCCTGTTGCGCCCGGGAGATGTGATGTATTCGGTGGCGGGCAAGCCGTATGACACGCTGGAGGAGGTCATCGGCCTCGGCGGAAGTCAAGGCAACGGCTCGCTGCGGGATTTCGGCGTGGGCTATCTGCAAACCGATCTCAACGCGGACGGCAGCTTCCGGATGGAGGAGATCCGAAGCTGCCTTCAGGACAAGCCGCAGATCAGGGTGGTGTTCATCCAGCGCTCCAAGGGCTACCTCAACCGCAAGACACTCAGCGTGGAGCAGATCGGAGAGGCCATCCGGGCGGTCAAGGCGATTCGTCCGGATGTCTGGACGGTGGTGGACAACTGCTACGGGGAGTTTGTGGAGACGGCAGAACCGACACAGGCGGGAGCGGATCTGATTATCGGCTCATTGATCAAGAACCCGGGAGGCGGCATGGCCGAGACCGGCGGATACCTCGCGGGGACAAGCCGTGCCGTGGAGCTGGCTGGCTACCGGCTGACCTCGGTCGGCATCGGCACCGAGCAGGGCGCGAGCATGGGGCAGAACAAGCTGATGTACAAGGGGCTGTTTTATGCGCCGCACACCGTGGCGCAGGCCCTCAAAACCGCGCATCTGGCGGCATATGTGTTTGAAAAGCTGGGATACGAGGTCGAGCCGCGCTGGGATGAGAAACGGTATGATATCATTCAGTCGGTCATCACCCGCAGCGAGCAAAAGCTCTGCGCCTTCTGCCGGGGCATTCAGCAGGGGTCGCCGGTGGACGCATTTGTGACTCCGGAGCCTTGGGCGATGCCGGGCTATAGCGACCGTGTGATTATGGCTGCCGGAGGATTTACACAGGGCAGCTCGATCGAGCTGTCGGCCGACGGTCCGCTCCGCGAGCCGTACACCGCCTATTTCCAAGGGGGGGTGACCTATGAGAGCGGCAAAATCGGCATTCTCTGCGCCGCGCAGAATCTGCTGGAGAGCCATTCGGAATAGCCCGGCCGTGCGAACCGAGGCCGGCTGCCGCAAAACGGCAGACTGTAGACCAAAGCAACGGTTTTCGCACCTGACGCTCGATATAAAATTTACAGAATATTGAAGATATTTGCAGAAATATCTGTTATAATACAAGAATACGGGAAAATCGGAATCGCCGCCGGGCAGAAGTTTCGGCCGACGGACGCAGTTCCCGGAAGAAAGGATGAAATTAGCAGATGAAGCATATTGCCCGTTTGTCGGCTTGCCTGTTGAGCCTTGCCCTTTTGCTCGGCTTTTCCTCTTGTGCGACACAGGGGGAGACCGCGCCGACCGGTATGATGATCGCCTCCTGCGCCGGGGCGGACTACCGGCTGTATGTCCCCAACACATGGGTGCTCAATACCTCGTATGGGGTATCCGGCGCATATCGGGATCTCGAGAGACAGTCCACGGTCAGCGTCAATCGCTATCCGATCACCGAGGAGCTGCGCGCCGAGATGAACGAGGCAATGCCGGGGGAGGGGAAGAACCCCGAGGAGATGGCCGACCGTATCGGATGGTTTGCCGAGCAGTATTGCCAGGCGCCGGTCCGGGAACGGGCGCTGGACCGGAAGCTGGATTTTGTGGAGGATGAGTGCATCCCGTTCACACTCGACGGCGTGAACGCCCGGCAGTACCGTTACAGCGGCCTTGTCAACGGCACAACGCTGCAATTCCGGCAGATCATTGCCGAGCGGGACGAAGCGTTTTATGTGTTCACCTTTACAGCCACAACCGAAATGTACGAGATGTACGCGCGGGATGTGGACACCATGCTGACCTACTTTCTGTTCGCCGACCCTTACGTGCCGTACGATTATGCCAAGCAGCTCGATGACGGAGCCGATGCGCCTGCCGGCATGAAGGCCGCCTTTGGGGACGATGTTGCCTATTGCCTCTATGTGCCCGAAAGCTGGGAAATTCTCATGGACGATGCGATATACGGCGCGCGGGTCGCGTCCGACGGCACCAGTGTCAGCGTGGTTCCCTATATGCCAATGGATGTGGAGCAGATCAGCGTGCAGGAGTATTTTGACCGCAGCCGCGAGCTGATGGTGGAAATGGCGGGGGAGGATGGCTTTGAGCTGATTTCCGACACCGAAAAGGTGAATCTCGGGGAGCGGCAGGCCACGGTTTACGAGTTCCGGATGCGTGTGGGCGGAACCACCTACCGCTACCGTCAGTATATCGCCGCCTATAAGAGCATGATTTACTGTCTGACCTACACCGCGCAGGAGAGCGCGTATGACGCGCATCTGGAGGAGCTGAATTCCATTGTGGAGGCGTTTGCGTTCCGCTGACCAGCCATAGGAGCTTCCCGGGGGAGAGCCGTTTGTTCAGGAGCGGCTCTTCCCCCTTGTGTCGGATATGGCAGCATACATTTCAGGAAAGAGAGGATCGGCCGGTTCCGCCTGTGCCGCGGTGCTCCTGCGGAATCGGTCCGGCAGCATGTTTTATGAAGGAAATCTATCTGGATCACAGCGCCACCACCCCGCTGAGCGAAGGGGTAAAGGGGAGAATGCGGGAGGTGATGGAGATCTACGGAAACCCGTCCTCGCTGCACGCGCTGGGAAACGAGGCGCACGAGGTGCTGGAGCATGCCCGCCGGCAGGTCTGCCGGACGCTTGGCGTGCGCCGTCCGGCCCCCGGAGAGCTGATTTTTACCTCCTGCGGAAGCGAGTCGGATAATCTGGCAGTGCTGGGCAGTGCGTTCGCCAAGCCGAGGCGGAAGGGGATGCGCATCATCACCACCGATTCCGAGCATCCCGGTGTGGAGAGTGCCATGAAGGCGCTCGAGACACAGGGCTTTGAGGTCATCCGCATCCGCACCAGAGGCGGGGAGCTGGACTGGGAGCAATACGACGAGGCGCTTGGCAGCCGGGTGTTTCTGGTCTCGATGATGATGGTCAACAACGAAACCGGAGCGCTGTACGACGTCGGCCGCGCCTTTTCCATGGCCAAAGCCCGGAACCCGGATATTGTGACCCATACCGATGCGGTGCAGGGCTACCTCAAGGGACGATGGACGCCGGGCGCGCTGTCGGCCGATCTGGTGACGCTGAGCGCGCACAAAATTCACGGTCCCAAGGGTGTGGGCGCGCTGTATGTCTCTCCCGAAGCGCTGCGCCGGCGGGATATTGTGCCCTGCCTGCTGGGCGGGGGGCAGGAGGCAGGCTTCCGTTCCGGCACCGAAAACC
This sequence comes from uncultured Clostridia bacterium, assembly GCA_944391805.1. GTDB lineage: Bacteria > Bacillota > Clostridia > Oscillospirales > CAG-272 > UMGS1865. Next base: position 33,663 of record CALXUY010000005.1, read on the forward strand.
TGATCGGCATTGCCGGCTTCGGGCAGGCTGCAGAGGAGGGCTATACGCAGCTTTCCGCCAATATTGAGGCTATGCAGGCCCTGCGCGCACAGGCCATTGCGCTGCTCGGCGAGCTGCCGGTGACGCTCAACCTGCCGTCCGGGCGCTGCGCACCGCACATCCTCAACTTCACACTTCCGGGAATCCGCAGCGAGACCATGCTGCATGAGCTTTCCCGCAACGGCATCTGCGTTTCCAACGGCTCTGCCTGTTCCTCACATCACGCGCATCCGAGCACCGCGCTGATCGCCTTCGGGCTGACGCCGGAGCAGGCCGGCTGCTCCATCCGGGTCAGCTTCTCGGCCTCCAACACTCCGCAGGAGGTCACGGCGTTGGCCGAACGTCTGCGGGATGCGATCGGCCGTCTGGTACGGGCATAAGCCCGGCCGGAGAGCGCGGCAGGAAGCAGGGCAGGGAATACGGAAATATTGCATCATGGCACCGGACACACTGCGGTTGCCTTCGATACCCGTGCGTGCAGGCAATGCGTACCATGTTCTGCGCTGATTCCATATCAAAAGGAGCCGTTCCCGATGCCTGTCAGAGGCATCGGGAACGGCTCCGGAATGCAGATCCACCAACATACTGTTACAAATATGCTGCACACAGGCCCACGAGGCGCGCACGTGCGAATAAGCCCTATGGCTGTCCGCATCCGCCGGTGCGGGAACCCCACTTTCGGAGAGCTCCCGCACGCATAGCGGACCCTTGGCCTGACTCCGATTTTGCTGCTGTCTGAACCGCCCGGCTTACCGGAGGGGTCAGATGCGGTGCTTCCTCAATCGAAATAGTGCTGGCGGTACAGCAGTTCCGCAATGAGCACCGCTCCGCCGGCAGCGCCCCGCAGGGTGTTGTGCGAAAGCCCTACAAACTTGTAGTCGAACAGACTGTCCTCGCGCAGCCGTCCGACCGAAACTCCCATGCCGCCCTCCATATCGCGGTCAAGGCGGGTCTGCGGGCGGTCATCCTCCTCAAAATAGGTGATGAACTGCTTGGGCGCGTGCGGCAAACCGAGGCTCTGGGGCAGGCCGGAGAACTCGCTCCAATCCTTCAGGATCTGCTCCTTTGTCGGCTTTTGCTTGAATTTGACAAATACGGCGGCAGTGTGGCCGTCCGTCACCGGAACCCGGATGCATTGGGTGGTAATCAGCGGGCTTTCGGCCTTGACGATACTGCCGTTTTCCACCCGCCCCCAGATGCGCAGCGGCTCCTGCTCGCTCTTCTCCTCCTCGCCTCCGATGTAGGGAATCACGTTGTCCAGCATTTCGGGCCATTCTCTGAAGGTCTTTCCCGCGCCGGAAATGGCCTGATAGGTGGTGGCAACCACCTGCTCAATCCCGTATTTGCGCAATGGCGTCAGGGGCGGAACATAGGATTGAATCGAGCAGTTGGGCTTGACGGCGATGAACCCCCGCCGGGTGCCCAGCCGCCGCCGCTGTGCGGCGATGACCTCGAGGTGCTCGGGGTTGATTTCCGGAATCACCATCGGCACATCCGGCGTCCAGCGGTGCGCCGAGTTGTTGGAAACCACCGGAATTTCCGCCCTTGCATAGCGCTCCTCCAGCTCCCGGATCTCGTCTTTTTTCATATTGACCGCGCAGAACACAAAGGAGCAGCGCGCCCCCACTGCCTCCACATCGGCCGCATCCAGCACCTCCATGTGTCGAAAGGCCTCTGGAATCGGCGTGCTCATCTTCCAGCGGTCGCCAACTGCCTTTTCATAGGACATTCCGGCCGAGCGTGCGGAGGCCGCAAGGACCGAAACCTCAAAATAGGGGTGGCCGTCCAGCAATGTCAGAAACCGCTGCCCCACCATTCCGGTCGCGCCGATCACGCCGACCTTCAATTTGCTGCTATCCATCCATCATACCTGCCTTTCCATTGTATCACGCAATTGATTCTCACGCTTATTATATCGCACATGTGCGGAAAATGCAAGAGTTTCTTGCCACAATTCCAAAAAATTGACGGGTTGTTTGGCGAAGTCCGCGGAAAAATGACCGGATTTGTGCATAACGACTTGCAAAATCCGGTACAGATCGCCGGAAGCCCGTCTTTTCCCGGGAATGGAAAAGCACCGTATGCAAACCCAAGAAAGGAAGGCGCAAGTGCGCCGCATGAAATATGAAACAATTACAACTGGTTGCCACCTGTCTGTTTGGACTGGAAAAGCTGCTCGGAGAGGAAATTGACGCGTTGGGACTGCACCGAACCGGCACCATGGACGGCCGCGTGCTGTTTGAAGGGGATTGCGCGGACGTTGCCCGCGCCAATCTGACGCTGCGCTGCGCCGAACGGGTTCTGGTGCGTGTGGGAGCCTTTCCGGCGCGCAGCTTTGACGAGCTGTTTGAGGGCACCCGCGCCCTGCCGTGGGAGGAATGGATCGGGCGGATGGATGGCTTTCCGGTCAAGGGGCACGCCATCAAAAGCCGGCTGCATTCGGTGCCCGATTGCCAGAGCATTATCAAAAAAGCCATTGTCAGCCGTCTGTCCGACGCATACCGGCTGCGATGGCTTCCAGAGACCGGTGTGAAATATCAGATAGAGTTTTTTCTGTTCAAGGACATGGCCTCGCTGATGATTGATACCAGCGGGACAGCGCTCCATAAACGGGGCTATCGGCCGGACGCCGGAGCGGCTCCCCTGCGGGAAACGCTGGCCGCGGCGCTTGCGCTGATCTCCCGACCGCGCGAGGACGTGCTGTTCTGGGATCCGATGTGCGGCAGCGGAACCATTGCCATTGAGGCGGCGATGATTCTCTCCAATCGCGCGCCCGGACTTGGGCGGAGCTTTGCTGCGGAGCAGTTTGCGCAGATTCCGCCCCCACTCTGGAGAGATGCCCGGGAGCAGGCGGAAGCCGCAGTCCGGCGGGATGCACAATATGAGGTCTGGGCCTCCGACATCGACGGGGAGGTCCTCGACGTTGCCTATGAAAACGCCCTGCGCGCCGGCGTAGAGGAGCATATGCGTCTGTTCGAGGCCGATGTGCGTAGCATCGAGAAGCCGGATCGCCGAGGCACGATTGTCTGTAATCCGCCCTATGGCGAGCGGCTGATGACCCCCGGAGAGGCAGAGCAGTTATACCGAGAGATGGGAAAGCGGTTTTCCTCGTTTTCCCCATGGCAAATCTATATTCTCGCCGCGCACCCGGAGTTTGAACGGCTGTACGGTATGCGCGCCGATAAGGTGCGCAGGCTGTACAACGGCATGATTCCGTGCGGCTACTACCAGTATTTCAAACCTCGGCATACGGAAGCCCGTGTGTTCTTTTGACATTTTACCGGTTTTTTTGCCGAATCCTCCAAATTCGGAATTAGGGATTGACGAACGGCATATCTTGTGTTAAAATATAGTATCTTACACTGGAGGTATGTTCATATGAAAAAGCATTTTCGGTTCCTGTCAGCACTTGCACTGGTTCTGGTGGCCTGCTCGCTGCTATCGGCCTGCAGCGGCGCAAAGCAGTCCTCCCCCAAGGGCATTTTTGCCGACGACGTGCAGTTTGACGAGACGCCGACCATGAAGACCGTGCAAAAGGGAAGCATTGAAGGAAATTACATGAGAGCTTATGGCGATCTGGCTGTCGTTATTGACGGCAAGAGCCCAACCACACGCTACCGGGTTTACAATTATGTCACCGATACCGTGGTGCTGGAATGGGAGGATTCCGAATCCGAAAAGCTGGTAGAAGATCAGATCGGCCTGCTTGTGGTGGATGATGAGACCATTTTCTGGCTGAACAAGGAAACGAAAGGGGACGATTCCACTTCAAACACCACTGTTTTTTATGACGATCAGGGCAGGGAAATCTGCAATTTTCCAAAGATTACATCCGCCACCGCGGTTGCCGACATGATGATGGCCGAAAATCGCTACTATCGCATGGAGGACGGAACATTTACGCTCAAATTCGAGCACAGTCTGCTTGCTGCAGAGCTTCCGGAATTCACCGCATGGAATGAGGATTATTATTACAGCATTCAGGAAGACGGCTTCATGATTTATGACGAATACGGCAGGCTTGCCGGCTCCTATGTGTTCCCGTCAAACGGCACCAATGCCGTCTCCGTCATTTTGAGCAACGGTGATATTCTGCTTCAGTATCAGGAAGCGCTGCCGTCGGACGCCACAACATATGATATTTTCCGGCAGGGAAGCGCGATCGAGAAATATAATCTCGTGTCCCTGATCTACAATACCGGAAAGGGCACCACCAAAAAGGTCAATTTGGATTATATGATCACTTATAATCTGGCGCGGAATGTGGAGAATGTTCTGGTGAACGGGGATGATTTCGGCGATATGCACAAAAGCATTGACAATATGGCCATGATCATTCCGATTGAAGATAAAATCCTGATGACTGATCAGATGCAAACGGTTTCCCTGAACAACAGCGGCAACATCCAGAAGGTGCTCAACGCCACGATCGAAAATCAGTCATTAATGCCCGCCATTCCGGTGATGGAGGATCGCTATCTGGTGAGCAATCTCGGAGGCATGAGCTTTCTGGTCGACGGCAAGGGAGAGATGATCGGAGAGGTCACCAATGCGGATATGGAGAATTCCAACAACGTATTTGTGCTGACTGCCGGACGGGTATACGACATCGATCTGAAATACGTGATTGATTATTCGATGGATGGTTACGAGCTGTACGAAGTGCTGGACAATCTGCTTCTGTTTACCAAAACAGAGAAGGAGGACTACCGCGACGTGACCTCTTACTATCGGATGACCAAGGACATGTCCGCCCCTGAGAAGCTGGAATTTGAGGTAGTGGACTGCGGCGAAGGCTATTATGCGCTCAAAGAGAATGACAAGAGCTACATTTACTACAATGACTGTGGAGAGGAAATTTTCAGGAGTGAAACCAAGCTGACTTACATCGGCACATCCGTGGATGCGTCCACCATGCTGTTTAGAGAAGACAAACTGTTCTACCGCTTTATGAAATGATCCGCGCGTTTATGAAATGATCCGCACGCCGGGTGGGAGCCTTTTCCCATCCGGCGTTTCTTGTATAACGAAAGCCACGCGATGAGAACATGTCTGATCCGCCATGATTGCTGCATATTCCCGCTCTGATTCGCATATGGTGCAGAGAAGCGCTATGAGGCAGAGGAGGGAACCATGAGAAAACCGAAAATGCATGTTCGTGTCGCTCCGGCGGCGGTAACGCTGTTTTTGGGAATGCTGCTGACCGATCGCAGCCTGCTCTGTCTCGCCGCCCTGCTGGCCGCCGTGTTCCATGAGGCGGGGCATCTGTGTGCCGCGAGACTGATGCGGATCCCGATGAAATCGCTTCAGCTTGACCTGCTTGGCGCGCGGCTGGATGCGGCAGGACGAATGCTGTCTTACGGTGAGGAATGGATTCTTTGCATGGCAGGGCCCCTGTTCAGCCTGCTGCTGGCGGCGCTTCCCGCTCCCTTTTGGGGAAGCTCGCTGTTTGCGAGGCAACTTTCCAATGCCTCTCTGCTGCTTGGTGCCCTGAATCTGCTGCCCATTCGCAGCTTCGATGGGGGACGGATGCTTTCGGCATTTCTGTCGGTCACCATAGGGGAACGCAATGCCGAACGCATTCTCACATGCAGCTCCTTTTTGTTCCTGTTCCTGCTCTGGTGCTTTTCGGTGTACTGCCTGCTGCGGGTAGGTGACGGGCTCTCTTTGATGTGTTTCTCCATGAGCTTGTTTTCCCGCTTTTTTGATGCCGCGGGAAGTGTATAAAAACCGGGAAAGACATGTAATGCCAGTATTATGGGTTCTACTGGTGGCGACCACCAACAAGTCATGACCACCAGCCGTGCTGATGGCTTGAGGAAGCTCCCTTGGGGCATGTCACAGGCTGAGCCTATAGGCTCTTCGAAAAGTCTGCCCACCGCACGACTTTCACAGGCATACCCCTAAAGAGGCAATATGGTGCATTCCTAAAAAAGTGGACAAAAGAGCAGAAATATGGTATAATAGTAGACACAAGCAAGGAGGGAAAAAGATGTCAACAACCAAATACGATGAAGACTTCAAAAAGTCACTGGTAACGCTACACCAAAACGGGAAAACGCAGGCGTAGCTCTGCCGGGAATACGGCGTTTCGGAGTCCGCGCTATGCAAATGGGTGAAGCAGTACGCAACCGTGCAGACCGACGACGGCGAGGTCTTGACCGCCAAACAGGTGAAAGAGCTTCAGAAGCGAAACGCCCAGCTGGAGGAGGAAAACCTGATCCTAAAAAAAGCGATTGCCATCTTCACGCCACACTCCGGGAACGACTGAACGCCGTACATCTGCTCCGGTATCAGCATCAGATCAAAACGCTCTGCCGTGTGCTGCGGGTCAACAGAAGCACTTACTACAAGCACTTTTCTCAGGCCCCGGCTCCGCGTGTTTCTGAAAACCAGCGGATCAAATCAGCGATACTGCGGATTTATGCGGCATACGACAAGCGATTCGGAGCTTACAAGGTACAGCGCATTCTTGCGCGTGAATATGGCATCAGCATCAGTGTCGGGAGAGTGTACCGCCTGATGCGCTCGATGGAGCTGCCCAAAATGTCAACAGACAGGCCAAAGCATCGCCCGTCCCATCCGTCCCGTACGGAGGACAATGCCTGCCGCAATCATCTGAAGCAGCGGTTTTCTCAGGACGCTCCGAATCTGGTCTGGGTCAGCGATTTTACCTATATCAAAGCGGGAGGAAAATGGTGCTATCTCTGCGTCGTCATCGACCTGTTATCCCGCAAGATTGTCTCGTGGCCGCTCTCGGACAAGGCGGATACCGCTCTGGTCATGAATGCCTTTCGGAAAGCCTATGAAAAGAGGGGGAGACCTCAGGGACTGATGTTTCATTCCGATCGCGGAACGCAGTATACAGCCGAGCCTTTCAGAAAACTTCTGGACGAGCTCCATGTGGTCCAGTCCTTTTCCAAGAAGGGGTATCCTTTCGACAACGCGGTCTGCGAGAGCTTTTTCAGACAATTCAAGCGGGAGGAGGCGGATCGGAGGACTTACCGTTCCAGGCAGGAGCTTTATCTGGCCGTTTTTGAATATATCGAGGGCTTCTACAATTCACACAGACCTCATGCGTCTCTTGGCTGGCTGACCCCGGATCAGGTCGAGGCTGTCTTTGGCAGTTAATTTACTTTGTATTTTCTTTCTCATTTCCTGTCCACTTTTTTGACTATAGGCCACACCTTTCGAGCATGAAAAACAGGGGAGAGTGCGCTGACCGTTGCGGCAATATCATGGCCGAAACCGACCGAAAAGGCCGCGGATCAAAAATTTTTTTTGCAAAACCTCTTGACAAAACGCCCGAAATGCGATATACTGTTATAAACCGATGAGAAAGTGGAGTAACAGCAGATCAGTTGCCACTCAGAGAGCCGCAGGCGGTGGAATTGCGGCGGGAAGCGCTGCTGCGAATGGGCTTTTGAGGGTGAACCGAACGCTGCCGGAGGCGGTCAGTAGGCTTCAACGGGGTGCGCTCCCGTTATCGTCAGCGCCGCATATTATGGTATGCGCAGAGAGAGGAGAGGCCGGTGAAGGGCGGATCCGATCTGGGTGGTACCGCAGGAATGCTTTCCTGCCCCAGTTGCATGGGGCGGGTTTTTTGTTTTTTCCTGCATTGTGCGAAAAAATCAGTGTTCCGACGGAACAGAAAGGAAAACCGCTTATGTCTGATCAAAAAATTCCCTACAAAATTTACCTGGATGAAACCGAGATGCCTCTGTCCTGGTACAACGTGCGCGCCGATATGAAAAACAAGCCGGCGCCGCTGCTCAATCCCGGCACGCACCGGCCGATGACGGCCGGGGAGCTTGCCCCGGTGTTCTGCGACGAGCTGATCGCGCAGGAGCTGGACGACGACACCGCCTATTTCCCGATTCCCGAAGAGATCCGCAATTTTTACCGGATGTACCGTCCCTCTCCGCTGGTGCGGGCCTACTGCCTGGAGGAAAAGCTGCAGACGCCGGCGAAGATTTACTACAAGTTCGAGGGCAGCAACACCAGCGGCAGCCACAAGCTCAACTCCGCGATTGCGCAGGCCTACTATGCCAAAAAGCAGGGGCTGAAGGGGGTCACCACCGAGACCGGCGCCGGCCAGTGGGGTACCGCGCTTTCCATGGCCTGCGCCTATCTGGGGCTGGACTGCAAGGTGTTCATGGTAAAGGTTTCGTATGAACAGAAGCCCTTCCGCCGGGAGGTCATGCGCACCTATGGCGCATCTGTGACTCCCTCTCCCTCGACCGAAACCGAGGTGGGCAGAAGGATTCTGCAGGAGCATCCCGGCACCACCGGCAGCCTTGGCTGTGCCATTTCCGAGGCGGTGGAGGCTGCCGAAAGCCGGGAGGGCTACCGCTATGTGCTGGGCAGTGTGCTCAATCAGGTGCTGCTGCACCAGTCGATCATCGGTCTGGAGACCAAGGCCGCGCTGGACAAATACGGCGTGAAGCCGGATATTATCATCGGCTGCGCCGGGGGCGGCTCCAACCTCGGCGGCCTGATCTCCCCGTTTATGGGCGAGCAGCTTCGCGGAGAGGCCAGCTATCGCTTTATCGCGGTAGAGCCTGCCTCCTGCCCCAGCTTTACCAGAGGAAAGTTCGCATATGACTTCTGCGATACCGGCAGGGTCTGCCCGCTGGCAAAAATGTACACGCTGGGCAGCAATTTCATTCCGGCAGCCAATCATGCAGGGGGGCTGCGCTACCACGGTATGAGCCCCGTACTCTCCCAGCTCTACCACGACGGGCTGATGGAGGCCGTTTCGGTCAGGCAGACCGAGGTGTTTGAGGCTGCCGAGCAGTTCGCGCGCGTGGAGGGCATTCTGCCCGCGCCCGAAAGCGCGCACGCCATCAAGGTTGCCATCGATGAGGCGCTGCGCTGCAAGGAAAGCGGAGAGGAGAAAACCATTGTGTTCGGCCTGACCGGCACCGGATATTTTGATATGACGGCGTATGAAAAGTTCCACGACGGGAAAATGACCGACTATATCCCAACCGACGAGGAGATCCGGAAAACCGTCGACCAGCTCCCGCGGGTGTAAATCAAGCCGGGAGCTACGGCTGTTCTCCTTCTGGGGTTCCGGTGTTGACCGCAGCAATGGGCGAAACTCCGGCTTGCTGTACGGAGGAAGTGCGCGCTGTGAGGATGCCGGAGCCTGTTTGAGAACAGGGGATTGCTCAAAAAAACCGTTCCTGCGGGGATTTTGCCCCGGGGAGCGGTTCTTTTTTTGCGCGGAATGCAATATGTTCGTATCAGGCGTGCCGGGCGGTCGGACCGGAGAAGCCCGTTACGAATGGTTCCCGGCCGCGGTTACATATGAGGCCGGAGGGACAAAATAGGACGGCGGAAGCGCAAAACTTTGGAGCCGCAGATATATATGCGGCGGGAACAGGAGACATACCGGTTGGCCGGGAAGGATAGCAGATACGGTAGCAACCCGGCAATTCTTTTTGGAATGGAAATTTTTGGGAAATTTGCCCGGATCTGACGCGAAAAAACAGTCGGCGCTTGACAGAACGGCGCTTTTGTGGTACAATATACGGGAAAGCTCCCCTGTGAGAGCTTTCCGTCTGTCGGCTGCCGGATGGCAGACCGACCAAAATCTGCTGCAATGGAGGACAGGAGCCGTTTTTCGGTTCCGCATTGACAGATGAACATTCTGATTCTTTCCTGTAACACGGGAGAAGGGCACAATGCGGCGGCGCGCGCGATCCGGGAGCATGCCGAGCGCAGCGGCAACCGTGCGGAGATTGTGGATTATCTGAACTTTTTCAACGAGAAGGTCAATCGCCTGACCTGTGAGACCTATACGGGTGTGGTGCGGCACGTGCCGGCCGCATTCGGCGCGTTTTATCATTTCGGCATGATGGTCAGCCGGATGATGCCGGGAGAAACCCGCTCCATTCTGTATCACGGCTCGCGTATTGCCGCGAGAAAGCTGTGGGCATATCTGCAGGAGCACCCGGCTGACGCGGTGATCTGTACGCATATGCTGGCGGCAGAGGCGGTGGCGTGGCTGCGCAATCACGGCTATGCCGTCATCGGTGGTGGTGGCGACCGACTACACCTGCTACCCCTTTCTGCGCGAGGCGGCGCTGGACTACTATATCGTTCCGCACCCGGATGTTGCGCGGAAGTGCATGGAACGCGGTATCCCGAGAGAGAAGCTGCTGGCGCTCGGCATTCCGGTCAGCGGTCGGTTTTCGGCACTGCCGGATCAAACCACCGCCAAACGGATGCTGGGGTTGCCCGACGTGCCGCTCTATCTGGTTATGGGGGGCAGCATGGGAGCGGGAAGGCTCCGCACCTTTACCCGCCGCCTGCTCCCGCGCATCGGGGATGGGCTGATGGTTGTGGTATGCGGCAGGAACGATGCGCTGCGGGAGTCGCTGGAGCGGCAGTTTGCCGGCAGAGAGAACGTGCGCATTCTCGGGTTTACCGAGGACGTCCCGGTGTTTATGGCGGCCTGCGACTGCCTCTATACCAAGCCCGGCGGGCTGACCTCTACCGAGACACTGGTCTCGGGCGCGCCTGTGGTGCATACAAAGCCCATTCCGGGCTGTGAGAGCGATAACTTCCGCTTTTTTGCCGAAAACGGGCTGAGCGTGCCGGCGAAACGCATCCGCCGGCAGATTGCGCTGGGCATTGAGCTGGCGCAGGATCCCGAAAAGCGGCGGCGGATGCGGGTAAACCAGAGCGCCTGCGCCAGACCGCAGGCCGCTTCCTCCATCTTAGAACTGGTCGGGCAGAATGTGGGCAGAGGAGCCTGCTGAAAATGCCTGCGTGCTGAAGGTTTTGCGTAGCATCACTTCGTGAGCTTGCAGCCAAGGGGGATTTCGACCTCTGCGGAGGGAAAGTTTTGCAAAGCAGAAAATCAAACAGCCGCCCCGGCGGCTTTTGCCATCTGCCGCCATTTTGAGAAAAGAAAATGTGCTTTGCGCATTGGCGAAAACTTTAGCCAAACTGACGAAAGCCTTTGATTAGTCTACAGTCTGGGGAAACCTTATCCCAAAAGGTTTCCCCACAGACGGACCGCGCCTTCTTATTTTGTCTGAAGGGCCTCCGGAGCTTCGATTGCCGAAGCTCCGGAGGCCCCTTTTTGTGCTGCGCCGGTTTGGGCAGGGATTATTTTTTCTGCCCGGAGAGCTGCGTTGGCCCCTTGTCGGGCGCGCCGGTAAACTCGATGTCCTCGGGGAGCGGGTAATATTTGGGCTTGGTATTGTCGCGCTGATAAAGGCGGATGTGGTCGCCTGCCGGCTGCAGGTCCACCATGTCAGGTCCGCGCCAAAGCTCGGTGTACTCGGTTCCGGTCACGGTCTCCCTGCGCTCCACGGTTTCGAGCGGGAAGCGCAGCTCCAGCGTGTCGCCGGCGTGCAGTCCGGAGATGTACAGAACGGCGCCGTCCTGTGTGCATTCCCCGGTGACGGGCCTGCCGTTGCGCAGCAGCAGCGGATCCGTACCCATCCATCCGTAAAGGCGGAATCCGGCGGCGGGAAGATCGGCCTTGGCGGTCAGGCGGATCGAGCCCTCATTGGGCAGATCGTGCGTAAGCACCCAGCGGTCGGTCTCCTTGTCGATGTGCAGGTTCACGGCGGTGACGCCGTTTTCCTCGGTCACGGCCTGGTCCCAGAGAATGCCGAGCGCAATCGGCCCGGTGCCCACGCAGCAGCCGGCGATCGACCGGAAGCGCACAAGCGAGATCGAGTTGGGCTCGGAGCCGCCGGTATACCCTCCGAGCAGGCGCTCCCGCAGGTGGTGATAGGTTTTGCCGTCCGCGTCCGGGCGGTCGTCGTCCGATACGATGTAGCCGGTGTATTTGATCTGGCTTTCCGAGAGATGGTTGCGGCCGAAGCGGTTGATGTCGTCCCAGTATTCGGTGTATCCACAGAGAATCAGCTCATGCGCGCAGAGAATCATGTCCTTGATGCAGCAGGTTTCGCAGTGCTCCTCCTCAGGGCGGTGCCACTGTGCGTATTCCGGCACCCAACCGAAGTCGGAGGAGATCGAGCGCACATAACGGTAAATGCTGCGCCCGGCTTGGATGTAGCGCTCGGTTCCGGTCACCCGCCCGAGGTAGACCAGTCCGGCGGCTGTCCATGCCGAGGAGTGCACATGGCCGAAAAACTCATACCTGTAGTTGAAATAGCGGGAGGGACCGAGCAGATGGTTGGCCAGCCCCTGTGCCAGATCCAGCGCGACCTCGTCCCCTGCGATGACATAGCGGTCAACCAGCGCATGCAGCATGACGGCATTGCGGATGCATTGCTCACCCCGGCCGGTGTAGCGTGTCAGATCAAAGCCGCCCTCCTTGAGGTAGACGTCGTTCGGGAACTCATAGATGGGGAGCGGCTCATAGGAGTCGCCGGACCAGAAGGTTTTGACCTTGCGCTCGATGACAAGCGACCGCATTCCCCGCACCAGCTCGGCGGCGCGCTGCTCGGCCTCGGCGTCCCCGGGGTTTTTGCGCACCATGCGGTTGAGCGCCGGCAGAATATAGCCCATCTCATGAAAGGATGCGTGCACGGTATGCGTCCACGGGTATTTTTTGTGGAAGCGCAGACCGTGCTCCCCCCAGTTGGAGAGCACCTGTCCCCGCAGCCCCTCCCACAGCTCGCGGGAGTGCGGGGCGTCCCCGAGGATCCCGCGCAGGCTGTCCACCGCCTCAAACCATGAGCCGACCAGCTCGGCGTCGTCCACCCGGCAGTGCTCGGCCTCGGCCGGCTTTTTGTGGGGCAGTGTGAGCCAGAAGGGGAGGTAGTCGTAGGCACGGTCGGTCATGCCGTCAATGTAGTTCAGGACGCGCTCCGCGTCGCCCCGCAGATCGTATGCTTGATACTGTTTTTCCATATGCTTCAGGTTTCCTTGTGTTGATTGATATATTCGGAGGGAAGAACTCCGGTGTATTTCTTGAACATGTGCGAGAAATGATTCTGATTGTTAAAGCCGAACATGGCGGCCAGCCCCGCAACCGTGGTGTGGTTGCCCATGTCAATGTAGTCCTTCGCCTTTTGAATGCGGTAGAGGTTGAGATAGTCCTTAAAGGTTTTGTAAAAGCATTTTTTGAACAGACGGCAGAAGTGCTCGGTGCTGTAGAGGCAGTAGGCCGCCACATCGGTGGTGCTGATGTCCTGGTCAAGGTTTTTCTCGATATATTCGGTCACCTTGGTCATGAAATCAAACTGATAGGGTTGGCTGCCTGTGCTCTCGTTCTGCAGATTTCCGCGGATGATGTGGGAATAGAACATGATGAGGTTGCTGTACACCGCAAAATGCCACCCCGGCGTGCCCTGCAGGCAGAGCTCCACCATGTTGTCGATGCACTGGCAGAGCGCGGCGCTGCACGGGTGGGAGGACGGGATGAAGTTCTGAAAGCGGATGCTGCGCAGATCGGCAAAAAAGCGGTTGTTCAGATTGCTCTCGCTGGGGAACAGGTAGAGCGGCTGAAACATGATACAGGTGCGCGAAAAATCGGCCGATGGATCCGAGAGGAAGATGCCGTGCGCCTCAAAGGGGTTGACGATGACGATGTCGTTTTCCTTTGCCACAACCGTACGGTTGTTGAGGATAATGGCTGCCTGCCCCCGGTTGATGCGCAAAATTTCGATCCCCTCATGAAAGTGATAGCGGGTGAATACGTAGGCAGGGTAAAACTCATCGCTGACCGATTTGAGCATGATTTTTCCGTTCGGCTGAAACACGTCGTTGAGCTTGACCACCTCGCGGCGCACCCCGTCGTGCATATCGTCCCGCAGGATGCAGATGGGCAGGATGGTAAAGCTCTCAGAATCGATACTTTTGTAATTGTTCATTCGGCTCCTTTCGGAACGGCGGGGACGCGGCGCCCCGCCGAAATGAATATGGAATCTTGATAGGTAGTATTGCCGTATTCGGCATTTGTTGCCCTGAAAACCGGCATTGCATCGGCTGCCGGAAATGCCGCGTATGTGAGTCGGCCCGGAGGCTGGAAGGGATGGGATGTATTGCCCCGCCGGAGAGAATGCCCCCGCAGCAAGCGCCCCATACCAGGGGAGGTACGGTGTGTTCAATTGCGGATTACACAATCATCTCAGGCAAAGGGCATACAGACCGGCGCTCATGCGGCCGATTGGCCGGCGTCGGCGGCAGCCGATGCCTCGGAGAGCAGCTCGGCCAGCAGCGGCTCCAGCCGGCGTGCCAAGCGCTCCATGCCCTCGGCGTTGAGGTGGAAGCGGTCGTTTGCTGCCTGACTGTACAGCTCCCGGAAATCGGCGCTGTTCATATCCACCCCCGAGACCTCGGTGTCGCCGGCGTCCAGCAGGCGCACGCGGGGGTTCTGGGCGTAATTCGCCTCATAGCAGGCGATGATGCGGTTGGCGTATTCGGTGTAGCCGTAGGGGCTGCCGCCGGTCAGCTTCCATGGCGTCACAAACACAATTGTGGCGTTGGGGTAGGTTTCGAGCAGCTCCTGCACCATCCGGTTCCATGCGCCCGAGAAGGTGGCGGGGTCGAGCGAATCGACATCCCCGAGCGGTACGCCCTGCCCGCAGTCGTTCGGGCCGCCCTCAACAAAAATCAGGTCGACCTCCTCCGCGTCCGCGCGGCTCAGCTCGGTTGCCCAGCGATCCACCATCGGCGCGCGGTTGGTGACGTAATTCGAGACCGTACTGCCGTTGCGGCCGGCATTCTGAAAATCCCAGCCGTATTTGTCGGCCAGAAGCTGGAGCCAGACCTTGTCGCTGCCCAGCTTGTCGCCGGCAAACAGACTGTCGCCGATGGCCAGCACGCGCAGCGCGTCCAGCTCATCGTAGGAGACCTCGAACAGCCCGGTCAGGAAGGGCTCAATCGCCTGCCGCATCAGCAGCATTCCCTCCCGGTTGAGGTGGCTGGCGTCGTTTTCGGATTCACAGTAGCTTTTGCGGAAGTCGGCGTCGTTGACGTCAATGCCCGACACCTCGGGATCGCAGGCCCGGAAGAGCGCGACCCGCGGGTGGCTGCCGAAGCTGTGCGCAACCGTCTCGCAGAACCGTTCGGCGTAGTCGGCTATGGTGCCGACGTAGCCGTTGGCTTCGCTGCCCGGGTTTTCATGGTTGAAGGGGGAGATGCAGACGACGGTGGCGTTCGGGAATGTCTCGAGCAGGTAGGAAACCGTGACGTTGACAGCTCCGCTGAAGGTTTTGGTGTCGGTGGAATCCAGCTCGCCAAAGGGAACCCGCTGCCCGCGGTCGTTGGTGCCGCCCTCAAACAGAATCAGATCAACCGCATCGGCATCTGCGGTATTCAGTGTTTCGAGGCGCGCGACCATCGGGTTGCGATCGGTGGTATAGTCGGAAATCGTGCAGCCTCCGCGGGAGTAGTTGGTGTAGCTCCAGCCATAGGTCTTTGCCATCAGGTTGACCCATACGTCCTCCTGCGGGAGCTCCTTTCCGGTGAAGTAGCTGTCCGCAAAGCCGTAAACCGTCAGGCCGGAAAGCGGATACAGGGGATCTGCCTCCGGGGCTTCCGGCGTGTCGGGGTCGTCCGTGCCGGTGCCGGGGGCATCCGGGTTATCCGGCTCGGGCTCGGGCAGCTCTGCCTGGAGGGTGATGGATACGGGGAGCGAAAGTATGGCGCTCCCGGCCGGCAGTACGGAATCCAGGAAGTATTCCAGCCCCGCGATCACCGCGTCGTCGCAGCCGCCGGCAATCACCAGCTTGGTGCCGATGACCTGAATCGTAAACTGATCCTCGCCCAGACCTGCGGCGGCCTCCTCGCTCTCCTCGCGGTTGGTGCCGCCCACCAGAATCTCGCGCTCGGCCTCCTCATAGCGGCCGGGGACCAACAGATCGTCACTGTACGCGGCAGGTGTGGCGCCCCGTTCGCTGAGTGTCTGGTAAAACGCATCGCAGGCGTCGCACAGCGCCTCCGCGGAGAAGGCGGGCAGCACCAGCGCATAGTCGCGGAGGTCGATTTCCGTCGGGTCTGTCAGTTCAGGCGGAGTCGAAATATCAATTTTGGAAGAAGTTGATGTATCAGGGGAATCGGAGCCTTTACAGGAACAAAACAACAGGGCAGATAAAATAAGGAAGGAAACGATTTGTAATAATCTGTTCATCTTTGTTAAATCCTTTCTGCAAAGTTTCAAAAAATTCGTTTTTATCATAGCATTTTTGAGCTACATTGTCAATTGCCCAAAGCGATGTTGTCAATTTAGTTCACAAGAATGTCAACATGGATATAGACAATTGTTTTGGGGAAATGATATAATAAAGCGTAGATGACACACCTTTGTTTTTGCAGTTTGAACAGGAAACGAATTCTATTATATCATAAACGCAACGCAATGTAAACCGGAGGAACCGAAGGATGATGAGAAACAAAGGGAAAACACATAAAACACGGATGGTCAGGCTGATTTCGGTGCTGCTGGCGCTGCTTACATTGATGCTGGTTGCCTGTACAAAATCCGGCACCAACGATGGAGAGGAGAGCGGAACCCGGCAGCCCGAGCAGACGCAGCCCCCGGCGCCGGGCACCGACAATCTGATTCTGGCACAGGACGGAGAGAGCGACTTCCGGATTGTAACGCCGCTGGGCGCCTCGGAAGCGCTGCAGAACGCGGCGCTGCAGATCCGCACCCGGTTTGAGGCCGTGGCGGATGTGCGGATCCCGATGGCGTCCGACTCGGAGCCGGCGGCCGAATGCGAAATTCTCGTGGGCGAGGTCAGCCGCATGGAGCGGATGGAGGTCTACTCCGAGCAGGGGTTGTCGGAATCCGACTTTGCCATTGTGGTCAAGGGCAGCAAAATTGTGATTCTCGGCGGCTCCGAGACGTCTACGATTGCAGCGGTTGACTATTTTCTCGCAACCTCACTCGCAATTGACGAGGACGAAAAACAGATCGGCATTCTGCCGGATTACATCCATGCCAGCCGGGCAGAGGGAGACGGAAACATGACCGTTACGGAAGTCAACGAAAGCTATGTCTATTTTACCATCAATGCGGGCAGCGGCTCCGAGGTGTTCTGCCGGCTCAATTACGCTGGGAATCACGGCTGGCGGCTGCTTGCCAACGCTTCCTCGCAGACTGAGTTTGACGAGACCGGCGCCTCGCAGCAGCTCTCGGAGTTCCTCGGAGAGGAGCCGGTGCAGACCGTGGAGAGCATCACCTGGGAGCAGACCGAGGGCGGGCTGATTCTGCGCGCCGGAGACGGCAGCCGCGTGGAGCTGACCTGCGAGCCCTTCCTGATGGAGTGCTACTCTCCCTCGGGCAAGCTGGCGGCCACCGTCACCGACGTGCGCGCCAGCCAGACCGGCTCGGGCATCACCGGCCGGCTTGAGCAGGGCGAGGCCATTTTCGGCACCGGGGAGCGCTTTGACACCGCAAATCAGCGCGGCAAGCGCCTGGAGCTCTACGCGCTTGACCAGTGGAACGTCATCGGGGGCAACGGATACATGCCGATTCCGGTATTTGCCAGCTCCCGCGGCTCGGGCATCTTTGTCAACCGCTATGAGCCGATGACGGCCGATCTTGGCGCGCGGGACAGCGACCTGTGGCAGATCGATGTGCAGAAGGCAGGGATGGACTGCTACATCTTTGCCAGCGACCTGATCTCGGATGTGCTCTACGGCTACAGCCTGCTCAGCGGCTTTGCCGACATGCCGGAGGATTGGACCTTTGGCGTTTTGGTCTGCCGGTACAGCCCGGATTTCTCCACCAAAGAGGGGATCTACGCGATGATCGACAAGATGGAGGAATACGACCTCCCGTGGACCGGCGTGATCATCGAGGGCTGGAGCATTTACGAGGAGCAGTATTACGACGACCTCAAGGAGGTGGTGGATTATGTCCATTCCCTCGGCAAAAAGGTGCTGGCCTACTGCGTGATGGGGACGGTTTACACCCAGTACCTGACCCTGCCCAACGAGGATTATCTGGTACACATCGCCTCCAATGGCTCCACGCGCATTCCGACGGTGTCCAGCGATATACAGAATCCGGACGCCTCCTCCAGCAACACCCGGCTCTACCTCGACCTGACCAATCCCGCCGCGTGCGAGTGGTTTTTCGGCGAGGTGTGGGGACGCCTGATTTATGACATCGGCATCGACGGGGCGAAAATCGATTTCTGCGAGCTCTTCCCCGAGTCGATTGAGCTGGATTTCTATGACGGGGAAACCTCCGGCGCGCACCATTGGTATCCGACCTACTTCAACTCTCTGTTTTACAAGCTGCTCTCCGAAAAGGAGGACGGAGGCATGAACTTCTCCAGAGGCGGCGGCATCGGCTCCCAGCGCAACCCCTTCATGTGGGCGGGGGACCAGACCCGTGAGTTCACGCGCCTCGAGGCAGCGCTCTCGGCTGTGCTCAGCTCGGGGCTTTCGGGGGTTCCGTTCATGACCTACGATATGGCAGGCTACCGCCCCAGCTCCCAGAGCGGGGTCAAGGATGACGAGGCCACCGTATTCATCCGGGGGACCCAGATGACGGCCTTCACCGCCTGCATCCAGACGCACGGCAATGTGACCCGTCCTTACGATTTTGACGAGCAGACCGTGGACATCTACCGCGCCTACACCAAGCTGCACGAGCTGCTGGTGCCCTATATCCGGGAGTATGCGGAGATCGCCTGCGAAACCGGTATGCCGCTGGTGCGTCACCTGGTGCTGGCGTACCAGAATGACACCAATGTCTACAACATCGACGACGAGTTCCTGTTCGGGGACGGCCTGCTGGTGGCTCCGGTGCTGGACGACTCGACCTCGCGCGACGTTTATCTGCCCGAGGGGCGCTGGAAGAACCTGTTTACCGGAGAGGTGTACGAGGTCGGCGCAGAGGGCAGAACCCTGACCGACGTACAGGTGCCCATTGAGCAGATCCCTGTGTACATCAATCTTGATCACACCTCTGCGACGCTGGACGATCTGCTGGTGCAGGCCGAGGAGATTCTCGAGACCCTGCGCTGAAGTTACCGCACGGCGCCGTGCGTGCCGCTGGAGCCGCGCTGTCTGCGCGGGCTTCGGCAGCGGCGGAGCCTTACGTTCGATTCCGATACAGGAGGGTAGCGAATGAAACATAAAATCAGGATCAGAACCATATGCGCCATTGTCATTCCGGTGGTGGTTGTGGCCGCACTGACAGTCACCGGGCTGCTGCTGACGCGCGGCTCGGCGGGCGAGGCCAGCTGGACCTACAATCTCTTTACCGGTAAGCTGACCCTCTCGGGCGCCGGCACGGCCGAGGGCAATGACTGGCTGAATCTCTGGGAGGGGAGCATCCGTTCGGTGGAAATTTCGGACGGTGTGACCTCGGTTCCCGAGCAGGCCTTTTACGGCTGTACCGCTTTGACCGAGGTCAGCGTGGGCGGGGATGTGACGACCGTCGGCGCCGGCGCGTTTTACAACTGCACCGCACTCGAGCGCATCTCCTTCCCGCAGACCACCACGGAGATCGGCCGCATGGCCTTCTGGGGCTGTACCTCTCTCGTTGAGGTCAGCATTCCGGGCGTGCGGCGGCTGGGGGACAGCGCGTTTGAGGGGGCTTCCCGACTGGAGATCATCGGGCTTCCCGAGAGCCTGCGGGTGCTGGGCAACCGTGCCTTTGCGGGCTGTACCTCCCTCGGCGAGGTCAGCTTTGCCGGCGCGGTCAACCGACTGGACAGCATTGGAGAGGATGTGTTCGAGGGCTGCGCCTCGCTGCAGACCGTGCGCATTCCGGTGGTGGGCGCCGGAGCCGCCGGCAAGGAGATGGCGGAGCGGCTGGAGCTGCCCGACGGCGTTGCGGCCTTCAGCTTCCGGCTGGAGGATGGCATGGAGGAGATTTCAGCCGGCATGTTCGAGGGGGTAACCGATCTGGAGAGCATCGTCCTGCCGGACAGCGTCACCTCGATCGGAGCGAATGCCTTCCGGAACTGCACCGCTCTGCGTGAGATTGTCCTGCCCGACGGCGTCACTTCCATCGGCGCGAGCGCTTTTGAAAACTGCACCGCTCTGGAGGGAATCACGCTTCCCGGGGAGCTGTCGACGATCGGATCGGCCGCCTTCCGGAACTGCAGCGCGCTGCAGGGCGTTACTCTGCCGGCCCGTGTGATCGAGGTCGGCGCCAGTGCCTTTGCAGGCTGTGCGAGCCTTTCGGCTCTGCAGGTCGAGAGCAATGTCCGCTACCTGAACAGCACGGCCTTTGACGGCTGCCCGATCCGGTCGTTTACATACGGCGGAGGCGTCACGATGTTCGCCGCCTTCCGGCTTTCGGATTTCGGGCTGCTCGAAACGGTCACGCTCGGGGAGGGCATCGGCTCGGTGCCGGGCGCGCTGTTCGACGGCTGCTCCGCGCTGCGCGAGGTCATTCTGCCCTCGAGCGTCACCCGGGTGGAGGCCTATGCCTTCCGCGACTGCGTGTCGCTGGCCGCCGTCTCTCTGCCGGACGGTCTGACCTCTCTTGGCACCGGGGCGTTTGCGGGCTGCCGCTCTCTGCAGGCACTGCTTCTGCCGGACGGGGTGCGCAGCATCGGGGAGAGCCTGTGCGAGGGCTGCACCTCTCTGGCGGAGATCCGCATTCCGGACGGCGTCACGGCCGTTCCCGCCCGCGCCTTTGCCGATTGCCGTGCGCTGAAGGCGGCGGTGCTGCCCGACAGCGTGACCACGGTTGGGGAGAGTACCTTTGCCGGCTGCACCGCGCTGGAGCAGGTTACTCTGAGCGGACAGATCACCGAGCTGCCCGAGAGCCTGTTCCGCGATACGCCGAAGCTGAGCGGCATTGCACTGCCGCAGACGCTGTATACCATTGGCGCCGGCTGTTTTGCCGGCAGTGGCCTGACCTCCATCGAGTTGCCCGACAGCGTGAATCTGATCGGAGCCTCCGCGTTTCAGAACTGCGAGGAGCTGGCGTCCGTGCGGCTCCCGTCCGGGCTGACCGAGGTGGCGCGCTATCTGTTTGCGGGCTGCACATCGCTGACGGCAATCACGCTTCCCGGCACCCTGCAGAGCATTGGCGACCACGCCTTTTACCGCTCCGGGCTGACATCGGTGACGGTTGACGGCGCGGTAGAGGAAATCGGGGCGTATACCTTTGCCGGCTGTGCCGCGCTGGAGCGGGTCACACTTTCGCCGGCGGTCGAAACGATCGGCGCGCATGCCTTTGAGGGCTGCGCCAGCCTGACCGGGGTGGAAATGCCCGGTGTGCGGACGATCTCCGAATACGCCTTCCGCTTCTGCACCGCCCTGCAGCGCATTGCGCTGCCCGAGAGCCTGACGGTGCTCGAAAACGACACCTTTACCGGCTGTACGGCGCTGGAGGAGGTGACGCTTGGCGCTTCGCTTACGGAAATCGAACGCTTTGCGTTTTATGACTGCGCGGCGCTGACTACCCTGCGCTGGCGGGGTACGCAGTCGGCATGGCTGCAGGTGACCGTTGGAGAATTCAATGCGGCGCTCGAGCGCGCCGAGGTGATTTTTCAGGCGTGAAATCCGGCTTTGACACCTGTCCGGGGACGCCGGCGGGGGCTGAACGGCGAGGGGACCGGAACCACTTGCCCGACAGGCCCGCGCGCGATGCACGCCCGGTCAACCATAAAAACCATTATTGAAGAAAGAGAGGAAGAACAGAATGAAAAGCAAACTGCTTGGCAAATCGCTTTGCATGCTTCTGGTGCTGGTGACGCTGCTCACCCTTGCGGCCTGCGGGGAAAAGGACCGCCCGATGGGGAACGAGACGACGCCCTCCGGAAACAACCAATCCACCGATGAGGGCGGAAGCAGCGACAGCGGCGAGACGACCGAGGAGCCGTCCCTGCTGCCCGATCCGGTGGATCTGGAGAACTACGACTTTATTGTGAATGTCAGAAGCGCCGAAACCGGTAACGGCGGCTTCCCGTGTGAGGATTTCTGGGTGGAGTCCATCAGCTCCGACCGGATTGAGACTGCGGTTTTTACGCGCAATCAGCTCATTGAGGAGACCTTCAACGTCAACATCATACAGGAGCTTTCGCAGGAGGACCAGAGGACCCAGATCCGCAACGCTTACTTCGGCGGAACCGCCTTTGAGAGCGCCATTGTGCTGGCCTCCGACGCGCTGACGCTGGCCTCCGAGAGCCTGCTCGAGGATCTGACGCAGCAAAACAACATCAACCTCGAAATGCCCTATTGGGACGCCAACAGCGTGGAGCAGCTTTCGCTGGGCGGCAGCCTCTTCTTTGTCAGCGGCGACAGCAACATCAACACGATGGACAACGCGGTTGTCACCATCTTCAACAAGGATCTGCTCGAGCAGTACCCCGACCTCGAGTCTCCCTACGACATGGTGGACAGCGGAAGATGGACCATGGCAAACATGATGGAAATGGCGAATATCGTCACCGTTGACCTCAACAGCGACGGAGCCATTACCACCGCCGACCAGGTTGGCTATTATTCCTATGCCGCCTCGGGTACCTACTACTATTACGCGGCAGGCTCGCGTGTAAGCACCAACGATGAAACCGGCTACCCCGTGATCACCGCCGGCGAGACCGTGACCCGGAATGTGGTGGATTATCTGTTCAGAATTCTCAACCCCGCGCAGAACCCCAACACCGTCAGAGGCGCCAGCGCCGAACGGCAGGACATGTTTGAGACCAACCGTGTGCTGTTTACCGATATGACGCTGTGGGATGTGCGCAAGCAGATCCGGCCGCTGAACATCGACTACGGCATTGTGCCGCCTCCGATGTACAGCGAGGCACAGGACCGCTACTACTCGTTGGTGTACTTCCAGGATTGCGTGCACCTCTGGACGCTCCCCAAGACCTATACCGACAAGGACAAGGCAGCCCTGATGATGGAGGTGTTTGCCGCCTATTCCACCGACACCACGATGAACGCCTATTACAACGATGTGCTGAGCTACTATGCGGCAAGAGACCCCAAGTCGATTGAAATGCTGGACATTGTGAGAAACTCCCAGACCTATGACATCGCGCTGGGCTACGATTGGGGCGGATTTATGATTTTCCTGCGCAACATCAGCAATCCGGACTTTGCCAACAGCTATGCCAGCAAGTGTGAGAATGACATCGCACGCGCCACCGAGCAGATGAATCAGGTGCTGGAGGCCTTCAAGAACCCGACCGAACCAACAGAATAGCACGCCCACCGGCGCGCGGCAGAACCTGTCGCGCGCCATACGGGTAAGGGCGGCTTTGCGGCCGGCATACGGTTTTATGAATCCCATGAGCCGTTTGTGCACACGGCCGAAGGTATAAACGCCGGCGCCGGAGGCTGCCCGGGAAAATATCAGGAATCCGCCTTGCATGTGAAAATCGCATGTAACGGAGACAATAAAACAATATGAAAAGGAGAGACAAAAAAATGAAACACACGACCTCCCGGCTCATCGCCCTTGTCCTTGCGGTTCTCCTGACCCTGCCGCTGGCCTTGTTCAGTGGAGTCGCGGCCATGCCCGACGACTACACCTACATCTGCCAGCCCGAGGATTTTGAGAGCTACGAGGCAGGCGCGTCGCTTGTTACGGACGACTTCAACGGCATTCCTCCCGAGTACAGTGTGGTCGAAGAGGATGGAAACACCTTCTTCCGCCTGCCGGACACCGAGGCCAACGACGACAAGGCGCTGATTCTCAAGTGCCAGGGAACCTCCAGCATTTCCACCAAGCTGGTGTTTGAGGGCAGCTACCGCTACAGCCACAAAGCTGCCGCCGACGGGGAGGGGCAGTTCATCTGCCAGCTCCGCGATGTTGAGGGCGGCTGGTATACCCTGCTGCGCATCAAGACCTACGACGGCTCGGTTTCGGTGCAAAAGGGCAACACCAGCGAGTATCAATTCCTCAACTACAAGCTGAATCCCGGCGAATGGTACCACATTGTGTCGGTGTTCGACCCTGCCGAGGCAACGGTGGATGTTTACATCAACGGTGCGCTTGCAGGCGAGGGGCTGACCTTTGGCATACAGAATTTTATGCTGGGAACCAACCAGTTTATTGCCTGCAAAACCGGTAAGGGCAATGTTCCTGCGTCCAACCCGGTTTCGATGGATTTTGACAACGGCTGCATCTACGAGATGCCCGATGAAGTCAGCGTCACGGTGGACGGCAAGGCCACAACCATGGCCTTCGGCGCAATGGTGGACCTCTCGCGCGAGGGATATTTGCTGACCAAGGCCGAGGTCACCTGCAACGGCGTGACCCGCGTCACCGCCAACACGCAGGTGCCGGTTCTGGGCGACACCGTCATCACAACCTCCTATGTCGAATCCAGCTTCGATTACCTCAGCTATGTGGATTTTGAAACCGTAGGCACCGGCACGCCCAGTCTTTCGGGCTGGTTTACGCAAACCCCTTCCACCGGCTATGAGGTGAAGGCGGAGAACGGCAACCAATATGTCACGATGTCTCTGGGTGCCAAGGACGATGCCTTTATCGTCAACAACCCCGCCACCAAGGCCGAGAACGGCAGGCTGGTGATCGAGGTGAGCTACCGCTACCATGCGCAGACCGGCGCCGCCTCCGACGGGGCCGACCAGTGGATCTGTCAGCTCCGCCCCAACTGGACCAGTCTGGTGCGCATCAAGAGCTACAATGGCGACGTGTTTGTCGGCACCGGCAGCCCAACCTTCCGTCTTTCGCCCGACGTCTGGTATCATCTGACCATGGTGGTGGACCCCGCCAACGATACGGTTGACCTTTATGTCAACGGCGAGCTGAAGGTGGAGGGCGCCAAGCTCTCGGGCGACATTCAGGACCTGTCCGCCGGACAGCTCATCATCGCCAAGGTGAGCAGCAGCGCCACGGCCGGCGCCACGCTGGATGTGGACAACATCAGGCTTTATTATGTGCCCGAGACGGTCAGCGTGACCGTGGACGGCCAGACCACACAGATGGAATTCGGCGCAATGGTGAATCTTGCGCGCGAGGGATACCTGCTGACAAAGGCCACGGTGACTTGCGGCGGCACAACCCGGATCACCACCGACACGCAGATTCCCGCCATTGGGGATCTTGTAATTGAAACCTCCTATCTGCGGACCAACACCGATTACCTCAATTATGTGGACTTTGAGGCGGTGGAACCCGGTACCCCGGACCTCTCGGCTTGGTTCACGCAAACGCCCACAGCCGGCTATGAGGTGAAGGAGGAGGACGGAAATCAGTATGTTTCCATGCCGCTCGGCACCTATGACGACGCCTTTATTCTCAACAACCCCGCCACCAGCGCGGAGAGCGGCAAGCTGGTGATTGAGTTGAGCTATCGCTACCACAGCCAGAGCAACTCCAATGCCGGAGACTGGGTCTGCCAGCTCCGCCCGAGCTGGACCAATCTGGTGCGCATCAAGAGCTATAACGGAGCGGTGTTCCTCTGCGATACCAATACCGAGAGCTTCCGCCTTGCGGCCGACGTCTGGAACTACCTGACAATGGTAGTGGATCCCGAAACCGACACGCTGGACATCTATCTCAACGGCGAGCTGATGGCCGAGAACCAGAGACTGGGCGGCAACACAGAGGCAGGAAAGGATATTGAAAATCTCTCCGCCGGTCAGGTTATTATCGCCAAGGTGGCCAGCAGAAACGAAACTGACGTTTCGCTGGACATCGACAACATCCGGTTCTACTATGCGCAGGAGTGCACCGTGACGGTGGACGGAAGCGAGCAGAAGGTGGAGCTGGGCGGCACCGTGACGCTGGAAGACGATGTGGCATTTGCCATCGTTACCGACCAGAACGGCTCCAGTGTGAACACAAGCGGCAGCATCCGCATCCTGGGCGATACCAGCATTATCACATCCAACAATGTGATTTACACCATGCCGGGCGCGTCGATCCGCACCGGAACGCCCACCGGCCTGCGCTTCCAGACCGTGCTGCACCAGGGAGCCATCGATGCGCTGCTGGCCGCCGGAAATGTCTCCGATATCCGCGTCGGCACGCTGATTGCGCCCACACAGTACGTGCAGCAGGCGGGTGCCTTTACCAAAGAGGCGCTGGAGGCCGAGGGCTTTGCCGTGCCCTATCTGGATGTGCAGGCCACGGTTGGCGAGTGGTTTGCCACCTATGAGGGCGGTATGTACAGCATTGCCGGCAGCATTGCAAATATCAAGGAGAACCACTATAATCTCCGGTTCTCGGGCATGGGATACATCGAAATCACTCTGACAAGCGGGGAAACGATCACGCTTTACAGTCAGTATTCCGAGGCCGACCATTCGAGAAGTGTGGCGGAGGTGGCCGCGGCGGCTCTGGCAGACCCGGACAACGGTCTGACCGAGGAGCAGCTTGCACAGATCAAAGTATTTGCGGACGCATACATTGCGCCCGAAGGAAACTGAATCAGGAGGATACAGCGATGAAAAAGACTTATGAGCCTGCAAGACTGACGGTGACGGTTGTCACCGGGCCGGACATCGTTTGCGCATCGGATCCCTGGCTTTCCGAGCCGGACGAGTGGGGAGACCTGAGCATCTGAACAGGCACTCCGTAACTGGGCCGTGGCCGCTGCACTGCAGCGGCCACGGCCGTTTTGTTCCTATGGCAAAACCGGTGCCGGTTTTTGCGGCGGATGCGGGTATCCGCGGATTGCTGCTATGGCGGTTGACAAATCCGCATATCGCGCATATGCTGTACAGAGCCTAACCACACAGGGTCAGAAAGGAACAGAATATGGGAATTACAGCATCCAATAAAACCGTAAATGCCACACAGATTGAATGCGGAGGAACCTTTCAGGTCACTCTTGCGCTGACAGCCGAGCCGGATATCGTCACCAACCCCGTTGATATTGTGCTGATCCTCGACCGCTCGGGCAGTATGTCGGGCAGTCCGCTCGCCAATCTCAAAAACGGAGCCAATAAGTTTATCGATATCATTTATCAGGGCTCGGGCGGTACCGATGGGCAAATCGGCAACGGCAGCCGCATCGGCATTGTCAGCTTTGCAACCGAGGCTACTCAGAATACCCAGCTCATCACCTCGGTTGCCGATCTCCATGCAGCGGTCAACAGCCTGTCCGCAGGAGGCAGCACCAACCATGCCGACGCGTTTGAAAAGGCGCTTGACCTGTTCGACTCGGATTCCACACACGGCAAAATCTTTGTCATGTTTACCGACGGCGTAACCACCGAGGGGGGAGATCCCACACCGGTTGCAATGCAGGCCAAATCCGAGGGGGTCATTATCTATTGCATCGGACTTCAGGGCAGAGGGGGGCTGGATGAGCAGGCGCTGAACGATTGGTCGAGCGATCCGGATTCGGCCTATGTGCTCATCACGCCCGATGACGCCGAGCTGGAGCAGGTGTTTGAGGATCTGGCAAAGAACATTGCCAAGCCGGGAGCCACCGACATCGTCATCAACGAGCGGGTTGCGTCCTGCTTCCGTATCCTCTCCATTCTGGCGCCCAGCAAGGGGAGCGCCAATCTGGTGGACGCCAACTCGCTGCAATGGACCATCGATGAGCTCGGCGTGACCGACAGTGAGGCGGCAACGCTGACCTTCACGGTACAGCACGTGGGAAGCTGCTCGGGGGAAGTTGAGGTCAACGAGGAGGTCGAATACAGTGATAACGAGGGCAATGTGGTGAGTTTTCCGTCCCCGTCCGTAGAGGTGGATTGCGATGTGGACGTGGTTGGCGAGCCTTGCCCGGAGCCGGTTGATCTGAGCATTTCCGGCTGTGAGGACAGCATCGACTTTGACGCGGGCGCGTTTGCCATGGGGTCGCTCGGCCGTATGGTGCAGTTGAACGTGACGGTTCGCAGCGTTTGCCCCAACCGCAGGGTGGCGCTGGCCGTGATCCTGAGCGAGGTAGACGACAATGGCAACGAATGCCAGCGGGGCATCAAATTCTTTACGATCCCCGCGCATACCAGAGGCGGCTGCCAGGACGTCACGGTGCGCTGCATCAAGTTTGTTCTGCCCGAGGACGCCGATGGGGCCAGCACATGCGGCTCCGGCGGACTTTGCCGGCAGAGAAATCTCCGGGTGCGCATGATCGCCAACTATATCGACAGTGGATTTGTCTGCTGCGACGGGACGGATTGACCGACTGTCAGGACAGAAAACAACAGCGGCAGGCGCGCCGAATGGTGCGCCTGCCGCTGTTGTTTTTCCCAGCTATAACCGGGGAAAATCATCGCTTCAGCCTCACGATATGCTCGTCGAGCACCCGCATTTCCATGTCAGTGTAGCGCACCGTCACCGAGTCCTGGCCGATGATCAGCGCCGTCCCCGCGTAGGAGGAGAGATCCTTCCGGTCAATCCGGGAGCCGATTGCAACCGGAAATTCAGGCGTTACCGTTCCGTGCGTCACGGTTCCGGCCTCCACATAATCCAACCGGTGGCAGTGCCCCGACAGCATCAGATCAATTCCGATGCGGTTCAGCTCGGCAGTCCAGCGGTCAAACACCTCGGGGAACGGGGTTTCGATGACCTGAAACGGAATATGGCAGAGCGCCAGCCGCACCGGTGTGCCCGACTCGGTGAGGCGCTCCTGCCCTGTGCCTTGCTGCGGTATTTCGCGCAGCATTTCGGTCTGCTCCTCCCGGAAGGCAGTGTAGTCGGCTATATCGCCGTATTCGGCATGGTCGTCGGTTTTGTCCTCCCCGGCGTCCAGCACCACGCCCCACAGGCGCCCCAGACGGAAGGGGAAAAAGGTATTCCCGCGGTCGGTGCCCACGTATTCGGGGAGGTGTTCGGCATAGGCGCCCCGCGTATCATGGTTTCCGCGCATGTAAATCACCGGGATTGTACCGTGGGTAATCGCGGAGGCAAGTTTGGTCATGGTCAGCACACTGTCGGGGTTCGAGGCGGTGTTGCCGTTGTCGCCGCCCAGAATCAGCAGATCGGGGGCTTCACCGAAATAGCGGCTGACGGCCACAGGCTCCTCCACGTGCGAGTGGGTGTCGGCCAGCATATAGACGTGAATTTCCCCGTCCGGCAGGGCACGGAAGGGATACTCGGCGGTGAAAATCTGCTCGGTTTTGGGGAAGTAGGAGTGCCGCTCGGGGATCAGCGCATAGCAAACGGTGTAGCCGCCTGCGCGATCCAGTGCCTCGGTGGGAATGCACACATGGTGCGAACAGGTGTCCGAGCGCACCACGCCGCACATCTGGTCGGTGTAGCGGCGCCCCTCCACCAGCACCCATGCGGCGCCCGGCTCCTGTGTAAAAAATACAATTTCATAATGCTGCCGAACGGCGTAAACCGTTGGGTCATAAAGCAAAAACGGATGTTCCGTCATCGCAATGCCTCCATCTGCTGCGTTTTGCCAACAGTATATCCGTTTTGCGGAAATTTGTCAAGTCCCTGGCGGCAATCTGCGAAAAAATCACATGAATTTGGGAGATACTGCAATTAAACATGTCAAATTCATGTCTAAATCACAAATAAAAAGCATCCAAAACGTTACAAATTTATGCGGATTGGAAAGCGGTCTTGACAAATTCCGGCTGTTCTGTTACCATAATAGCAACGTTTGATTCCGGAGGAAAGCGATGCGCGTCAAATATTATGCGGCAGAGGGAGAAGCACGGGTGTGGGAGAGCGAGAGCCGGGAGGTGTTCCGCAATCTGGAGGGGCTGCGGCACTATAAGGAGGGCGTTTATTTTTATCCGTCCGAGCCAGAGGAGGCCGTGTGGCTCTGGATGGTGGGGCATGAAAAGGCCGATCCGCAAAAGCTGGTCGAGGGCAGGATGTGGCGCTCCCGCTGGCTGCTGCACATCTGCGTGGGAGGCAAGGGATTTTACAACGGCCAGCCCGTGCAGCGGGGAACCGCGTTTGTAAGCTGGCCGCATCTGGCGCACTCGATGCGTCCGGATCCGGACGACCCGTTTGAGTTTTACTGGATCATGATCCGCGGGCGGGATGTGCTGCCCTATGTGCGGGAGTTTGGCTTCCGCTCGGGCGAGCTGATTTTTGATTGCCCGTACATGAACGAGCTGGTTCCGCTGCTTCATGTGATCCTGCACAATGACTATGCCAGAACGGATATCAAGGAGTTCAACACCTCCATGAGCCGCATTCTGCTCTCCTATCACAGGTTCAATCGGCAGAATCTTCTGGAAATCCGTTCCTCTGGCGAGTGTTACGCAAACTATGTGGATTCGGCCAAAAACCTGCTGTATGATCACAACTATACGCTGTCGGTCAAGCAGCTTTCCGATATGCTCGGTATCACACCCAAGCATCTTTGCCGGGTTTTCCTCAAAACCGTGGGGGAATCGCCCAAGCAGTATATGATGCGCAAGCGGCTGGAGATGAGCGTGGATCTGCTCAAGGGGGGAATGCTGCCAACCGAGGTGGCATTCATGCTCAAATATGCCGATTACGCCTCCTTTTACCGGGCATTTCTGCAAAAATATGGGGTCTCTCCGAGCAGATATTTGGGCCATGCTGATTAAAATGTCTGAAAAAGCAATAGATTAGAGATTTTTTGCAATTTACAAAACACTCCGAATGCAATATAATACAATTGCATGGAAATTTGTGCACCGAATTTAGAAACGGAGTGTGAATGAAAAAATGAATTGTACAAATCAGACAAAAACAGGACTTCTGTTTCGTGTATTATGCTTGGTGTTGGGCTGCCTGCTGATCATCCCGGCATTGGCGGCCTGTGGTGGGGGAGGAGAAGTGCCGGGCGAGACCACCCCCGTCACCACGCCGAGCGGCAACGGCTCCGATTCCTCCGTATCCACCGGCGGCGATGAGGAGGATCCGGGCGGAGACCCGAATGCCGTTCCACAGCCGATCATGGAGGATTTTGACGGCTTTGAATTCCGCGTGTTGTCGCGCGGCTCCGGGAGCTGGACGAGCGATGACATTATAGGGAATATCACCGGCACGATTGTCGATCAGGCGGTGTTCAACCGGAACGAAAAGCTGATGGCGCAGTACAATTTTGTCATCAAGGAGACAAAAGACGCAAACTGGACCGACACTGCCCGGGTGCTGGGGCAGGCGGGAGAGGCCGCCTACGAAATGTGGTCCTTCCGCATGAACGATATGCCAAGCCTTGGGCAGGAGGGGTACCTTTGGAACCTCAACGAGGTGGACGGGCTGAATCTCGACGCGGTGTATTACGACCAGAACAACCGGGAGATGGGGTCCTTCAACAATTATCTGTTCTTCCTGACCGGCGACATGCTGTATATGGACGATATGGCAACCCAGATCATCACCTTCAACCGCGATCTGTTCAATCAGTTCTTGCTGGAGGATGTGTATGGAAAGGATCTCTATGATCTGGTGCGCGACCATGAGTGGACGCTGGAGGTGATGCAGGAGTTCTGCCGCATTGCCACGCAGGACCGCAACGGAGATGATGTGATGCGGCCGGAGGACGATTACTACGGCTTCTCCTATGAGAACCCCAACATCCTCGGCTTCAATATCTCCTGCGGCAATCTGCTGCTGGAAAAGGATGAGAACGATATTTTTGTGCTGAACGTTGAGCAGAAAATGATCGATGACCTGCAGCGGATCATGACCTTTTTCAACGCCGGCTATTCGGCAGGGAGCACGTATCAGGAGTCGCGCTGGCTCTATGGCACGCAGCTCTTCTATCCGCAGTGGATCAAAAATCTGCCCGCCAGCAAATCGTCCGGGCTGAACTTCGGTGTGGTGCCGATGCCGTTGGGCAGCACCGATCAGCAGGAGTACCGCGGAATGATTACCACATACGGCTCCAACTGCATCACCATTTGTTCTACCGTGGACGGGGAGGATCTGGATAAGGCGGCAAACATCATCGAGCTGCTCTCGTACGAGTCGATGCAGAGCGTTACCCCCAAGCTGGAGGAGTATCTGCTGGCCGGCCGCGTGGTGAGTGAGGCTGCCGATGCCGAAATGCTGGAAATCGCGCTGGACGGCAAGAGCTACGAGCTCTGCTATCTCTGGTCCACCGGGAGCCTGTATTCCACAATGATTGCACTCAACAACGCCGACGGCATCGGCATTGCCAGCGCGCTGGACGGCTGCAAAAGCGCCGTGGAGGCCTCGGTGCAGAGAAAGCTGGACCGCCTCAATAAGCTGGGCTGACTCTGTAGACCGGCATGCTC
Organism: uncultured Clostridia bacterium; assembly: GCA_944391805.1. Taxonomy (GTDB): domain Bacteria; phylum Bacillota; class Clostridia; order Oscillospirales; family CAG-272; genus UMGS1865. Next base: position 65,694 of record CALXUY010000005.1, read on the forward strand.
AGACACACCCGAATCGGACGAAGCCCGAGCGTGAAGGAACCGCTGTTTGACCGTGAGAATGTCTCACATCAAAAATAAAATATGGAGGAATCTTACATCATGAAGCACACATGGAAGAAAGTCCTTGCCCTGGCGGTGGCCGTGCTGATGGCCGCTGCGTCTCTGCCGCTGGCGGTGTTTGCCGAAGCGGATGCCTCGTCCGCCGATGACGGCGCCAAAAAGCCGATTACGGTTGTGGAGCCGGGCGAGAACAACCTCGACGAGCTGGAGCTGCTGCTCTCGATGGACGACCTGACCGGCGCTAACCTCTGGACCAAGGATGAAACCGTTACTTATGAGGTCAGCTCCTACAATCAGGGAGAAACCGTTGTGAAGGACGGGGCGGTATATACCGAATATGAGGTAACCGTTTCGTCTGCAAACTGGATGGGGTATGCGGGCGATACCAATCTCCCGCTGGATGATCAGTCGCAGTACACCATCCAATTCACCGCCCAACTGACCGATGCTGCTGCCGGAACCACCCATCTCGCGTTCAGCTTTACCAATCCCGGCGCATTGAATGGTCAGACCGATAATCACACCATGCAGGGCATCTATTTCGGGGATAATCTGACCCAGTATATTTATGCATCCTCCGGAATGAAGTGGCAGAACGCCACCTCGGTTCCCGGCTCCGAAATTCCAAATACACTTGATCTCACAAAAGAGACGGTATATACCCTTGCAATCGACGGTCCGATCGTGCGCTTTTATGCCGATGGAGTGCACATCGGGGATTTCGATTTTTCCAAGGATACGGAATACGGCGCATACAGCGGCGATTTTCTTGCACTGGGGCTGCGTGCCCGGGCAAAGGTCTCCTCGCTGGAGGAGCCGTTCCTCATCGCCAAGGACTATAAAGTTTACAGCGGCGTGTACGAGAGCAGCGCGGTCGAGCGCCCGAACTGGGAGGAGGGCGATCTGCTGCTGCACATGGATACCCTGAACGTGGGGGCAGAGAGCACGGACTACGACATCACGCTCAACCAGATCACCCCGCAGAACACCACGTCCGGCGAGCTGGCGGACGGAATGTATTCCACACTCGCAACCCCTGGCAAGGTATGGGGCACCTACGGCGTGACCACCAATCTGCCCTTGAGCGATACCTCCAAATACACGATTGAGTACTATGCAAAGCGCCCGAGCGCCATCAACACCAGCATGACCTACTCCTATGGCGCGAACAACAATGCGCAGGGGCTGTATGTGTACGCGGAATCCTTTACCACGGTGCACGGTTACACCACCAATGCCTACGGAAGCGGTGCTACTACTTCCTTCAGCGGCATCTGGACCAACACCGGCTATCAGGACGCCGACGGATATACCCGCTTCTGCGTGGAAATCGACGGGACCAAAGCCACCCTCTATGTGGGCGGCGTGCTGGCCGGCAGCTACGATTTCAGCGAGCCTGCCGCCGGAAAGGATGTGGCGGAGGGCTACGTCTCCTCCAACCTCAGCTTGGTATTCAAAACCTACATCGGTCTTGCGGAGAACGGCCAACTGCTCTGCCAGGTCAAAAACATTTCGGTTTACGGCGGGAATGTCATGAGCCGCCGCAGCGTCAGCTTTGAGCACAACGGCAGCGTCATCCGGACCGGCTACTACGAGGAGAACGAGGTGATCACCTCCTTCCCCGAGGTGGAGGCCGCGCCGGGCAAGCAGATTGTCTGGTACCTGAAGGACACCAACGTGGTGGTGCAGGCGCCCTACACCGTGCTGAAGAGCGTCACGATCTGCGCCCGCGAGGTGGACGAAAACGAGACCGTGCTGGTCGGTCTGCAAAAGACCGAGGCCGTGGACAATCGGGTCAGCCTGCGCTTCATCGGCTCGACCTACAACCTCAAGGGCGCCGTGGTCGGATTCGAACTGACCGCCGCCTATACGGCCGACGGAGAGCCGGTTGTGGCGAATTGGACCCGCGAGTCGAGTGAGGTGTATACTTCAATCAACGCGGCCGAAAACGGCACGGTGCAGAGCGTGACCGCAAACGAGCTGGGCGGCGTCTACCTCTTCGCGCTGGTGCTGGACAATGTTCCGACCGACGCCGGAGACATTGTGTTCACGGTTCGTCCCTATAAGGTGGTGGACGGCGAAAAGCTGTACGGAGAGACCGTTTCCGTTACGCTGACAAACGGTGCGTTCGCCGACTGAGCCGTCTCCGTACAGAAAGGAATCAGCCATGAAGAGACATATCAGACTACTGCCGGTACTGCTCGGCCTGCTGCTCTGCCTTGTGCCGCTGGCAGGCTGCCGGGCCGAGGAGGAGAACCCCTCCGGGTCTCTCACCGGGACGGCAGGGCCGGAGGAGACGCCGGAGCCGGAGGAACCGCAGGAGCCTGCTGCCGGGGATCGCGTGCTGGCCGAAAACAGGCAGGTCAACTACGGCATTGTTTACGCCGAGGAATGCAGTGCAACCATTAAGGAGAGCGTCACCTATCTCTATGACGCAATCAAAAAGCGTTCGGACGGCGGCGTGACCACCGTGGAGGCAGTGGAGTACGGCGCGGAGAACGACCCGGACGCTCTGCAGATTCTGATCGGGGACGTGGGCACGTCCGAGAGCAACGCGGTGATGGAGGCCATCGGATACGGCGACTGGACGGTGCGGTTTTCGGGCAACAAGCTCGTGGTGGCCGCTTATTCGGAGTACGCGCTGGACAGCGCCATCACCGAGCTGATTCAGCAGATCAAGCAGCACGCCGACGACGCGGGCAGAATCGCCTTTCCCTCCACCCTGAACGTCACCAAAACCTTTGACGAGACGGCCAACCACCTGCCTGTGTACGACAGCGCGCGGTTGGCACAGACCATCCCCGAGGGGGACGACACCTCGCTGGCCGTCATTCGCGGGACCGACATGGAGGAATACGACTGGTATCTCTCCAAGCTCGAGGCGTTGGGCTACGAGTACCATACCGGCAACACCATCGGTGAGAACTGCTTTGCTACCTACTACAACGACGATTATGTGATTCACGCCGGTTTTTACGCCTATGAGAGCGCGGCCCGCGTGACCGTGGAAAAACGGACCGCCCTTGTGGGACTGGAGGAGGAAAACGTCTACACCCCGCAGGACGGCGTGACCACCAAGCTCTCGATGATGGGGCTGAGCGTGGCGTCGAGCGGCTACGCCGGAAACGGAATGGCCTATGTGATGCAGCTGGCCGACGGCTCGCTGATTCTCATCGACGGCGGCTTCTACTCCAGCGCCGACCGGCTCTACGCCTACCTGCGCACGCTGGTGCCGGAGGGCAAAATCACGATCGCCGCATGGATCATCACGCACAACGACGGCGACCACAGCCAGTGCATGGCAACCTTCCTGCCGAAATACGGCGAGGAGGTGGTGCTGGAGCAGGTGATTGCCAATTTCCCGCACTCCTATGGCTATCTCGATTCGGGAACCAACGAGAACTCCGCCCCTCTGAGCGCCGCGCGCGCGACCGGCTGCAAGGTCATCAAGGCGCACACCGGGCAGAAATTTTACATCCGCAACGCGGAGGTTGAGATCCTCTATTCGCTGGACAGTTATCTGCCGGAAACTTTGAGCATCTTCAACAACAGCTCTCTGGTCTTCACCGTGGAGGCCGAGGGGGAGCGCATTCTGTTCATGGGGGACGCCAGCGACGAGGCTGCCGAGATTCTGACTAACATGTACGGCGACTACATGAAGTCCGACATTCTGCAGCTTGCTCACCACGGGCTGCGCAACGGGCACGGCCTGAATATGCCCAATACCGTGGAGCTGTACGGCATAGTCCGCCCGGAGGTTGTGCTCTGGCCGACCTCGTGGGAGGCATACCTGAACACTGAGAACCAAACCGAGGACTACCAGATGGCTATTTTTACATGGAACTGCATGGCCACCGACGGCGCGCGTGAGGTTTACATTGCCGGCGGTGACGAGATGACCGTGCTGGAGCTGCCCTACCGCAGCTTTTCGGCCGTCAAGCTGACCGGCTGGGATCAGGCGTAGCCGCGCGTTTCGGAACCGATCCGAAACCGCATGATTACATTGCCACCCTGTGGCAGAGAAAGGAAGGATCAGATATGGTGAATCGAGACAGATTGTATCAGGCGCCGGAGCTTGCCGTGCTTGCGTGCGATGAAATATGGACGCTTTCCGACAGTGGAGAGGCGCAGGACGGCAACCTGATGGGTGCGGATTGGAACGATCCGGACGGCCTGCTCTGACGTGCAGAAAGGAGTATCCAGCAATATGAAAATTCGCATTCTGGCGGCGGTTTTATTGGCAGTTGTGGCGCTGTTTGCCGTCGGTTGTGCCAATGAAGATCCGTTGCCGGACAATCATACAACCGGGAGCGGAAGTGAGGAACTTTCCACACCGGAGGCGGAGACGGGCGGGGAGCCGGAGGATTCGCCCGAGATTGACGGCAGCAGTCAGGCCAAGGATGAGCGCCCCGAGCCGGGCGAGTTGCCCGACCGCCTCTCCTATCGGCAAACGGCAGGAGAGCAGGCTTTGATGCAGGCCGATTTCAACAAACCGGATTCGGCTTCCGCCAAGCCCTGAAAAGAAAGCCCTACAAACGGCGTGCACGGTCAGCGGCAAATTGAAATCTTTACGCCGTTCAAATATTCTTTGCGGTTGAAACAGCCGCATTCCGCAAGCGGAACCAGAATATTTCCGACACTAAGCACAGACCGAAAGGAAAGCGGTTGCTTTTTACCGAGAAGGTATGAAGCAACCGCTCTCTCATTGCTTGAGTACCGGTATTCGGATGGGTGACGGAGGGCTTGCTCTGTCCGTTCATTCATAGAACGGTGAATTCCTGATCCGGCAGACGATGACAGGGCATGACAACGCCGCAAATCCGGCTCTTGCATTTCTCCCGTTTTTTTGATATAATATAGACAGATCATTCTGCCGTACATCCATCGGCGCGGGATCAGGGTATCCTTGCCCACGGGCTGCGGACGCACCAAAGGAGGAACCGATATGAGTGTCATTGCTCAGCTTCACAAGGACGTTGTCCACCAGGTCGGACATCAGATTGTCGGGAAGGAGGCCGTAACCGACCTGGCTCTGATCTCCTTGCTCTGCGGAGGTCATATGCTGATTGACGATGTGCCGGGGACCGGAAAAACCGTGTTGGCCAAGAGCTTTGCCCATGCGCTTTCCCTGCACTTCAGGCGGGTACAATGCGTGCCCGACATGCTCCCCTCCGACCTGTTGGGCGTTAACTTTTTTGATATGAAGGAATCGGAATTCCGTTTTGTCCGAGGCCCTGTTTTTACCAACATTCTCTTGGTAGACGAAATCAATCGCGCCATGCCGAAAACACAGGCCGGGCTGCTCGAATGTATGGAAGAGGCGCAGGTCACAATCGATGGGGTGACCTATCCGCTGCAGCAGCCGTTTATGGTGATTGCCACGCAGAATCCCGTGGAAACCAAAGGGACCTTTGAGCTGCCCGAAGCAGAGCTGGATCGCTTTCTGGTCAAAACGGCTATGGGATATCCTTCGCACAGCGAAAGCATTGAAATCCTTTCCCAGAAGCTGACGCCGGTTCCTCCACCGTCTCCGGGAAAAGCCGCGGATAAACATCTGATTGCCGAGGCAAGGGCAGAGTTGGAGCGGGTCTATGTCCATCCGGACCTGCTCGACTACGCCGCCTCTGTTTGCGAAGCCACAAGAATCGGCAAAGAGGTGATTCTCGGAGCCAGTCCGCGCGCGATGATTGCGTTGATCCGGGTGGCGAGAGGCTATGCTGCCATCGGTGCGCGGGACTACCTGTTGCCGGACGACATTAAGCGCGCGGCTGCCCCTGTATTGGCGCACCGAATTGTGTTCCGCAACAGTCTTCTGCACAGGGATCATCAGGGTGAGGCGTTTATCCGCTCGGTGCTGGAATCCATCCCGGTGCCCAGCGAAGAGATCGATTTCTCGGCAAGGTGAGTGGCGCCTGATGGAACGCTGGATTATCGCCGTTGCCGACGCGCTGCTCTCCATGCTGCTTTCGCCGGCATTCTGGATCGCGGCCGGAATCCTTGTCCTGCTTCTCCTTATGATCCGGCTGTATCGCCGCCTCAAGCTCTGGGCGCTGAACAAGGCCGGATATCGGCGCGTGTTCTCATCGGACGGGATTTTTGTGGGGGAAAGCCTCGAGCTGACCGAATCCATCCGCAATGCCACGTGGTTCCCGCTGTTCTCGGTGCAGGTCGATTTTTTCATTCCCCCCGGCCTGACCGTTGACGGGCTGGAATGCAAGGAGGGAAAAACCGTTACAAGCGTGTTTCATATTCCGCCGTTTTCCACCGTGCGGAAAAAGCATGTTGTGCGCGCCGACCGGAGAGAGCATTACAGCCTGTACACGGCAACCATTCTTTATCGGAAAAACGAATTTATCTTTACGGATGCGCTGGATTTTTATGCGTATCCCAACCTTGCCGAGCTGCCCGTGCCTTTTTCCAACGAGCTTTATGACGCCGGAAACGTGATTTCAAACCGAAAATCCATTGAAGATCCCTTTTTCTTTTCCGGCATCAGTCCCTATTCCGCAGGCGCGCCCTTGCGCTCAATCAACTTCAAAGCGTCGGTTCGGTCCTTTTCCGGAGGAATGCGCCAGCTCGTGTGCAATCATTTTGATTCCTCCCGGAGCTTTGACTCGATGATCTTTCTGGACCTCGCCTCCTACGCAAACGCGGCAATCGATCCGGAGGAGCAGACCGAAACCGGCCTGGGCTATGCCTGCTTTCTGTTCGGCGAAACCCTGAAAAATTCCGCAAATGTCGGTTTTGCCTCCAACTGTGCCAGAGGCTCCGAACGGTTCATCTCCATTCCCTGTGGCAGCGGGGAGCTGCACAACAAGCGGATTCTCGAGGCGTTTGCAGAGATCAATTGGTATGCCAAGCGCGATTATTCCATCACCGCCATGCTGGAAAGAATCGTTCCTACTCTGAATCGCGATACCGACATTTTTCTGATTTCTCCGTCCATAGAAGGGGAAACCGCAGGCCTGCTTTTTGAGATGAAGCGCATGGGCTACCGGGTACACCCCATTCCGCTTGATGTAAGGAGAACCGTATGACATGGAGTAAAGTTTGGAATTACCGTCTCGAGGCGGCACTCGGCGCATTGATCGCACTGCTGATCGGGTGTCGGTTTTCGGATTGGTTATCCGGGCCGTTGCGCCATATCCGAGATCCGCTGACACTGGTTTTCGTTGTTCTGATTGTGGTTGTGCTGCACCGCCTTTACCGGAAAAAATGGCGCAAATGGGTGGTGGCAGGGGTTCAGAAGCTGTTTGCGTCCGGAACCAGGCATTTGCTGCGTTTTATGGAGCGCTGGAGCTCCGCGCTGAAGAAAAAAACGGTTATTCATGGCGGAACTCAGGTGATATTTCACCAAGCAAACGGCTCCGCCAAGGCAAAAACGCACAAACGGCATCCTCGCTGGAAACATCTGCAAAGCGAGCGCGCACGGATGAGATATCTGTACCGTCATATGATTACCGAGCGGATCCGGCACGGAGCCCATATTCGCCCAACCGATACTCCGGCTGAAATTGAGCATGCGGGAGAAAACAGCGAGGCGGACCGTGTTGTCTTTGAACTCTACAACCGATACCGATATGATGAAAGAAAAGAAATTGACAAGAGCATGGTTGAATCGATTAAAGACACCCATTTCAAAGATTTGAAATAGCAGACCCCTATTTTCAGGCAACGGTTGCCTGCTGTTCTCTTTACACCGGATTTTCGGATGAACAAACCGATTTTGAAAAATTTTTCTATGTTGTACCTACAAATCAAAAACAAGGTCAAAAGCAATTCGTTGGCCTTGTTTTTTTGCGGTTTTTTGCGCCTTTCTATTGACAAATCCTCACTCCTGTGGTATGATTAGTATAACAAATCATACTTTTGGAGGATATATGAGAAAAAATCCGAAGGGCAAATACGCGTGGTGCGTGAAGATTGGAGAGAAGGGGCAGTTTGTCATCCCGAAGGAGGCGAGGGAGCTGTTTGACATTCATCCGGGGGACAGCATTCTGCTGCTCGGGGATGTCCGCAAGGGGCTGGCTATTCCGCTCAAGGATGCGTTTGCAGGACTTGCGGCGCGGATTTTCGGGGATGTGCCGGATGGGGAAGAAGCGGCGGTGCCCAACGCGGATATGCCGGACGGGGAAGAGACGGAAGCTCCAATGGATGCATCCGGAAACGATGGGAGCGAGACATGAGGCGAACTGCAAAGAACCCTCCGGAGGGGCAGCCGGTATCACAGGACCTGTTAGCAGAGGCTTCGCCAACACCGCATCCGGCAGCGGTAAACCGACCGGTCCCGTCGGCGCAGGACGCCACATCGCCGCAGGACGCCATGGGGCGCCTTCCGGCCGAACGGATTCCGGCGGCGCGGAATCAGGAGGGGCGGGAATCGGCGGTGCTGGAGGTGCGGAACTTGCGCAAGCAATATCCGTCGTTCGCTCTGCATGACGTCTCGTTTTCACTTGACCGGGGACGCATCACAGGGCTGATCGGCCGCAACGGAGCCGGCAAATCGACCACTCTCAGGGCCATCCTCGGATTTGTGCATCCGGACGCCGGGGAGATCCGCTTTTTCGGAGCGCCGCATTCGGCACAGGAGCGGCGCGTGCGGGAGAAGCTCGGCTTTGTTTAGGGCGGAATGAACCAATACAGCAATCGCCGGCTTGCCGACATCACCGCGGTGACGCGCGGCTTTTATGCCGGCTGGGATGCGCAGGCCTATGCCGAATGCCTGCGCCGCTTTGAGCTGGACGAGCGCAAAACGCCGGCCCAGCTCTCGAGCGGAATGCAGGTCAAGTATGCTCTCGCGCTGGCGCTTTCGCACCGGGCCGAGCTCCTGATTCTCGACGAGCCGACCAGCGGGCTGGATCCGGTCTCGCGGGAGGAGCTGCTCGAGCTGCTGCTTGGCCTTGGGCGGAAGGGGATCACCGTGCTGTTTTCCACCCACATCACCTCGGATCTCGAGCGCTGCGCCGACGACATTCTGTATATCCGACGCGGCCGCGTCGGCGCGAAGCAGTCACTCCGCGCGTTTACGGAGGGCTACCGCACAGTCTGTTACCCGGAGGGGACGCTGACCGGCGCGCAGCAGGCGCTGCTCATCGGCCCCCGGCTCGAGAAGCAGGGCATGCGTGCGCTGATCCGCGCGCAGGACGCGCCCGCGTTTGACCCTGCAATGCTTTCGCCGGCCGGGCTGGAGACGGTGGTGGTACACCTGGAAAAGGAGGACGATTGATATGTGGAAGCTGCTGCGAAAGGATTTTGTGCTCACCATGCACCCGGTTACTCCGTTTTTTTTGCTGCTTTCGGCCATGGTGCTCATCCCCAACTACCCTTATTCGGTTGTGTTTTTTTATACCGGACTGTCTCTGTTTTTCACCTGCCTTGCGGGAAGGGAGAACCGGGACATTCCCTACACCCTGTTCCTTCCCGTGCGGCGGAGGGATGTGGTGGCGGCGCGCATGGCGTTTGCAGTCTGCCTGCAGCTGGCGCAGCTTGCGCTGGCAGGGCTGCTCGGGGTGTTGAGCCAGCGGCTGTATCCAGGCAATGCCGCGGGACTGGAGCCGAATCTTGCGTTTCTCGGCTGGGGGCTGATGCTCTATGCGCTGTTCAATGCGGTTTTTTTCGGCGTTTATTACCGAAATGTCGAGCGGGTGGGCTGGAGCTTTCTGGCCTCGTCCGCCGTGGTGTTTGCGGGTGTGGCGGCGGAGGTGATTTCCACCTACGCGGTGCCCTTCGTGCGGGATGTGCTGGGCACCAAGGATCCGGCCTTCCTGTCGCAGAAGCTGGCCGTTCTGCTGCTTGGCGTGCTGCTCTATCTGCTCTCGCTTGCGCTGACCTACCGCTCGGCGGCCAGGCATTTTGAGCGGCAGGACGTTGCGGTTTAAGGCAATACTTTGCAAATAAAGGCAACACCGCACAAATCTGACTGTGCGCCGCCTGCGGCTCTCTGCACACTGGATTTTTTGTGGGGCAAAGCGATTCTGAAAAAAATTTTCTATTTGCGCCTACACGCTCAAAGAAAAAGCAGACGAATGCTTTTGTTCAATTTTTATTTGATGTGCCTTTTGTCGACAACCCGAAACTTTTTTGCAAAAAAGTTTGAAGCAGAGTCTGAGACAGCGCCATACGGCCTTTCTCATTTGGGAACGGTGCTTTGGTTTACCAGCAGCTCCCCGACCCGCTGCATCATTTCGGATTTGTGCTGGAGCATAGAGTGAGAGTAGCGCCCGAGGGTGACGGTGGGGTTCCGGTGGCCGAGAATCTCGCAGAGCGTGCGGACGTCCATGCCGGCCTCCAGTGCGCGCGTGGCAAAGGTGTGGCGCAGAATATGAAAATTCCGGGGCGGTAGGGCCGCCCTGCGCAGAATGCTCGCGAATGTGCGCTGATAGGAGCGGGGGGAAACCATCCCCCCGCTCCGCGTTGCGATCAGGTAGGGAGAGCCGGAGCGCCTGTGCCGCTCGAGCAGCAGTGTGCACAGGGGGGAGGACAGAGGAATGCTGCGCCGGGAGGTGCGGGTTTTGGGCGTATCCACCACCCATTCCTCCCGTCCGCCTCCGGTCACGGTATAAACCGTTTTGTTGATGTGCAGCATCCGGGCGGTCAGGTCAATGTCCTCCCATGTCAGCGCCAGCAGCTCGCCCAGGCGAATGCCGGTGTAAAGGCAGAGCACCACGCCGATGTAGTTCGGCCGGGATGCGCGGAGGCAAAACCGCTCCAGTGCCTGCTGCTCCCGCCGCTCCAGCGCCATGGCCTCCCGTTCGCATTGCCGCGGCAGGCGGATCCGGTCGGTGCACTCCTGCCCGGTCAGCCCCAGCGCCACCGCCTCCCGCAGCGCCAGCCGCAGTACCGATATGATGCCGTTGACCGTGCTGGACGAAAGCCCGCCTCCGGTGTGCAGATTTCCGCGCTCGAGCTGCTCCAGTACAAACGCCTGCAGGCGGCGGGCGTCCAGCTCCTCCAGCTCCAGTTGGCCCAGCGCGGGCAGGATATGATTGCGGCAGATTGCCGTATAGCTGATCAGTGTGTGCCGCTTGACACGGTGCCGGACATACCGGTTGATCCATTCGTCCAGCCATTGTTCGAGTTTCATTCGTAATTTATCCTTTCTGATTGTCTGGAGCAAGTATATCACAGATCGGGCGCAAAATCAACCTGTCGAAGTCTGTCGAATCCGTTTTTTTCGCAGATCCGGCCAGGCAAATGCCGGCGTGGCTCGCGCCATACAACCAACAGTCGGGCGATCAGACTTGACAGCAGCCGCATTTTGTGGTATGATACAGGAAACGTCTCCTGCCCGCCCGCGGCGCAGGAGGCCGATTCAGAGAGGAGGTGACGCAATGTCTCTGATTCAGGTCGAGCACCTGAGCTTTACCTACCCCTCCGGCTATGATCCGGTGTTCCGGGACGTTAGCTTTCAGCTTGACACCGATTGGAACCTCGGCTTTGTCGGGCGGAACGGCAGGGGGAAGACCACCTTTCTCCGGCTGCTGATGGGGGATTACGAATACAGCGGACGGATTGCCGCATCGGTCCGGTTTGCCTATTTTCCCTATCCGGTTGCGCAGCCCGAACGGGAGACACTCGCACTGCTGCACGAGATCTGCCCTGCGGCCGAGGAGTGGGAGCTGCTGCGCGAGCTGTCTCTGCTGGGGATAGAGGAGGACGCCCTCTTTCGCCCCTTCCGCACGCTTTCGGGCGGGGAGCAAACCAAGGCGCTGCTGGCGGCGCTCTTTCTCAACGAGGGGGATTTTCCGCTGATTGACGAGCCGACCAACCATCTGGATTTTGAGGCGCGCCGGCTGGTGTCGGCGTATCTGCGCAAAAAGAGAGGCTTTATTCTGGTTTCGCACGACAGGGATTTTCTGGATGGCTGCGTCGATCACATTCTGTCCATCAACCGCGCGACCATAGAGGTGCAGAGCGGCAATTTTTCCTCATGGCTGGAGAATTTTGCGCGCAGACAGAATTTTGAGCAGACCCAGAACCGGCGTTTGCAAAAGGACATCGGCCGATTGCAGGAGGCGGCGGGGAGAACCTCGGGGTGGTCGGACCGCGTGGAGGCCACCAAGTACGGCGGGAAAAACTCCGGCGTGAAGGTGGACCGCGGCTATGTGGGGCATCAGGCGGCGAAAATGATGCAGCGTGCCAAGAGCATTGAGGCGCGGCGGCAGAAGGCAGTGGAGGAAAAGTCCGCCCTGCTCCGGGACGTCGAGGAGACCGAGGAGCTGAAGCTCTTTCCGCTGCGCTGGCATTCCGAGCGGCTGTGCAGCTTTTCGGAGGTGGCTGTGTGCTATGACGGACGTCCGGTCATGGCGCCGGCGTCCTTTACGCTTTGTCTGGGGGAGCGCGTTGCGCTGGACGGGCGCAACGGCAGCGGTAAAAGCAGCCTGCTCCGGCTGCTGGTGGAGCAGGCTGTCCGGTCAGGGGGAGCACCCGAACCGGTGGAGACCGCCGCCTCCCGGATGTCGGGAAGAATCGGCGCGCCGGGCGGCAGGGGAGCGGCTGTGCTTCCGGAGCTGCGGACGGATGCCCGTATCGCGCCGGCTTCCCCTGACGGACAGGCGGGACCGCACGGTCCGGCGGCTGGCGGGATACCGGAGTATACCGGCGTGCTGACGATTGGCTCCGGGCTGAAGGTTTCGTATGTCCCGCAGGACACCTCGTTTCTGCGCGGCAGCCTGAGCGAATATGCCCGCGAGCGAAGGCTGGACGAGAGCCTGCTTCGGGCGATTCTGCGCAAAATGAACTTTGAGCGGGTGCAGTTCGAAAAGGATCTCTCGGAGCTTTCGGGCGGACAGAAGAAAAAGGTGCTGCTGGCCGGCAGTCTGTGCCAGAGGGCGCACCTTTATGTGTGGGACGAGCCGCTGAACTTTGTGGACATTGATTCGCGGATGCAGATGGAGCACCTGCTGGCGGCCTTCTCCCCCACAATGCTGTTTGTGGAGCACGACGGGTCCTTCCGGCGGCAGATCGCCACGCGGGTGGTGCGGCTGTGATGTGCCGGATGCCGCCTTTCGTGGCGGCATCCTTTCTGTTTTCCGGGGGAGCTTCCGCATCTATGCCTCCGTGCGGCCCTCGGAAAATCCAAATGGATGGTGAACGGACGGCGCAGAACGCGGAAATGTGCCCGCCCGGCATATCTTTTTTGTGCAGCGGCAAAAAATTTTTCCAAACCTGTTGCAAAATTCCCGAAAATGGTGTATGATATAAGATGTTGTGATTTCCTGAAAGAAACGGAGGGAATATGCTTCCGAACCGATATCAAGCGGGGAGGGCCACGGTGTGGATTCTGCCGACCGGGCGGTTCAAGGAGGGATTGCTTTCGGTGTCGTCTGTGATGCCGGTCACGCCCGAGAATGCCTGTCTGGCGCCGCTGCTGCTCTCGGTGCTGCGCCGGGGCACCCGCAAATATCCCACGCTGGCCGACGTCAACCGCCGGCTGGATTATTTGTGGGGGACGGGCCTTTCACTGCGCAGCCACTACCGGGGCAATCTGCTGGTGTTGGGACTTTCCGCCGAGCTGCTGGACGGCCGCTTTCTGCCCGACGGCGGCATCGGGCTGACCGACGGGGTGCTCGAGCTGATGCACGAAATTCTGTTCTGCCCCCTGCTGGATGATGACGGCCTGCTCTCGGCCAGGTACGTGGAGAGCGAAAAGGAGCTGCAGTGCAACGCCATCCGGGCGGTGAAGAACAACCCGCGTGCGTATGCGGCCGAGCGGGCGCGCGCGCTGCTGTACGAGGGGGAGCCATGCGGCATTCCGCTCTATGGCACCGAGGAGCAGACCATGGCAGTGACGAGAGAGGAGCTGACCGGCTACTGGCGGCGCTGGATTGCCTCACTGCGCCCCGATTGCTTTTACGTCGGCCCGATGGAGGCCGGGCTGCTGCTCGGAAAGCTGACGCGGGCCTTTGGCACGGAGCTGGGAATTTCGGACGGCAGTTGGACAATGGATGCGGGGCTGGCCGGGCAGATGCCGGCCGGCCGGGGTGCGGCGTGCGCAACAGCAACACGGGATAGCGCGCCTCGGGAGCGCAACGCGGGCACGGCAACCGGCCCGGTTGCAGATGCGTGCTCCGGCAGGACAGCGGCAGGTGAAACGGGGGGAACTCTGGCGGAAAACCTATTCGCCGAGAATGCCGTTGGAACCCCATCCGCCGGGAATGTATCCGCCGGAAAGGAAGGCCCCGGGTGCCCGGACGGCGTCCCTGCTACGGTCCGGCGGGTCCGGGAGACGCTGGAGGTTTCGCAGAGCCAGCTTGTCATCGGTCTGCGCTGCGGCGTGCGGCTGGGCGACCCGGATTTTTACGCCTGCGCGGTGATGAACGAGCTGCTGGGCGGCTCTCCGGTCTCGCGGCTGTTCACCTATGTGCGCGAAAAGCTGAGCCTGTGCTATTCCTGTTCCTCCGGCTACGCGGCGCTTGGGGGCACGGTGACGGTGAGCTGCGGGCTGTCCGCCGCGAACCGCGGGTTGGCCGAGGCCGAGATTTTCCGCCAGCTCGAGGCCATTCACCGGGGGGATTTTACGCCCGGAGAGCTGGACGCGGCGCGCAAGTCCCTCATCAATGCCTACCGGCAGCTTGAGGACAGCCCGGCGGACCTCGAAAATTACTACTACGGCCGACTGCTGGCGGGCTGCAGGGTATCCCTGCGGGAATGCAGAGAGGGCTTTGCGGCGGTGACGGCCGGGGAGGTTGCACGGGCTGCCGGGCGGCTGCAGACCGCGGTGATCTATTTTCTCGAGGGGACGCGCGACGCGGGCGGCGGGGAGGAGGACGAGGATGAAGAAGCGGACGTCTGAACGTCTCGGGGAGACGTACTATGAGCTGCGCCATGCCAGCGGTCTGCCTGTTTACGTATTCCCCAAGGACTGCGCCACCACTCATGCGATTCTTGCCGCGCGTTTCGGCTCTCTGGACCGGTGCTACCGGGAGCCGGGCAGCCGGGAGTGGATGACTCTGCCGGACGGCACGGCGCATTTTCTCGAGCACAAGCTGTTCGACAATCCCGACGGCAGCGATTCCTTTGCCCGCTTCTCGGAGCTGGGCGCCGACGCCAACGCCTACACCGACTACGGCCATACCGCCTATCTGTTCAGTTGTACCGAGCACTTTGACGAGGCGCTGGCCGAGCTGCTCCGCTTTGTCACAACGCCGTATTTTACACCCGAGAGCGTGCGCAAGGAACGGGGCATTATCGCCGAGGAAATCCGGATGTACCGGGACAGCCCGTGGGACCGCTGCTTTCAGAATCTGATGGAGGGCATGTACCGGAAAAATCCGGTGCGCCGCAACATCTGCGGTTCGGAGAAATCGATCGGGGAGATCACCGCCCCCACGCTCTACGGCTGCTGCCGCGCCTTTTACCGGCTGCCCGACATGGTGCTGGTGGTGTGCGGCAAGGTTACGCTCGGGCAGGTGATGCGGGTGGCCGATGCGGTTCTGCCGGCGCGGCAGGCCGATGAGGCGGACGGGACGGGCGGCTCGCCCGAGCGCCTGGCTGTGGACGAGCCGGCCGGCGTGTTCCGGGCAAATCGGAGCGCCGAAATGCAGGTGGCAAAGCCGCTCTTCTCTGTGGGGATCAAGGACGCGGCAATCCCGCGCGAGCCTCTCGCACGCCTGCGCCGGGAGGCCGGGATGCGCATCCTCGGGGAGCTTCTGTTTTCCCGCGCGGGCAGGTTTTTCAGCCGGGTGTTTGAGGAGGGCCTGCTGACGGCCTCCTACTCCTACGGCTACTCGGTCTGTGACCGCTTCGCCTTCCACACGGTGTCCGGGGAGAGCGACCGGCCGGGAGAGGTGCTGCGGCTTTTGCGGGAGCACCTCATGGATGTCCGACGTCAGGGGATCGATCCGGAGGACTTTGAGCGCTGCCGCCGCGTACTCTATGCCGACGAGATCCGCAGCTACGACTCGGCAGAGGAGATTGCAGGGAGCCTGTTGTCCTTTGTGATGGACGGGGTTGACCTCTTCGCCTATCCCGAGCTGCTGGCCGAGGCGCGGTGCGAGGAGCTTTTGCCGCTGCTGGACGACATGCTGCGGGAGGATGCCTGGTGCCTCTCACAGATCTGTCCGCCGGCGCCATCAAACGAAAAGGAGAGATGAAATGGATCAGGTGATTGTCTATTTTGAAGGACTGGGACTGCCCCGTATGACACTGAACAAGGTGGCCTTTACCCTGTTCGGCAGCATAGAGGTGCGCTGGTATGGCATTCTCATCACGCTGGGAATCGTGCTTGCCTTCATCTATGCGTGGTGGAGGGGAAAGCGCGAGAAGATTGTGCTGGACGACATCCTCGACGTCGGAATCCTCACGGTGATCTGCGGCGTTGTGGGCGCGCGGCTCTACTATGTGCTCACAAGCCTGGAGCAGTTTCCGGATTTCTGGTCGGTCTTTGCCATCTGGAACGGCGGACTGGGCATTTACGGCGGTATCATCGGGGGCTGCATCGGCATTCTGATTGCGGCAAAGGTCAAAAAGCTGAACTGGCGCAAGCTGTTCGACATGATTGCCCCGGGCGTGATGATTGCGCAGGCGCTGGGGCGCTGGGGGAACTTTTTCAACGGGGAGGCCTACGGCTACCCCATCGGCGAGACCACGCAGTACTTTTTCTTTACCCGTGAGTTTGAGCTGAACTCGGGGGAGGGGACCTTCTTCAACCTGTTCCGCATGGGGCTGTATCCGAACGAATACAGCGCAACCAGCATGGTGTTTGTGCACCCCACCTTTCTCTATGAGAGCGTCTGGAATATTGTGGGCTTTCTGCTCATCAATCTGTTTTACAAGCATAAGAAGTTTGACGGACAGATCGCGCTGATGTACTTTACCTGGTACGGCTTCGGCAGAATGTTCATCGAGGGGCTGCGCACCGACAGTCTGTATATCTTCCAAGGTCTGGTATCCGAGGACGGGCTGCGCATTTCTCAGCTGGTGGGTCTGATCTGTTTTGTGGTGGGGCTGATCCTGCTGATTGTGTTCGGCGTGCGCAACCGGGGCAACAAGCCCGGCTTTGTCATCACCACGCGCGAGCTGCCGGTGCGCCGCATGACCGCCACCGGGGAGATTGTGGTGGAGCAGCCCGAATCCGCTCAGGCTTCCTCTGTGTCGGACGGCGATGCCTCTGAAGCGCTCGGGAAGGACGGGCGCACCGACAGCGCAAACCGCCCGGCAGACAGACCTGCGGAGGGCGGCGAGGGCGACCGCTTTGCGGCCGACTGTGAGCCGGACAGCGACGAAACGCCTACCGCAGAGCCGGACCGGGACGATGTCTCCGGTAGCTCCGCCTCCGCAACCCCCATTTCACCCGAAAAGGAGATTCCATCCAATGGCAACAAGAATTGACGGAAAGCTGATCTCGGCGCAGATCCGGGAGGAAATCAAACAGGAAAGCATGGCATTTGCCGCCCGGAGCGGCTTTGTGCCGGGGCTGGCCGTGGTGATTGTCGGGGATGACCCCGCGTCGCAGGTCTATGTCCGCAACAAGAAAAAAGCATGCGAGGAGGTTGGCTTTTACTCCGAGGTGCATGCGCTGCCCGGAAATACCACCCAGCAGGAGCTGAACGCGCTGGTCGACCGCCTCAACGCCGATGACCGTATCCACGGCATTCTCGTGCAGCTCCCCCTGCCAGCCCATCTCGACGAGACCGAGGTGCTGCTGCGCATCCGTCCCGACAAGGACGTGGATGCGTTCCACCCCTACAACGTGGGCAAAATCATGATCGGCAATCCCGATTTTCTGCCCTGTACCCCGGCCGGCGTCATGGCTCTGCTCGAGCGCAGCGGCATTGACCCGGCGGGCAAGCGCTGCGTGGTGGTGGGCCGCAGCAACATTGTGGGCAAGCCGATGGCTATGCTGCTGCTGCACGCCAACGGAACCGTAACGGTCTGCCACAGCAAAACCCGCGATCTGGGAGCGGTCTGCCGGGAGGCCGACATTCTGGTGGTTGCCATCGGAAAGGCGGATTTTGTCGGCGCGGATATGGTCAAGCCCGGCGCGGTGGTCATCGACGTGGGCATGAACCGCCGCCCCGACGGCAAGCTGACGGGTGACGTGGACTATGCCGCGGTGGAGCCGATTGCCTCGGCCATCACCCCGGTTCCGGGCGGCGTTGGCCCTATGACCATCACCATGCTGCTGAAAAATACCCTGACGGCTGCAAAGAAGGCGGCGGAGAACAAGCGCGGCTGAGCGGCCCGGATTGGCCGACCTCGCTGCACTCCCCTCCGGCAGACTCGGAGGGCGCGGCGGACAAGCGCGGTGCTGGTGCAAGTGCCGGTGCTGATGTGCGTCACCGGCTGCGTGCCGGCGGGAGGCCTGCGGCGCAAAAGCGACTCTCATCTCAAAAAAACGATAGCGCCGCCGCGGCGGCTGCGAAAGGAACGGATAGAAAAAAATGAAGAACACCGAAAAGACAATGGACAAAATTGTGGCGCTGTGCAAAACGCGCGGCTTCATCTTTCCCGGCTCGGAGATTTACGGAGGCTTGGCAAACTCCTGGGATTACGGCCCCTTGGGCGTCGAGTTCAAGAACAACGTCAAGCGGGCTTGGTGGAAGAAGTTTGTGCAGGAGAGC
This sequence comes from uncultured Clostridia bacterium, assembly GCA_944391805.1. Classification (GTDB taxonomy): domain Bacteria; phylum Bacillota; class Clostridia; order Oscillospirales; family CAG-272; genus UMGS1865. The sequence goes on from CALXUY010000005.1 coordinate 84,317, forward strand.
CGCTACAATGTCGGGCTGGACAGCGCCATCATCATGAACCCGCAGACATGGGTGGCCTCCGGGCATGTGGGCGGTTTTTCCGACCCGCTGATGGACTGCAAGCAGTGCCGCACCCGCCACCGCGCCGACAAGCTGATTGAGGACTACGCCGCCGAACACGGCCTTGACGACGTCAACCCTGCCGGCTGGAGCTTTGAAGAGATGGCCGATTATATCCGTAAGCACAACATCGCCTGCCCGGCCTGCGGCGGGCACGAATTTACCGACATCAAAAAATTCAACCTGATGTTCAAAACCTTTATCGGTGTGACCGAGGACAGCGCCAGCACGGTTTATCTCCGCCCCGAGACCGCACAGGGGATTTTCGTCAACTTTGCCAACGCCCAGCGCACCGCCCGCAAAAAGCTGCCCTTCGGTGTGGCGCAGATCGGCAAATCCTTCCGCAACGAGATCACGCCCGGCAACTTTGTGTTCCGCACCCGGGAGTTTGAGCAGATGGAGCTGGAGTTCTTCTGCAAGCCCGGCACCGATCTCGAGTGGTTCGCCTATTGGAAGGACTACTGCCACCAGTTCCTGCTGAAGCTCGGTCTGCGCGAGGAGAACCTGCGCCTGCGCGACCACGATCCCGAGGAGCTGGCCTTCTACTCCAAGGCGACCACCGATTTTGAGTTCCTGTTCCCGTTCGGCTGGGGCGAGCTGTGGGGCGTGGCCGACCGCACCGATTATGACCTCGGCCAGCACCAGAAGCACAGCGGCAAGGACCTGACCTATTTCGATCAGGAGACCGGGGAGCACTATCTGCCCTATGTCATCGAGCCCTCGCTGGGCGCCGACCGCGTGGCGCTTGCCTTCCTTGTGGACGCCTATGACGAGGAGGTCATCGACACCGAAAAGAACGACGTGCGCACGGTGCTGCACCTGCACCCGGCGCTTGCCCCCTACAAGGCCGCGGTGCTGCCCCTCTCGAAGAAGCTCGGAGAGGCGGCCGCCGAAATTCACGGGGAGCTCTCCAAGTACTTCATGGTGGACTACGACGAAACCGGCTCGATCGGCAAGAGATACCGCCGGGAGGACGAGATCGGCACCCCGCTCTGCATCACTGTGGACTTTGAGACCGTGGGCGACGAGACCCGCCCGGCCGATCACTGCGTGACCGTGCGCGACCGCGACACCATGCAGCAGGTCCGTGTTCCGATTGAAGGGCTCAAGGCTTATATCGAGGAGAAAATCGCATTCTGAGGCAGCCCGCAAGCGGTTGGCTCAGACGGCAGAAAAAAAGCGTTCAAACCGAGGCACAAACCCAAGGCGAGAACGCTTTTTCTGCAAGTGTCTGAATTTTTTTTCGGTAAATCTTTAGAAAAGCACCAACCGTTTCCGAATTCCCGGCACTATATAGGCAAACGGTTCCGGAGAAATCATATGGATAAGCAAAAAGCGGACGAACTTTTGATCTCATATCTTCCAAAGCTGTTTGGCTTCGCAATGAAAAAATCCTTTTCTTACGCGGAGGCGGAGGAGCTGTGCTCCGAGATGGTGGCGGAGCTGTATGAATCTCTGCTGAAGGCCAAGGAGATATACAACCCGGACGGATATGTCCGGCGCATCGCGGCGCATGTGTATGCCAGGTATGTTTCGGCTGTCCGGCGCCGCCGGGGTGTTTCGATTGACGGGCTTGCGTTGGGATATGAGGAGGAATACGATTTCGGAGAGGCGGAGCAGGAAATTCTGCGGCTGCGCCGGGAGATCGCCTTCCTTGCCCGAACCCGCCGCGAAATTGTGTATGCCTATTATTTTGAAAATCAATCGGTCGCGCGGATTGCACATGCGCTCCGTATGCCCGAGGGAACCGTGAAATGGCACCTGCATCAGGCGCGCAACGATCTGAAGGAGGGATTGGAAATGGAACGGAAAATCGGAAAGCTCGGCCTGAAGCCGATTCGGGCGTTGAGCATTAGACACAGTGGGGGGTGCGGCCCCAACGGCGGCCCGGAATGCTACATCGGAGACAATCTGAATCTCAATCTGGTCTACAGCGTATACCGGAATCCGAAAACCGTGGAGGAAATGGCCGGGGAGCTGGGCGTGACCCCTGTTCTGATCGAGGACAGGGTTGCCTTTCTGGAGGACAACGGCTTCCTGGTACGGCAGGCGGGCGGCCGGTATACGACATATGTCAAATTCAGCCCGGAATCATATTCGCTGGAGCGGCAGGAGCATGTGCTGCAAAAACAGCTTGCAATCGCGCGGCGGCTGGCAGAGGAATATGTGCCGGCAGTCCGAGCCGCCGTATCCGATGTCCGGGAGATCTGGATTCCGGGCAAAAACCGTGAGCTGTTGGAGGCCGCAGCAGTCTTTTACGGCGTGGCCAACAAGTGCCGCCTTCCGGTGAAACGGGATCTTTCACCGTATCAGATCAGAACCCAGGACGGAGGGCGTTTTATCGCTTTTGTCGAGCTTCCGGCCGAGCAGACCGACCCGGACTATGTGCCCACGCTGCGGCTCCCCTCCATGTGGGTCTGCGGAGACATGAATCGATGGTCCGGCAAATACCCGGTGGAGGCGTGGTCGGTGGATACGCGGTATTGCTCCCGTACCGGCGGCTGGGAGGACAATTGGACCTCAGATTACGAGTATCTCTATGAGTTTATCACTGGGGCGATTGCGGACAACCGCGCCAATGAGGAGAAATTCCGGCGGCTGAGGAAGAGAGGCTATCTGTCGGAGGACAACCGGGTGCAGGTGATGGTGGTGAAGGGAAGCAGACAATCGTTTTTTGATAAAATTCCCGGGCTGGAGGCTGCGCAGATCGATGTCAGGCAAATTGCGGATGAAGCGCTGGAATTGGCGCAGACACAGGCAGAGGAATACCCGCCGCAGATGCGCGATCTTGTCATCGCCTGGAACGCAGGCGGCTTCATTAGCAATACCGTTGCGCTGATGGTGCTGGACTGCCTGTATGAAAGCGGCGCATTCCGCCCGCTGACCGAGCCGGAGCGCGTCACCTCACAATTGCTTGTGTTCAGCGACACGCTGCCGAACGCATAAGCACTCGGTTGCGCTTCGCGTCAATCCATGCGCGTCGACTTCCGGGAAGAAACAGCTCCGTGCGGCTTTTGGTGTGTACACCAAAAGCCGCATGGAATGCTTTGACCAGCCTGTGACAGGAAAATCGGAATCGCTCATTTCTGTCCGCTCATTCCTCCGGCAGCTCCTCGTAGAGGCCGGCGTTGGCGGCGCGGTAGGTTCGGTAGAGCGCCTGCAGGTCGGCATCGGACAGAATGCCGCGCTCGTGTGCCTCGGTCAGGGTATAAAAGCTGCCCTGAAAATAGAGGTCCATCTCATGGGAGGAGCTGTAGATAAACAGGCAGTCCCCCACCGTCCGGTACACGATATTTGCGGTGTAGTCCATGCCGGTGCCCTCCACAAGCACCGCATAAGCGCCATTGTACGCGCCGTAGGAACAAAGCGTATAAAAATCCGGCGGGATCGGGCAGCGGTAGGCTTCAAAAAAGGCCGTCTTGATCTCCCGTGCCACCCCGGGAGTGGGTGAAAGAGGGTCATCGGGGACTTTGTCCATGTCCTCCTGGCGGTAAAAGGCAATCAGCCCGATTTCGTTGTATTCCTTGCGGAACTGTGCGTCGGTTTTTCCGGGCTGCAGCGACCGCATGTAGCCGTAATGGATGTCTGCCAGCCGCTGCACATCCTGCTCGCGCAGAATGCCCTGCAGATATGCATCGGGCAGGAGCAGCAGCTCCTCTCCGTCCTGTACCCAGATGTTCCAGTAACGGTTGCCCGCAAAACGGAAATCTGCCACCTGAATGGCGTATGAGCGGTCGTCTCCGGTATCGGTCTGGCTGAAGTAGCAGCGCCGTCCGTTCTGCTCGCCGTAATCGATGCCCAGCGCACTTTGGGTGTATATCTCACTGGTCGGCGTGCCGTTTGCCAGCCGGTCTCCCGCGGCTCCTGAGCAGGCTGCAAGCAGGGCAGCAAGGGTCAGCAGCAGCGCAATGCCGGCTGCCGGCCATGCCCGCGTGTGACGTGTTTGCCTGTCTGTACGCATATTCCGTCCCTCCTGAAGTCCGGTGTCAAAAATTTTCTGTACTTTCATTATAGCAGATTCCAAAGGGAATGTCAAGCGAAATATGCTCGTGTCGTGCCGGAGCCGGTGTGATGATGAACTGCCTTCAGAGCAGGGGCAGAAAAGCCACGCTGCAGGCGGAGAGGGAAAGGGTTATGCAGCAATTTCTGTGTGATCCGCATTTTTCCTCACACTTGGCCGCGGCAGCCCTCATCTGCCATTTCGGGAAAACATTACATTGAAAAAACGCATCAAGAAACTTGACACAAAGGTTTTGTTTTGCTATGATATAATATGACAAGGAGCGGTGTGCATCATCTGGCCTCCGGCAACCATGGGTGACATGCTGCGGATGGCGGGAAGCCACGTACCCGAATCCATATGCCGAGGGGCGGGAGCAGTCGTGCTTGCCGGCTTTCGGAGAAGATCGGTTATCTGAAAGCGGTTGCGATGGCCGGACGCGCCCACGGCTGGTGCTGTTGCCGCAGCCGACGGTTGGGGCACAAAATGCCCCTGCGCCGACATTGCCGGCGCAGGGGCTGGGGATGCCCATGCGGTTTATTCGTAGAAGGCGTGGTTGGCGATGGTAAACGCATAGGTTCGGTTTTCGGAGATCCAGTTGCTGGTGGCAATCCTCGGGTTCATGAAGAACAGAATCGAATCCGAGAGCGTGTAGCCCTCCAGGCAGACCTTCGCGGCGATGACGGCGCTCTCCGTAGGCGTATCATAGATGGTGCCGATGGCAACCGGTGTGAACTGCGTGCCGTATTCCCGATCGAAGATCACCTCATAAATGGTATCGGGATAGAGGTCGCTGGCCACGCGGTTGAGCACCACGTTGCCGACCGCTACCTGCCCGAGGAAGGGCTCGCCGCGGGATTCTGCGGAGATAATGCGCGAAAGCCAGTAGACCGAATCCTCATCGTAATCGGCCGGCGTGATGGCCGAGGCCCCGGTGCTGCGCAGCTCTACGCGGTTGCGTGTAGCGTCCCATGTCAGGTCAAGCGCGAACGCCCGCGCCATCGGCCGGATGGGTACGTAGAGGTGCCCCTCCAGATTCAGAATTTGGCCGACGGTGTAGAGGAAATGGTCGTTTGCGTAGATGTAATAGCTGCCGGTCTGCGCGTAGAGGGTCAGCTCGTCGGTTTTGACCGTGGCCGTGTTGGTTGCACCGTTCCAGCTGATCTTGGGCGAATCGAACAGATTGCTGAAGTTCCGCAGAGGAACATAGGTGACGCCGTCCAGCCGGAAGATTTCTCCTTCCAATACCTCAATGCCGTCCAAAAGTACCGGCGTTTCCACCGCACCGCGGGGGAATTGAATTTCGTCGGCGGTCTCCGCCCCGGCGCCAAGCGCGCCGAAGGCCGCAAATGAGAGGCAGAGCGCCAACATCAGTCCAAGCAGCCGCCGCCTTCGCCGGGGGGCGGGCCTGAATGGGTGTTTCATGCTGCAACACCCTCCTTTCAGAAAAATTTGCACCTCGGGTCGGGGGACTTTCCGCAGCCGCCGCCCGGGAACGCAATTATTTTATCAGATTGCGGCCGGTTTTGCAAGCCCACAGATTCCGGCAGAGCAGGTACAATCCGCCAGCTTTGGAACCGGCATACAGCCGGTGCAGATCCTGCAATTTACCAGACTGTTCCAGCCGTCGGCCGTCCTGCACGGCTGCCTGTACATCTGGCGCACAACCCAGATTTTGCAACGCGTTCCGGAAATTACCAAGCAAAGAAAATGCCGTCCGGTTCGACGGATTTCACTTTCTTTCGCCAAATCCGGCGGTGCAAAGCCATGTTTTTGTGCGTTATGAAAAAAATCCAAGCAAAATAAGGCAAAAATTTTTCAGAAAAGTATTGACTTCATGAACATTTCGTGCTATACTTATTCCATGTATTCGAGATCGAACTTTGATCCTGCGTTTGAGCGTATTTGCGCAATCTCCGGGTTTTGCTTTATCTTCGGGTACAGATTTTAGAATGGAGGTACCCGATATGAATACCGGTACAGTCAAGTGGTTCAATGCCGAAAAGGGCTATGGCTTTATTTCCAATGACAATGGCGGAGACGATGTGTTCGTGCATTTTTCTGCCATTCAGGTGGATGGCTTCAAGACCCTGAACGAGGGGCAGAAGGTTTCGTTTGACACCGAGCCTGATCCCAAGAACAGTGCCAAGCTCAGAGCGGTAAACGTCATCCCCGCATAAGGCCGGCAACCTGCGGTGCGGCACAGCGCAAAAGGCAGCATACGCATCGCATCAGGCGGTAACCGCATCGCGGAAATTCCGCCGGCGGCAGAGAGAGGAAGCACTCACACCGAGTGCTTCCTCTCTTTTCACCCTATTATATGGCCAGACCCTGTCGTGCGAGCGGATCCGGCGGCATGACGCCGCCCGCGCTTCAGACGTTCTGCAGCAGCATGCCAAGCTCCTGCGGAGTGTGCGCAATGCGGCGCGCACCGTGCGCCCGGAGAAAAGCCTCGTCGCGGTAGCCCCAGGCTACGCCGATGTGCAGCATTCCGGCGTTTGCGGCCGTGGCGATATCTACATCGCTGTCTCCGACCATTGCGCAGTCCTGCGGCTCCACGCCAAGCCCGGCAGCCAGCCTGTGCGCCAAATACGGGTCTGGCTTTGCCGGCGCGCCGGGATAAACCCCCTGCGCGGCGTCATAGCTGCCGGGGCGCAGCACCTGGGCACTCAGCCGGCGCACCAGCTCATCCTGTTTGTTGGAGAGCACCCCGATGCGGAGGCTGCCGTGCAGAGCAGCGATCAGCTCCGGCATCCCGGCATATGCCTGCTTTGTCTGCAGGCAGACCTCGCCGTACAGGCGGGTGTAGTCGTTCAGCACCCGTGTCACCTGCTCCCCGTCGTTTCGCACGTCCTCCGGCATGGCCCGGCGGATCAGCTCCCGCGCGCCGTTGTTGATGAAGCGGAGGATGTCCGCGCGGCTGTGCTCCGGGTAGCCGTAAAGCCGCATGGTGCGGTTGACCCCCTCCCGGATGGCCGGAACCGTATCGGCAATGGTGCCGTCAAAATCAAATATCACTGCTTTGAGCATACGCTTGCTTCCTTCTGATCGGATATTCCGCTTGATGCGGAGCTTTGCCGGCCGCATTGCAGGGACGCACTGCCGGCGCTGTTTTCACTCTATCAGTATACCATCGCCCGGCCGAAAAGTCAACTGCCAACGCAAAATTGACGTTTTGCATAAATTTATATTTGAAAATTCGTGCAAAATCGTCATTCTCCGGCTTTTATTTTCTGGCCGTCATGTGATATAATAATATGTTGGATTTGTGAGAAAAAGAGGAATGAAACAGTGATCAGAGAAGATTTGAGAAATGTCGCCATCATCGCGCACGTCGACCACGGTAAAACCACGCTGGTGGACGGGCTGCTCCGGCAGGGGGGAGTGTTCCGTGAGAATCAGGAAACCGTGACCTGCGTGATGGATTCGGGCGATCTCGAGCGGGAGCGCGGCATCACCATTCTGGCCAAGAACACCGCAGTGCATTACAGGGATGTGAAAATCAACATCATCGATACCCCCGGCCATGCGGATTTCGGCGGTGAGGTGGAGCGGATTCTCAAAATGGTCAACGGCGTGCTGCTGCTGGTGGACGCCGCCGAAGGCCCGATGCCCCAGACCCGCTTTGTGCTGCAGAAGGCGCTCGAGCTGAACCACCGTGTGATTGTATGCATCAACAAGATTGACAAGCCCGACGCGCGCCTCGGAGCGGTGGAGGACGAGATTCTCGAGCTGCTGATGGACCTCGGTGCGAACGACGAGCAGCTCGACAGCCCGATGCTCTATTGCTCGGGCCGCGAGGGCACCGCCACGGAGGACCCGTCGGTTCCGGGCACCGATCTCAAACCCCTGTTTGAAAAAATTCTCGACTATATTCCGGCTCCCGAGGGCGACCCGGACGGACCTCTGCAGCTGCTGGTTTCCTCGATTGACTACAACGATTACGTCGGCCGCATCGGTATCGGGCGCATCGACCGCGGGTCGGTGCGGGTGGGGCAGGAGGTTGCCGTTTGCAACTACCACAACCCCGGAGAGGTCAAAAAAACCAAGGTCGTCTCGCTCTACCAGATCGACGGTCTGGCCCGCAAGCCGGTCGAGAGTGCAACGGTGGGGGACATTGTATGCTTTTCGGGCGCCGGTGACATCACAATCGGGGACACTCTGACCGCCGTGAGCAATCCCGAGCCGCTGGAGTTTGTGCGGGTCTCCGAGCCGACCATGGAGATGACCTTTATGGTCAATGACAGTCCTCTGGCCGGCAAGGAGGGCAAGTTTGTCACCTCGCGTCAGCTTCGGGACCGGCTCTACCGCGAGCTGCTGCGCGACGTTTCTCTGCGCGTGACCGACGGCGACACGACCGACGAGTTCCGCGTGGCCGGACGCGGGGAGATGCACCTCTCGATTCTGCTGGAGACCATGCGCCGCGAGGGCTTTGAGCTGGCCTGCTCCAATCCCCGTGTGCTGTATAAAACCGTCAACGGCGAGAAATACGAGCCGATGGAGCGCGTGACGCTGGATGTTCCGATGGACATGGTCGGCGTGGTGGTCGAGAAGCTGGGGCAGCGCAAGGGCGACCTGCTCAGCATGGCGCCGGTCGGCTCCCGCACTCGCATCGAATATTCCATTCCCGCCCGCTGCCTGTTCGGCTACCGTTCGGAGTTTTTGACCGCCACGCACGGCGAGGGCGTGATGAACACGATTTTTGACGGCTACGCGCCCTATCGCGGCGAGATTCAGATGCGTTTTACCGGCTCGCTGATCGCCTCCGAGGCCGGAGAAACCACGCGCTACGGTTTGTACAACACGCAGGATCGCGGTCAGCTCTTTGTCGGCCCGCAGACGCAGGTCTATGAGGGGATGATTGTGGGCGAGAACCCGAAGTACGACGATATTGTCGTCAATCCCTGCAAGAAAAAGCAGCTCACGGCCATCCGCTCGTCGGGGGCTGACGAAAAGCTGCTGCTCACGCCCCCCCGCATTTTCACGCTCGAGGAGGCTATTGAGTATATTTCGGACGATGACCTGATCGAGGTCACGCCAAAATCCATCCGCCTGCGCAAGAAAATCCTGAATACCGAGCTGCGCATGAAGGACATGATGCGCCGCCGCAGAGAGCTGAAAGGTCAGTGAGCGGCATTTCCAAAGGGCTTCCCGCAAGGGAGGCCTTTTTGATGTTGAGGGAAGGTTTTTTGACCATTGCGGCGAACGGTACCAATCGGTGTTGGCGGTTTTGCCGGATGAACGCCGGGGATGCGGTGTGCCGAACGCGAAGGGGAAATTTTCGGGTACCGGAGGGATCAGGGGATGTTGCTGCAATCAGGATTCCCCGGTTGAGGCAATCGGCTTCAGCCTTTTCAGAATGGCGAGCATCCGCTTATCCTGCCGGTACGGTGTGAAGGGAGGGCTTGTCAATCTCTTTGCCAACAGGCCGGTTTGGTTTGCCGTATCATTTTTGTAATCGTTTTTGGAGGATTGCTCCACCCGATTGACCATGAACGCTGTAAACATCCCATCCGGGCGTGTGTCATACCGGATGGCATGCTCCGCTGCTGTTTGGAGACTGGCAAACAGCATGGTCTCGTTTCCGAGACTGAGATGATGCTTGGCCATGCAGACGTAAATTTCGGACATCCTGCAATGGTAGAAACCGAAATTTCCATCCGGATACAGCAGGCAATAACAATCGATCACAAACTGATATGCCCGCAACGCCTCCGCAGGCGAATAGCGCCCCTTCCATAGCATGGTATTGACATTGAAACCGATCATCTCAACAAGCTGTTGAATATTCATCTGACAGGCGCGGACCGCTTCCTCGCCTTCCAGCAATGGCGGCAGGAGCTCATTTGTTGTCATTTCATAGCGCATCGCCATATTGGCGTATTTGACGGCTGTATTCATGTCCTTTTTTTCATTGCCGTAGGTAAAGCATAGGAGTTGAATGGCGCCGCTTTGGAGGGAGCGATCGGTTGATTCCTCCAGAATGCGTTCCCCGTATTCAATGATTTCATCGGCATGTGCGGTCGGGTTTTCCGCATACAAGGCAAACATGAGGTCATAAAGCACCGTGAGACTGTTCGGAAATTCCTGTTTGGCTTTGCGCATCAGGGCAACGCGTTCCCGGCTTTTGCCGAGACGGAACAGCTCCGCATCTTTCTCCTGGTATGCCGTTATTTTTTGCTGTCTTGCTATTTCATCCACTCCGAGCAAGACGTCGACGCTCACATCGAAATACGCGGCGATAGAGGGCAGCAGTGTAATGTCCGGGTAACCCTCTCCGCGTTCCCATTTGGAAACTGCCTGCACGGTAATGCCCAAATATGTTGCCAGCTCATCTTGCGTGCTTCCCTTTTTTCTGCGCAGCTTTTTCAATTGTTCGTTCAATGTGATCTGCATCATGTATCCTCCCAATGAAACCAGAATTAGCGTGCTTGTTGACTATGATAAGATAATATCATAAAAGCACATGGATTGCAATAACCGTTCTGTTGAATTGGCGTTGCGTTTTTGAACGCAGGGTTGATTTTGAAGCGGATGGAAAATCAAAAAAGAAAACAGTCCGGCTGCCAAGGGGGGAGGTTGTAGACAAAAAGCGACCTCATTGACATTTATGGGTCTATATTGTATAATATGAATATCCCATAAAGGCAGGAGGCCCTCATTTATCGGAAAAAGGACAAAAGCAAGCAAACCCAGATGCAGATGGTGTGCATAGAAGATTTGGTTCCGCGAGAGCATCTGCTGCGGGATAGAGTGGGGGAATCCCGGCATCGACCCCGTGGTGCTGTTCAAAATCGTGTTTGTCCAATATCTGCACGGCATCCGGAGTATGCGGCAGACAATCCGAGAAATAGAGGTGAATGTGGCATACCGCTGGTTTATCGGATATGATCTGACCGAGGATATCCCGCCTTTTTTGACGTTTGGGAAGAATTACAAGCGCCGGTTTGAGTGAACGGATCTGTTTGAGCGGATCTTCGGTCACATTCTGGAGGAAGCGATCAGGTGCGGCTTTGTGGACGCCAGCGCCATCTTCATTGACGGAATGCATATCCGAGCCAACGCCAACAAGAAAAAGTACGTAAAAGAGGTCGTGGCGGTTGAGGCAAAGTGATACCAAAGGGAGCTGGATGAAGAAATCAACCGGGACCGGGAGGAGCATGGCAAAAAGCCTCTGAAGGATCGGAAAGACGACGATAACGGGGAGAGCCGTGGAGACGGCGGAGCTGCCGGGGGCTTGGGAAGAGGGTGTAAAATATATTGTGTAAACGCAAGAAAAATGGTAAAATAAAAGAGTACAAACGTGCTGCACCCGGAGGAAGAAAAAATGGCAGAAAAAAGGAAGGAAAACAAGAGGAGCGAGCTGCTGCGGGAGCTGATCGGCATGTATCAGCCACAGTCAGTCGGAGACATCACAGACATGCTCAAGGACCTGTTCGCCGACACGATGGAGGACAT
>CALXUY010000006.1 GCA_944391805.1 uncultured Clostridia bacterium
ATCTTTTTCGCCAAACTGCACAAATCTCCTTGTCAATAGATCTACTATTGCCTGCGTCAATTTGGTTTGTTTGACGAAAAATCTGACGGCAGATTTGCGCAGTCAGAATTGTGCGGTGTTGCCTTAACAATCTTCAAAAACTTTCAATAAGGGGTATTGAATACAGAAATGAAGTTTGCGGTATCTCCGGACGCCCCGCCCCCCATCCCGTCCAGCGGGATGGGGGTTCCGCGGCGGCCTGCCGCCTTTGCGGACTCCGGCACCGGATAAAATTGGGTCGAAAGTAACTTTTACTTTGACTTTATTCTCCATTGAACACACAGATTGCATTTGCTCAAATTAGCATGAATTGTCATAAAACCTTGAGGTGCTGCCTCAACCGCCGCTAAAGATTCTTTTGCAAAACGTTTCTGAAAAATCTTCAAAAAACCTTCCGCAAGGGATGTGAACCGCAGGTCCGCGGCGGCTCGCGTTCCCGCCCGCTCAGCGGATCTGCCCACTGCCGTGAATCACATATTTGTAGGTGGTCAGCTCCTCCAGCCCCATCGGCCCTCGGGCATGGAGCTTTTGGGTGGAAATGCCGATCTCGCAGCCCAGCCCGAACTCTCCGCCGTCGGTAAAGCGTGTGGAAGCGTTGACGTAAACCGCCGCGCTGTCCACGGCGGCCGTGAACAGCTCTGCCGCATGAGCGTCGCCGGTGACAATCGCCTCGCTGTGGTGAGTGGAATGCGCGGCGATGTGCGCGATCGCCTCCTGCACATCCGCCACCACCCGCACTGCGAGAATGTAGTTGAGAAACTCGGTATCAAAATCCGCCTCCCCTGCCGGTACGCCCGGAATGATGGCCGCGGCCTCCCGATCCAGCCGCAGCTCCACCGGCGGCTTGCCGGCGGCAGCGCGGGCAGAGGTCAGCCGTTCGGCCAGCATCGGCAGGAACACGGGAGCAATCTCCCGGCTGACCAGACACACCTCGGCGGCATTGCAGACCGAGGGACGGCTGGTTTTGGCGTTGTCAACAATGTCCAGCGCCATGCGGGGATCGGCCGCCGCGTCCACATAGATGTGGCAGATGCCGGTTCCGGTCTGGATGCAGGGCACCTTGGCCTGCTCCACGCAGGCGCGGATCAGACCGGCTCCCCCGCGGGGAATCAGCAGATCCACCAGCCCCACCGCGGTCATCAGCTCGGTCGCACCGGCACGGGAGGTATCCAGCACCATGTTGACAAACGTTTCCGGAAATCCTTCCCGCCGCAGCCCGGCACGCAGTGCCCGGACAATGGCGGAGGACGAGCCGAACGCCTCCTTGCCCCCGCGCAGCACGCAGACATTGCCGCTTTTGAGCGCCAGCGCAGCGGCGTCGGAGGTGACGTTCGGCCGGCTCTCATAAATCATCGCCACCACGCCCATCGGCGCGCGCACCTTTTCAATGACCAGCCCATTCGGACGCTCGACGCGGCTGATCACCGCCCCCACCGGGTCGGGTAGCGCCGCCACCTCCCGGATGCCCTGCGCCATGCCCGCAATGCGCGCTTCGGTCAGACGCAGACGGTCCAGCATCACGCCCGGCATTCCGTTGGCCTCGGCCTGCGCCAGATCCTCCCGGTTGGCCTGCAGAATCGCCTCCTGCTCCCCGGTCAGCGCCTCGGCCATGGCGAGCAGCGCCCGGTTCTTCTCCTCACTGCCGAGCAGCGCCAGCGCACCGGTTGCCGCCTTTGCCTCCCGCAATACCTCTCTCGTCGTCATATGCTGTTTTTCCTCCCGTAAAATCTGGTTCCGACCGACTTGCCCTCGAACAGCTCGTAGAGCAGATGCGGCTTATCGCCATTCATAATCACCATGTCGCATCCCCGCTCCCCACAGAGCTGCGCGGCGTGGAGCTTGGTTTTCATCCCTCCGGTGCCGAATTCAGAGCCCTCGCCCCCGGCCTGCGCCAAAAGCTCCGGCGTCAGCTCGCGCACCTCGGCAATCAGGCGGGCATCCCGATTCCGGCGCGGGTCTGCCGTATAAAAGCCGTCGATGTCCGACAGCAGAATCAGCAGCTCCGCCCCTACGCTGACCGCCACCATGGCCGAGAGCGTATCGTTATCCCCCACGCGGATCTCCTCGGTGGCGATGCTGTCGTTTTCGTTGATGACCGGCAGCACGCCCAGCTCCAGCAGGCGCAGGATGGTGTTCCGAAAGTTCTGGTAGCGATCCTGATGCTGAAAATCGTCGCCCGTCAGCAGGATCTGCGCCACGGTATGGTGATACTCCCCGAACAGCTTGTCATAGACATACATCAGCTCGCACTGCCCGACCGCCGCCGCCGCCTGCTTGGTGGGAATGTCCCGGGGCTTTTCCTTGAGCGACAGCTTGCCGACTCCCATGCCGATGGCGCCGGAGGAAACCAAAATGACCTCCTGCCCGGCGTTTTTGAGATCGCTCAATACCCGGCAAAGCTCCTCTACCCGGCGGATATTCAGGCACCCGTTCGGATGTGCCAGTGTGGATGTACCGATTTTTACAACTACCCTCATCAGAATCTCCTTTGCACCCAAATCTTGCTACTCTATTATATCCGAAAAATCCCGTTCCGTCAAGTCATTTTCCGCAAAAGATCGGATTCTCCTGCGTTTATACCTTCAGCACGCAGACATTGGAGCGATTGACCAGGGTATTGCGGAACTCCCTGGGGGACATGCCCACATATTTGCGGAATATCCGGGAAAAATACTGCGGGCTTTCAAAGCCCAACAGCTCGGAAATTTCGGAAACCGTGCGGTCATCCTCCCGCAGCAGCCGTTTGGCCTCGTTGATTTTGCACTCCAGAAAATAGTGCAGGATGGTCTGACCGGTGTTGCGCTTGAAAATCCCGCACAGCGTACTCGCGCCGAAGTGAAAATGCGCGCTCAGCTCCTCCAGCGTCACCCGGCCATACAGATGCGCCTCGAGATACTCGGTCAGCTCACGCGCGAGATTCCCCTCCAGATTTTCCTGCGAGGTGAAAAACACGGCGCGGGGTCCGCCATGCGCCTGCTCCTGCCGCATCATACAGATCAAAAAGCATTCCAGATAGTTGCGGATGAGCTGCAGGCCGCCGATGGGCGCGTCGGGATACTGCGAGAGCGGAATGCTGGAAACCCGGAAGTTTTGCGTGCACTCCTCGATCAGGGTTTTCATCAGGCTGCGCAGCTCACGCGGCACGGTTACGGTTTTCCCGTAAAAAAACTTCATCGCGGGGGAACGGCACTCAAAGGTGATGATGAACACCGAGGCCGAATGCACACCGTCGCACTGCACACGGTGAAATTCGTTCGGCCTGTGAAAAATCATCTGCCCCTGCCGCAGATGATGCACGTGCTCTCCTCCCTGCAGGTCCAGCTCGCCTCCGTCCACATATACAAGCTCCCAGAAATCATGCGATTCGCCGCGCGTTCGGTAGTTGGGGGAAAAATCAAAGTAATACAGCGTGATAATCCGGCTGACGTTCAGAATGTTTTTGAGTGGGATTCTGATATGTTCCATAAATTTTCCTCTACATTCGGAATTGCAAGATTGTGCAAGTTTCGCCTAAAAAAATGTATGGAAAAAATCCGCAGGATCGTGTATCATGTAGCCGTGGATATTTCCTCATCCCATTGTATCACAAAATGGAATCAAAATCAAGGGGTATCAGGAGGTTTTTGAAGATGAACGAAGTAAAAGTGGCGATGCTGGGCTTTGGCGGAATTGCCAAGTCGCACAAGCATGCCTATGAGCAGCTCGAGGCTGCCGGCGAGCCGATCCGCCTGGTTGCCATCTGCGATGTGGACGAAACCCGTTTTACATCCGGCACCGCAACCAATCTCGGGGTGGAAAAGGCGGCAAATCTCGAGGGAATTCACACCTACACCGATGTCGACGAGATGCTGCGGAACGAGGAGATTGATATGGTGGACATCTGCATCCCCTCCTACCTGCACAAGGAGTATGCGGTAAAAATGATGAAGGCAGGAAAGGACGTGCTGTCCGAAAAGCCGATGGCCCTGACCTCCGCCGACTGCGAGGAGATGCTGCAAACCGCCCGGGCGTGCGGACGCCGGCTGATGATCGGTCAGTGTCTGCGCTTTGAGCCGTCCTATCTCTATCTCAAGCAGTGCATTGACGGGGGCTGCTTCGGCAGGCTGAAAAATTTGTTTATGGAGCGGCTGAGCGTGCATCCGATGTGGGGCTTTGAGAAATGGTATACCAAAACCGAAAAGAGCGGCGGCTGCATCCTTGACCTGCATGTGCATGACATTGACATGGCGCGCTTTCTGCTGGGTGAGCCCGACGCGGTGAGCACGGTATCCTACGACGATATCACACGCTGGCAGGTGGTGAACACCCGCCTGTTCTACAAGGATGTGACCGTAATTGCCACTGCCTCTTGGGACGAGGCGCCGACGGTTCCGTTCTCGGCCAGCTTCCGCGCGAGGTTTGAGCAGGCCAGCGTGGTGCTGGGCCACGAGGGACTGACGGTTTACCCGAATCAGGGCACCCCCTATCATCCGGATATTCCGCGTGCCAACCGCATGGCGGAGGAAATCCGCAAGCTGGCGTCCATGGTGCGAGACCGGGAGCAGATCAATGAATCCAACCCGCCCGAGAGCGCCTGCCAGACCGTGCGCCTGATTGAGCGTCTGCGCGAGAGCGCCGACCAAGGCGGAAAACGCATTGAAATTCACGCATAAGGAGATACCGAAATGAAGCAATATCCGATTGGCGTTATGATCAATTGCAGGCGAAACACCGATCTCGCCCGCGAAATTCAAAAGGCCAAAGACCTGGAGCTTGGCTCCTGCCAGCTCAGCATCTGGGACACCTCTCTGTTCCTCGACGAGGCATATGCAGCCTATGTGCGCGACGTCATTGCACAGGCTGACTTCCGCATTACCACACTCTGGGCGGGCTGGAGCGGCCCGTGCGAATGGAATTTTACCGCAGGCCCGGCCACCATCGGTCTGGTTCCCCCGGCATACCGCTTCCAGCGCCTGCAGGAGCTCAAGCACGCTTCGGATTTCGCCGAAAAAATCGGTGTGAACCGTGTCGCGACGCATGTCGGCTTTCTGCCGGAGAATCCGGACGACCCAGATTTCAACGGAACCGTTGCCGCACTGCGCAATCTCTGCCGCTATATGAAGGCCAAAAATCAGTACTTTCTGTTTGAAACCGGGCAGGAGACCCCTGTGACCATGCTGCGCACGATTCAGGCAATCGGACTTGACAACATCGGCATCAATCTTGACACCGCCAATCTGGTGCTTTACGGCAAGGGCAACGCGCTGGACGCGCTGGATGTGTTCGGGCAATATGTGATGGACACCCACATCAAGGACGGCTTCTTCCCCACCGACGGGATGCACCTGGGCAAAGAGGCGCCGGTGGGCGAAGGCAGGGCGAACGTCCGCGCGGTCATCCGCAAGCTGGATGAAATCGGCTACGAGGGAACCCTCACCATTGAACGCGAAATCACCGGCGAACAGCAGATCCGGGACATTGCAAAGGCACGGGATCTGATGCGCGCGGAGTTTGACCGCTGAACGCCACACAACGCCATATCACGGAAATACATTTGCCGGGGAGGCAGCCTGTCAGGTACAGGCTGCCTCCCCGGCAAAACGATCAACGAAAGGTCATTCCTTGGGGCGGAAGGACAGGCGGTGGAAGAAACCCGACCAACAGGCTTCTTCCACCGCAATCTTTGTTTTTCCAGCTTCTTTTGGTTCAGAACAGCCGCTCGGGGTACACGCCGCGCTCCCGCAGCTCGAGAAGCGCCCGGGAGACCGTCTCCAGATCCTCGCGGTAGGTCAGACCGAACCATTGGTCGCCCGAGGTCTCGGCCCGCACCTTCAGCTCGCCGGCCGCCAGCATGTCGTTGACCATGATGGGCAGGAGGCACTCAGCCTTCAGCTCATCCGGCGGAAGGTCCCGCAGGAACCGCTCAAAATAGGCCTGAATGTTGGGCACCGCGTCGGGATGAAAGCCCCAGATGTTCATAGAAACCATGGTTTCCGGCAGCAGCTTTCCGGCGTCGCACACAATGCTGTGCCCCTCGCCGTACCGGATGTTGCGCGTTTCCAGAACCGAGGTCAGATACCCGTTCCGGATGGTGCAGATTCCCCGGGTCACTCCGCCGTTCTCACTCATAGTGTTGCCCAGAATGTACGGAACCATTACGGCCTGCTCCCCGCCGCGCAGCTCACACAGCATCCGGTGCAGAATGCGGTAAGCCTCCTTGCCATAGTAATCGTCGGCATTGATGGTTGCAAACGGAGCGTTCAGATATGCCTGCGCGCAGAGCAGCGCGTGCACCGTTCCGAACGGCTTGGTGCGCTCGGGCGGAATCCGATAAAAATCCGGCAGGGATGCATAATCCTGCACTGCGTAATGCACCGGGATTCTTCCCTCCAACCGCCCGCCGATTTTCTCGCGGACAACCTCCACCATCTCGCGCTTCAATATAAAGACAATTTCGGTAAAGCCTGCGTCAATGGCGTCCCGGATGGAGTATTCCATCAGGCACTCGCCCCCGGGGCCCACGCAGGATAGCTGCTTTTCTCCTCCAAAGCGGCTGCCAAGACCGGCAGCCAGAATCACCAGCGTTGTGTTCATGTGTTCGTCCTTTCCGGCGCCCGGCGGGCGCTCTGATCGATATCCGGGTATTTCCCTGATTGTTGTGCGGCCGGGCGGCTCTGCCGCCCCGGATTGTCAACAAAAAACTGTAAAAATAAAATCCTACAATTGCGGATGGGTGCTCCCTGCGCGGGGCGCCCGTTATTCCGCCGTCTGACCGTTCAGCATCCGGAGCAGCTCCTCCTCGTCAATCACCGGAATGCCGAGCTGATTGGCCTTTGTCAGCTTGGAACCGGCCGCCTCTCCGGCCACCACAAACGAGGTTCTGGAGGACACGCTCCCCGCGGTTTTCCCCCCGGCGGCACGGATGCGCTCGGAGGCCTCGTCCCGCGACATGGTGGGCAGGGTCCCGGTGAGCACAAAGGTCAGCCCGGCCAGAAAATCCGCCTGCGGCCGGTTGACCGGCTCGGTCAGCAGTCCGGCTGCGGTCAGGCGCTCGCAAAGCTCGCGGTTCTGCGGGTGCGAAAAGAAATTGACCACGCAGTCCGCAGTGATCTCCCCGAAGTCCGGCAGCGTGCAGAGCTCCTCGGCAGTGGCATGCATACAGGCCCCCAGCGAACCGAAATGCTGTGCCAGCGCGGCGGCGGCAACCTCCCCTACGTTGCGGATCCCCAACGCATAGATCAGCCGTTCCAGCCCCGCGCTCTTGGAGCATTCAATCGCCGAGATGAGGTTGGCGGCCGACTTTTCCCCCATCCGCTCCATCTCCTGAATTTCCTCCGCCCGCAGCGAATACAGATCGGCCGCGTCGGCAATCAGACCGTTCCGGAGCAAGGCCTCCACAATCTGCGGTCCAAGCCCATCGATGTTCATGGCATCCTTGGAGGCAAAGTGCTCGATTCTGCGCGAAAGCTGGGCCGGGCAGCGGCTGTTGGTGCAGCGAGCGGCCGCGCCCTCATCCGCATCATAAACGATCGGTTCCCCGCAGGAGGGGCAGAGCTCCGGCATATGGAACTCGCGCACGGCAGCGCTCCGCAGCTCGGGATGGGCCTTGACCACCTCGGGAATAATATCCCCCGCTTTTTGCACCGTAACAATATCCCCGATGTGAATATCCCGCTCCCGGATAAACTCCAGATTGTGCAGCGTTGCGCGCGAAACCGTAGTGCCGGCCAGACGCACCGGAGAAAGCACCGCAGTGGGAGTCAGCACACCGGTGCGTCCCACCGCAACCACAATGTCCTCCAGACGGGTCTGCTTTTGCTCGGGCGGAAATTTATATGCCACCGCCCAGCGCGGGGTATTGGTCGCCTCCCCCATCCGGGCGCGGTCGGCCAGCCTGTCCAGCTTCACCACCACGCCGTCGATGTCATAGGAGAGCGACTCCCGCAGCTCTCCCAAGGTACGGATATGCGCAAAAATCCCAGCCTTGTCTCCCGTGGCAATCCGGTTCTCCAGCACATGAAAGCCAAGCTCCCCCAGGCGATCCAGCGTTTCGGTATGCGTCAGCGGCGTGCGGCCGTCGGCATACAGCGCCCCCTCCTGAAAATTAAAGACAAAGATGTCCAAGCCCCGCTCGGCCGCAATCTGCGGGTCGAGCTGCCGCAGCGAACCGGCCGCCGCGTTGCGCGGGTTGGCGAACAGCGGCTGCCCTGCCTTCTCGCGGGCGAGGTTCAGCCGCTCAAAGCCCCGGCGCGGCAGATAGACCTCTCCGCGGACCGTCAGCGAAAGGGGCTGCGGGAGAGAGAGCGGAATGGAGAACACCGTGCGCAGATTCTGGGTCACATCCTCTCCGACCTGACCGTCTCCGCGGGTGGCGCCCTGCACAAATACGCCGTTCTCATACCTCAGCGAGACCGAAAGCCCGTCGATTTTCGGCTCCACCGAATACACCGCATCGGGGATGATTCCCGCCACGCGGGTCAAAAACTCCTCCAGCTCCTCAAAGGAGAACACATCGGCAAGCGAATCCATGCGCACATGGTGCGTCACCTTTTCAAACTTGTCCAGCGGCTTTCCTCCCACCCGCTGCGTGGGGGAGGCCGGGTCAAAAAATTCCGGATGCTCCTCCTCCAAAGCCTTCAGCTCGGCATACATCCGGTCGTATTCATAATCCGAAATTTCGGGGTTGTCCTCCACATAATAACGCCTTGCATGATACTGCAGCTTTGCCCGCAGCTTTTTGATGCGGCGCTCCACCTCATTCTCCGGCATATGCGCTCCTCCCCTCCCTGTAAACTCTGTTCGTGGTACACGCTCTTTTTTTATTATACCAGAAAAGCCTGCGTCTGTCAATCCCAAACTTCTCTTCCGTCAGAACCAGAATTTCCGTTTTGAACAATTCTGATACCAAATTGTAAAAAATACATAGGATGTCTTTACTCTGCCTTTTTTTTGTGTTATACTGTAGGTGTACCGGGAGGGTTCTCCCGTACCACTCCTGAAAGAAAGGATTCGGTGAAGCAAATGAAAATTACTGTTACAGGACGTCAGATGAACGTGTACAATGAGATGAAGGAGCTCATTGAAAAAAAGCTTTCCAAGTTCGATAAATATTTCAACGGCGAGGCGGATGCGACCGTCACGCTGAGCTGCAAGCATAATCAGAAATATCTGGAGCTGACCATTTCCGCTGCCAACACGCTCTTCCGCAGCGAGATTGGCGCCGACAGCTTCCGCGATGCGCTGGATGCTTCCATAGAAACCATTGAGGGACAGATCCGCCGGAACAAGACCCGGCTTGCCAAACGGCTCCGCTCGGGCGGGCTGGAGTTTCCGGTCAGCGAAATTGAGGAGCCGGAGGGGGACGAGGATCAGGAGCCCATCATCCGCACCAAAACCTTTCCGATCAAGCCCATGTCTCCCGAGGAGGCCATATTGCAGATGAACCTGCTGGGGCATCAGTTCTTTGTGTTCAATGACGATCAGTCGGCGCAGACCTGTGTGGTTTACACCCGCAGAGACGGTACCTACGGCATGATTGTTCCGGAATAAATCCCAATTTCAGGGGCCGGCTCTTCTCATCTGAGCCGGCCCCGGTCAATCAATCAAACAGAGCTTCGGAGGAATATATGAGCCGTCAATATACGATACCCCCGTGCAGCGGCATGGCCATTGAGGCCATGCAGGGAGAACGCATCACAGTCATTGACACCGACGGCGGTCAAGTGGCCGATTTTTTTGCAGAAGCGCTTGATCACGCAGAGGAATTTCTTTCTGCCGGAGTGACCATCGATTGCAACGAATCCCTTCGGCTGAACGTGGGAAGCATCATCTATTCCAATCTGTACAATCCGATGTTTCGGGTCGTATCCGACGATGTTGGCGAACACGACCTGCTGCACCCCTGCTGCAGGCCGGAAATGTACGAATTCTTCTATCACAACGGGCAGGGACACAGAAACTGCCTTGACAACATCAATGCTTGCCTGAACCGCAGCAGAGCCATCATTCATCCGGTCAATCTGTTTATGCATACCAAAATTGACCCGAATGGAAGCATCACCGTACTCCCTCCCCTGTCAAAGCCCGGAGACAAAATTGTTCTGCAAGCTGAAATGAATGTTCGATTGGGCATTGCGGCCTGTTCGGTTGCGGAAAGCAGCTGCAACAGCGGGAGCTGTACGCCAATCAAAGTCATCATCGATTCTGTGAAGTAAAACAAACGGAGACAGCGCCGCGCAGTCCGATTGCGCGGCGCTGCCTCCATTTTTGTCATTTCCGACAAAAAATTCGTCAGGCGCTCACTCGAGAATATTGGTCGTCAGATCATCCACACCCCAGCTTACGAGCTGTGCGGCAACTGCCGGATCGTCCACTGTCCAGCAATTGACCCGGATCCCGCATGCGTGCAGACGGCGCATCCAATCCTCGGTCATGGCGCGGAAATCGATATCAAGGTCAAAGCTGTGCTCCTGAAGGAGAGCCAACAGCTTGTCGTCTATCTTGCTGGCAAGCTGCTGCACGGGCTGCTCCGGGCAAAGCTCCCGCAGATAGATCAGATTCTGGGTGCAGAATGAGATGAAAACCGCATGATCGAGATAATCCTCTTCCCGGAACTCGGAAACAATCTGTGCGATATCCTCGGCCGAAAAATGCGTTTTCAGCTCTGGCACACAGAATTTCCCATACTGCTTGCAAACCTGTATGTATTCCTTCAGCGTAGGAATCCGCAAATCGGCTCTGCCCGGGCGGTTTTCTCTGTCCAGCAGGGTGACGCCCCGCAGCGTGTCAAAATCGCTGCCCTCCACCGAAAGCTCCACGCCGGCCACACGCTTGGTGTCCCCGTCATGAATCACCACCATTTTGCCGTCCGACGTGCGGTGAACGTCGGTCTCCACGCCCCAATAGGAACGGTTGCCGGCGGCAACAAAGGCGGCCATGGTGTTTTCCTTCTCCAGTCCGCTCACCCCGCGATGCGCCACCATGCGGGTGCTTCCCTTTTCAATCCGAATGGTATCCATCATATGCTTCTATTCTCCTTTTGGTTCCATCCACCGGACATCTTTTGGTTCGGTGTGAAATAACAGAATCAGCATCCATGCGGTCACCGCCACCGCCAGAACCGCGGTGAAAATGACTGTTGGCGTATCCCACCAGCTTCCGCTCCCAAGCGTTGGAAGCAGTCCGCCGCAGAAATCATAAACAGCGTGCAGCAAAATGCAGAACAGCAGATTTCCGGTGCGAAGCAGAACAATCGCACACATCCCGCCGATCAGGAAGGAATACCCCACCTGCAGAATCGTGGGGCCAAAGCCTGCGCCCTCTGCCAGATTCACCAGATGGATCAGGCCGAACACAGCCGACGAAAGAACAGTGGTGAGCACAATTCCCCGCTTGGTGTCCCAATGTCGCTCGAGCAGCACCGGGAACAGCACGCCGCGAAAGGCCAGCTCCTCAAATACCCCAATGAACAGCGAGTCCAATGCAAACAGCCATACCAGATCGGTCTGCTCTACCCGGGCGCTTCCGGTTGCCAGCGCCAATATCGGCAGATTGTTCACCACCACTGCCAGTGCGGGCAAAACCGCCCAAAGGCTCCCGCGGCGCGGCTTCTGCCAGACACGATACCGTAGATACAACAAAACAAATACAAATACCACGCTCCCGAGCAGCCGGGAAATCAGCGACTTCCAAAGCGTCTGTGCGGTGGGATCGGAGGAAAACACCGGATCCACAATCCAGAACACCACAAACACGGCAGCCGCTGCAATCGCCCCAATGCGGCAGATCCAATCACGCGCCATGGGAATTGTGTTTCCTTTCCCGCAGCATTCCCCAAACAAACAGGCCGGCGCCCACCACAAACAGCACAATGGCGGTGAGCTGTGAGGGCGAGAGGAAGGAAACGATGGTCGCGCCCCGGTCATCCGCACGCAGATATTCGATGAAGAAACGCCATACCGCGTACAGCATCAGATACAGGGCGAGATTTCCCTTTTTCCCCTTGAAAAAGCGCCATGTAAGGAAGGCGCAGAGCGCCAGCAGAAAGATGGCCTCAAACAACTGCACCGGTATCACCTTCTGCTGTAAGTACACATGATAAATACCATACCACGCATCGGTCACCCTGCCGTGGCAGCAGCCGGCGCACAGGCAGCCCAACCGCCCGAAGGCGTGCGCCACCGTAATGCTGCCGGCGGCAATTTCGGTGACCTGCCCCAGATAGCGCCGTGGCTCGCCCTTCCCCAGCCACACGTGCCCGGCGACAAAATAGACCAGCAGAAAGACCGCGGTTCCTCCCACAAGCCCCCCATAAAAGGTGGCTCCGGTGCTTTGCGTGATTTCAAAATGTCCGCTTTCCAGCGCATTGTATACCGCCTGTGTGAGCACAGAGCAGCCATACCCCCCGAACAGCGCGGCCAACGCGCAGACGATGACAAGATTCTGCAGCTTGGCGCCAAGGCCGATGCGGTCGGCCAGAAAGCGGAAATACAGCAATGCCAGGAAAAAGCCCAGCACCATAAAAATTTCATACAGGCCAAGCCCTAAAAACAATTCATACGGATACATAAAAGCCTCTCATTCCATCAGCCGGCATATGGCCTCATATACCGAGGCGTCGGTCAGCGGATTGCCGAGTCCCGCCTCGGCCAGCGCCTCAATAAAGGTGGATTCCGGATCGGCCTCGACCAATTTGAGATATGCGCTCTGCCCTGCCCCATAGGACTGCTCCTCGGCGACACAGTAGATCTGCAGCGCCGCCAGCATGGACACGGCATAGCTGATATAATATACCGGGTTTTCCAGCACCACCATTCGCCAATACATCGGGAAATCGGCGATATAGTAGGAAAACCACTCTGCCCCGCCGTAACCGGCAACCACATCGGCCGCAATTTCATTCAGATCCTCCACACTCTCGGGACGGGTGGTGTAACAGCGCTGCTCAAACTCATCCACCGCGGTGCAGAGCAGAATGGTTGAGAGCGACTGCAGCAACTGATTGAGCAGAATCACCTGGGATACCATCGGGGAAAACTGCTCCCCGAGGAAGGAGAGAAACATCCACTCACTCCCCTGTGACTGCGCCTCTGCCAGATCCAGCAAGGAGGTAGAGCCATCATTGACAAGAGCGGCATAGTAATGCCCCATTTCATGAACAACCGTAGTGACCGTCTGATACCCCGGCCCAAAGTAGCATACCGGGCGCTCATTTTCATACAGCCAGACCGTAAACGCTCCCTTGTGGGATGCATCGGAATCCGTGAAAAACGAGTTTTCCGGCTCGAACAGGCTCTGCATGTTCTTATGCGCCGCGTTGTCGTAGCTCGCGGTATAAGCCGCAATATAATCGGTTGTCAGCGTATCATAATCCTCGCCCAGCAGATTCTGCACCATCTGCTGCTCACTGCGCGAAAGGCTGGAATAGAGAATGCTGAACTGACCGATCGCGCTCTCCATCAACGGAATCAGATATTGCCTGACATAGGAGCGCATGGTTTCCAATTCCTCGCTTCCGTAATCCCGGTTGTACAAGTCATAGGCATAATCCCAGTAGTTCTCATATCCGTTCAGCTCAGCCAAGCGGTTGTTGTTCTGCATCACCTGCAGGTAATAGTAGGCCGCGCCGTTCATAAACCCGGCGTCATCCAGCTCGCGGTAGGCAACCAGCAGCTCATTGTTCTCCCGGCTGATCTCGGTCATCTCTGCCGAGTAGCCCCGCATCTCCTCGAGCTCCTCCTCACTCCAATCCCCGAAAAAGAAATCCCGATTGGGGGAAGCGGAGTCGTCAATCCGCTTACACATTTCATTGTAGCGCTCATAGCAATCCGACTGGGCAGCCGTTGCAAACAGGTAGTCCTGTGAGGCTTGCTCGCCCGTCTGATCCAGACAATAGTAGATGTAGGCGAGCTGCGCCTGCGTGGAAATATGGGTATAACGGCTGTCAACATCGTCCAGAGCCTCCTGCAGCTCCGCTTCGGTCGGCGCACAGTTCAAAAAGAGATGCTCACATTTCTCGATGGACGCCAGCAGTGCATCCACATCGGCCTGTGTAAGCGTGTAGGCAAGGTCGCTCCTCTGCCCGGGGAGCTGACTCTGCCCACCGCTCGGCGTTGTGGAAACCGACGGCCCGGGCGCAGGATTGCAGGAAACCAATTCCAAGGACAGGACACATACCGTCAGCAGAAACGAAATCAGACGCAGCTTCTGTTTCATGGCGCAAACTCCTTTCGGTCAGCTCTTTGCTCGAACCCCTGTAAGACTGTTACCATTATAGCATATCGAAGCAAAAAAATCAACTGTTTTTGGCAATCCGCATCAAAAAGCGCGGGAAAAAGGCCAGCAGCAGAACCGTCATAACGACCATCAGAATGGCCGGAATGCGCAGCTCCGGTCGGCTGATAAGCACCCCGAGGGTTCCCAGCATGGCCGAGAGCAGCAGAAGCAGCAGCGTGCACAGCGGCTGCGGAACGCCGATGGCGCAGATGCGGTGGTGCAGATGGCCGCGATCGGCCGCAAACGGACTTTTGCCATGCAGGATCCGCCGCAGAACCGCCGTAACCATATCGGCCAGCGGATAAGCGAAAATCAGGAACGGCGCAAGGCTGCCGATCTGCCAGAGCGGCTGTGAAAAAGCCGGCAGCGCCAGCACGCCCAACACAAAGCCGATGCATCCGGACCCGCAATCCCCCGCAAAGATGCGCGCGGGCGGACGGTTGTGCACCAAAAATCCGGCACAGGCGGCGGAAACCAAAAGCGGAGGAAGCGCCGCATTCCGCAAACCAATCGCCGTCAGCAGGAATGCCAGTGCAATTCCCTCTATTGCGGAGGTGCCGCCAAACAGCCCGTCCAGCCCATCCACAAAATTGTGTGCGTTGGTCATGGTCACCACCCACAGCACCATGAACAGCATGGCCACGCCGTGAAATCTGCCAAGCGACCCGACCGCCAGCGCGGCAATTACCAACTGAAACAGCAGCTTGAGCCACGCCGGGAGCCGGAAAATATCATCCACCAGTCCCATCGCCATCAGCAAAAGGCCGCCCTCCAGCGCCGCCATCATCACAGGCGTATGACGGCAGAACAGCAGGCACCCCGTCAGCAGCGCGGCAAACATGGCGATTCCGCCCGCACGCGGCACCGGCTTGCGGTGCATCCGCCGCCAGTCCCGGGGCACATCAATCGCACCGATCTTCCATGCCAGCTTTTTCACCGGAAGAATCAGAAGCCAGCTCAACAAAAAGGTAACGGCCACTGCCAGAATCCACATGAGCAGAAACCTCCACAGCAAAGATTACAACACCGGGTACAGCCGCCCGGGGTATGTAATCCGCATGCAGGAGGCATTCCGGCTCCTCTGCCAGCCCTCCAGCATGGACAGACAGGGGCAGAGCGCCGGGGGCAACCTGCGGAGGGACGGCGCGGCGAATTGACGGCAGATTTGCGCAGTCAGAATTGTGCGGTGTTGCCTTAATGAAGCTGCACGAATCCCAGCTTTTTCTTGACCTTGGAGAGCGTGCGTCGGGCATACCACGCGGCCTCCTCGGCACCCTTTTTCATCTGCGCCTCCAGCCCGGCCTTGTCGGAGAGCAGCTCGGCATACCGCCGCTGTACCGGCTCCAGCGCATCGGCAGTGACCTCACCCACTGCCAGCTTGAATTCGCCATAGCCAACGCCCGCGAACTCGCGTTCAATCTCCGCCATGCTCTTGCCGGTAAAGCAGGAATAAATGGTCATCAGATTGCCCACGCCAGGTTTATCCTCGGCAAACCGAACCTCAGAGCCGGAATCGGTCACGGCACGCTTGAACTTCCTGATCATTGTATCCCGATCGTCCAGAATATATACCACTGCGTTGGGGTTTTCGTCGGATTTGCTCATTTTTTTGGTGGGATCCGCCAGAGACATGATTTTCATTCCGTTCTTGGGAATCATCGCCTCCGGTATCGTAAAGGTACCGGGATAGAGCTGATTGATGCGCTCGGCAATGTCCCGGCACAGCTCCACATGCTGCTTCTGATCAATGCCCACCGGCACCACATCGGTCTGGTACAGCAAAATATCCGCTGCCATCAGAGCCGGATACGTGAACAGCCCGGCATTGATATTGTCGGAGTGCTTGGCACTTTTATCCTTGAACTGGGTCATGCGGGAAAGCTCCCCAAACATGGTAAAGCAATTGAGAATCCACGCAAGCTCGGCATGCTCATGCACCATGGACTGCACATAAAGCGTATTTTTTTCGGGATCGAGGCCGCAGGCCATATAAAGCGCGACCGTTTCATAGGTTCTGCGGCGCAGCTCGGCCGGAACCTGCCGCACGGTGATGGCATGTTCGTCCGCCACACAGTAAAAGGTTTTGTATTGCTCGGAATATTCGGCAAAATTGCGAATGGCTCCGAGATAATTTCCAATGGTCAGATTTCCGCTCGGCTGCACGCCGGAGTAAGAAACCCTTTGCTCTCCAAACATAATAACAGTATTCCTCCAAAATGATTTTCTATATTATTTTATCATACATTTCCTGTTTTTGCAAGCATTGCGGCAAAAATACTTGAAAAGTCGCCTGCCCACCCATGCGTCCCCCACAGAACCCGTACACATGTGGAACAGCAAAACGCCCCAGGCAACTTGTGCCCGGGGCGTGTTCGCCCGATATACAAGCTCAATCAGTCTTCACTGATAAAGCCGTTGGAATCAAGCCACTCATAGTACAGCCTATATGGGGAGCTGAAATAATAGTACGCTTCCCCGGTTGCGGAATTGCTGGTAGCGTCCTCAATTTCGTCGCCATTCTCTCCGCCGTATACCTTGTGGTTCACAGTCTCATAGCTGGTTGCACTGGCAATGGCATAGAAGAATTTGTCAGCGTCCAGAGAATTCATATAATCCTGCAATTCCTGAACCTGCAGGTTGTCAATGATTTCGGTGTGAATCGCATCGCTGCCGTTGCTGCCCATATCCAAAAGCTGTTCCGCAGTGAGCGGGGTGAGCAGGAGCTTCAGATCCGCAATCAAGGTTTCCAGCTCCTCCACAGAGGTGCAGGCATTGAGCAGTTCGTTGATCTTGGCATTCACTCTGTAAATGTATCTGACCAGCTCGGTATCCAGATTGCCGCACAGAGCAAACTCGGGGTCGGTTTCAAACACGGAGTCATTCACGGTGGGATTGCTGTTGCCGTCCACACTCAGGTTGAATTCCACATTCTGCACCTGCGAATCGGTTGTAACGGTGATCGCAAACAGCGCATACTCTGCAGCCGAACTGCCGAGTTGAGAGCTGGTATCCAACGTGTAGCGAATATCCAGCTTGAGATTGGCGCGGTCGCCGGTCGGCTGAACGGTTACCGTGTAGGGATTGCTGATGGTGTTCACATAGAACAGGTAG
This sequence comes from uncultured Clostridia bacterium, assembly GCA_944391805.1. GTDB lineage: Bacteria > Bacillota > Clostridia > Oscillospirales > CAG-272 > UMGS1865. Next base: position 17,404 of record CALXUY010000006.1, read on the forward strand.
GTGTAAACGGTTTTGTCACCAACCTGCTTGGTATAGGTTGCCACGTACGGATCCGTGCCCGTGCACCCCATAATCCAGTTGTAAACAGCCTCGTTTTCACAGATCATGCTCTTGGTCAGCCCGGTGTTGAAGGTGATCTCATACCCATCGGTATTCATGAAATCAAAATCAATCATCTTATTGCGGTATGTCACACTGGTGGAAACCACGTTATCATTGACCAGCGCGTTCCAATTGAGCTTACTGGAATTCTTTCTGCCATAGAAGGAAATGACAGTGATTTCCGCCCCGCTGCCCTCGGTTCCGGTGTAGCTGACCGTTATGGCTCCGTCGCCGTCGGTTACATTGACCGAGGCGCCCGAAATGCTGTTGTTATAATAGTAAATCCGGCCGGAGACATTCTGACCGCTGGTTGAGGAGGTATGCAGCACATAAACCCCACTGCCCGCCGCGTCACTCTCGTCAATCCACTTTTTCAGAATCGGATCCTGCGAAAGAATCTCCTTGGAGTATCCCGTGGTGTAAGAGTAGGTATACCCGGAGGTACCGACCTGCGGGGTGCTCGTGGATGTGGAGCCGGATTCCTTTGCCACATCGAGGAAATTGAAATCGAGCAGCGGCTCAACCAGCGCCTGCCGGTTCTGCTGTGTGCTTACTTCCCAGATGTCCTGACTCATGGTAGGCTCCGGATATGCAATAAACGCATTGCCTGTCGCAAAAATATCCATCATATAGTCCTGGTTCAGGCGCTCCACCACTTCCTTGCCATCCTGCTCCACCAGCTGGTAGTGGGTTCCCTCCACACCGTACTGCAGAATGTTGCGGAAATCGGCGTTGGTGTTGAGATAGGTGACAATCTGCATACTCCGGGCAGCATCCACAGAATATGAGCATACGCCGAACATGTTGGAATACACATCGTCCACATTCACCGACGGATACTTGACGATAACGGGATAATAATCCTCACTGTACCGGTCGTAATCCGAAAGATCACCGGTGACAAACTGCACCGCAGCGCGCTGCCCATCGGCCAGATCTCCGAAATAGCCGCCGTCAAATTTCAGCCTGTTGAGTTCAATGTAGTTCTCATTGAAGGTATCGTCGGCAAACAGACTGTCGAAGGAGAGTATGGTCTGTCCTCTGGAAAGAGAGGCAGCATCGGTATAGTGATACCCCAGGAAGGAGAAGGTATTCTCCTCCGCATCATAGGTGTCGGGATTGATCGACCAGTAGTGTGCCAGCAGATTCAGGCAATAGTCATAGCTGGCTGCTACCGGAAGCACATCCTCCTCCAAGGTCGTATCGTTCCTGACCCAATCGAGGAACTGGAATACATAGTCGTTGAAGAAGCCGTCAATTTTCCCCTGGTTGTAAATACCGTCGAGGTTGTTCTTTTCCATCAGCTCCTTATCCAGAAGCATGTAGGTGTATTCACCAATTGCGTTGTTGTTCGGAATGGCATATGTGGAATTGTTGTACTTCGCCGCGTTCAGAAGCGTCTGGGAAACATACTCCCGGATCTTCTTGGAGGACGACGAAAGCTCGGAATCCAGCGCGGTCAGCCACCCGTTGTTGATGTATTCCAGATACATATCCTTGCCGGCAATGTAGATGATGTCCACCTGATTGGCAAGAAAGGCAGGATACTTGGTTGTTGTCACGCCATATTCGTTGGTTTCGGTTTCCTCCACGAACATGGTTTCGCCCTTCTCATTTGTCACAACCTCCTGCGTCTGCTGGGCCGGAGGGACATAGGAGGGATCCAGCTCGTTTCTGCTGTCCTCATAGGCGCGGATGGTGTCGCCCAACACCTGCTCATATTCATCCTCTGTCAGGAAGTTCACCAGCAGGTTGATCTTGAATCTGGATCTGGTAATGGTATTCAGCGCGGCATTGACAGCGCTTGCGGTTTCCGCGCTCACCTCGTTTTCCGAGACCACCCACATGGTCAGCGATTGGGATGGCACCTGCTCTACGATGTCACCACTTGGGTCCTCATCACCGTTGCCGCAGCCGGTCAGCACAACCGCCAGCAACATCACAAGGCACAATGCCAGACAGGCAAACCTTTTTTTCATCACAATACAAACACCTCCCGATAATCGGAGCAGCAGCCCTGCCCCATTGATACATCTTATTTTACTACATTTCAAATATGTTGTCAAGTGAATTTTTTGTGTCTAAAATGCCAAGCCATCCGAAAAGCAGACGTTCCGACATTTCCCGTTCACAAACGCCTGTCGATTTACACAATTGTATTTTCCTGTTTTCGTCAAAACAACAAATGTTTTGTTCGATATAACTATTTTTGCTCCGCTTTTTTGTACGATTGCCCCAATTTGCATTCAGGCAGGCAACGATCATTCCATAAAGCCCCGGAGGTGCCGCGCGCGGCTGGGATGCCGCAGCTTGCGCAGCGCCTTGGCCTCAATCTGACGGATGCGCTCGCGTGTGATGTCAAACTCCTTTCCCACCTCCTCCAGCGTGCGGGTTCTGCCGTCGTACAAGCCGAACCGCAGCTTGATGACATGCTCCTCGCGCGGAGTGAGCGTATGCAGCTGGCGCTCCAGCTCCTCACGCAGAATATTGGTGGAGGTGGCCTCCGCCGGGGACGGAGTGTCGTCGTCCGGGATAAAATCGCCCAGATGGCTGTCCTCCTCCTCGCCGATCGGGGTTTCGAGCGACACCGGGTCCTGCGCGATCTTCATAATTTCCCGCACCTTATCCGAGCTCATGCCCATTTTTTCGCCGATTTCCTCGGCCGTTGCCTCCCTGCCCAGCTCCTGCAGCATCTGCCGGGAATAGCGGGAAACCTTGTGAATGGTTTCCACCATGTGCACCGGAATACGGATGGTTCTTGCCTGGTCGGCGATGGCACGGGTGATGGCCTGACGGATCCACCATGTGGCGTAGGTCGAAAACTTGTAGCCCTTGGTGTAATCGAACTTTTCCACCGCCTTCATCAGCCCGAGGTTGCCCTCCTGAATCAAGTCGAGAAAATACATGCCGCGCCCCACATAACGCTTGGCAATCGACACCACCAGCCGCAGGTTGGCCTCCACCAGCTCAGTTTTGGCGGTCTCGTCCCCCGCCATCATCCGTTCGGCCAGCACCTTTTCCCGCTCATTGGTCAGCAGCGGCACCTTGCCGATCTCCTTGAGATACAGGCGAACCGGATCATCGATCGAAATGCCCTCCTGCTCGAGCACATTTTCCATATTTTCGGCCGTTCCGAACTGCGCCGCCTCATTCTCAATGGCGCTCATCTCCTCGGCGGAGAGATCGCCGTCAAAATTGATGCCGTTATCCTCCAGTGTTTCATAGAGCTTATCGATCTGGTCGATGTCGAAATCCATCTCCTCGAGCACATCATCCAGATCGCTCTGAGAGAGCTTTCCCTTTTTGCCCTTCTCAATCAATGAATCCACACTGGACTCGGCCTTTTTCTCGTCGGATGCTTCCATTGCTTCCTCTTCCAGCTCCTCCGGCAATTCCTCGTGAACTTTGGTCTTTTTCATGTACGATCAACCTTTCCTTTATGTAATTTCGCCTTTTTTTCACGCAAATATGCAAGTTGTGTGTTCAAATCGCCTTTTTGCGCCTCTTTTTGTTTACGGACCTCCCGAAGAGCGGCAATTGCGGAACGGAACACCTCCGGCCCGTTCTCGCTCATTCCCTGCCGCTCCACCTCCATTTTCTGAATTCTCCCCATTTCATCCGGTCCGAACGTCTCGCCCAGCAGCTCGGGGCGGAAGCCGGACGGAGAATCCTGCAGCCGCAGGAGCTCCTCGAACACACGCCGGTGAAAATCGGTGATGAAATCATCGGCCGAGAGCGCAACCTCTCCGCTCGCCACGGCCTGCCGGTACTCGCCAAACAGCAGCAGCATTCCCAGCACCCTCTCCTCGACCGCCGCCGCGCGCGGCTCCTTCGCCGACTCGGGATTGATGCGGTCTCCAAAATGCTTGATGCTGGCCTGCGCCTCCCGGCTCCGGCTCCGGCGCAGCTCTGCCTGCTGCTGATCCCGGATCCGCTGGACCGAATTGCGCAGCACCTCGGCCGGCAGTTCCAGTCGCGCCGCCGCCTGCGCAAGATATACCTCCCGCTCCACCGCAGAGGGATAGGACGCGATGACCTGGCACAGCTCGCCCGAAGCCCTGATTTTTTCGGCGCCCTCCTCCAGCCGGTATTTGCCAAGCACGCCCTCCAATTGGTATTCAAAGCCTGTCCGGCTTTCGTCCAGCACCCTCCGGAAGCGGTCGGCGCCGAACTTCCGGATGTACTCGTCTGGGTCCTTCGCCCCCGTCAGCCGCAGCACCCGGACGTCCATTCCCACCTCGCCGAGCACCTGCATGGCCTTTTTGGCGGCATTCTGCCCGGCCTCGTCGGCGTCGTAGGAAATGATGACTTTTTTGGTATAGCGCGCGAAAATACGCGCATGATTCGGCGTGATGGCGGTTCCCAGTGTGGCAACGGCATACGGAAAGCCTGCCGCGTGCAGCGCAATCACGTCCATGTATCCCTCGCATAATATCATCTGCTCGGCGCAGCAGGTGCGGGCAAAATTGAGTGCAAACAGATGATTGCTCTTGCGGAACGCGGGCGTATCCGATGTATTGAGGTATTTGGGCTTGGAATCGTCCATCACCCGCCCGCCAAAGGCAACAATATTGCCGGCGGGGTCGATGATGGGAAAGATCACCCGGTTGCGGAAATAATCGTAGGAAGCGCCGGTGTTCCGGCTTTTCCCGCACAGGAAGGCGGTTTGCAGCTCCTCATCCCGGAACCCCAGCCGGTGCATATGATCGGTGAGCATTCCGAAGCCCTCCGGGGCAAACCCCAATCCGAAATGACGGATGGTTGCCTCGGACAGGCCCCGCTCCTCTTTGAGATAAGCCATTCCCGGGGAACCGTATCGCGGATCAAACAGACACGCGCGGAAGAATTTTGCCGCCTCCAGGTTCATCTCCAGCACCCGTTTGCGCGGAACACCCGCATCCCGGATGGAATCGGCCGATTCCCGCGGCATCGGCAATCCGATGCGGTTGGCAAGAAACTCCACCGCATCGGCAAACTCGAGATTTTCGGCCTTCTGCACAAAGGTAATTGCGGTGCCGCCCGCGTGACAGCCAAAGCAATAGAACATGCTTTTGGACGGCGTGACCGTGAAGGAGGGGGTTTTTTCACTGTGAAACGGACACAGCCCCACCAGATTTGCCCCGGCGCGCTTGAGCGTGACGTAGTGCCCGATCAGCTCCTCTATATCGGTGCGCTCCACCACCTCCTGTATGAAATTTTCCGGCAGACGCACAGGACCCCCTCCTTTCGACAAAATCTGATCGGCCGCCGATCCCCGGCAGACAGCCGTGCCGGCTGCGGACATGCTTTGATGCAGCGGCCCTTTGCAAACACTGCGTCCCGCAGCGTCGCCGGGGCATCTGCAGCCCCCCTTTTTGCACGGCGCGGCGGGTCAGGACTTCCAGACCTTCGGGATAAACAGCTCCTTATAGCATTCGATGGCATACCGGTCGGTCATGCCCGAGATGAAATCGCAGACGCAGCGCTCCACGGTTTCGCTTTCGATCCGGCGGCGGTATAGCTCCGGCATCTGCTCGGGATGCTCCTGAAAATGTGCAAAGAGCGCCGCCAGAACCCCCTTTGCCTTTCCGTCCTCGGCCTTTGCCTCGGGATTGGTGTAGACATTGGCAAACAGAAACCCGCGCAGCTCATCGGTCGCCTGCTGAATATCGGGTGCCATGCGAATTTCAGGGCGGTCGGTACTGGCCAGAATCACCGATGTCACCATCGTGTTGATGCGCTTGCTGTGGGTCTCCCCGAGCGTGCGCCGCAGCTCCTTCGGAATATCCTCGGTACACAGGATGCCGGCACGGCAGGCATCGTCAATATCATGGTTGATATAAGCGATGCGATCGGCAAATTTGACAACCACCCCTTCGAGCGTGGACGCCATATGCGAGCCGGTGTGGTTGACGATGCCGTCCCGCACCTCCCACGTCAGATTCAGCCCGGCCCCATCCCGTTCCAGCAGCTCCACCACGCGCAGACTTTGCTTATAGTGGGTAAAATCCGGTGAAAACAGGTGCTGCATTGCCTCCTCACCGGCATGTCCGAAGGGCGTATGGCCAAGGTCATGCCCCAGCGCGGCAGCCTCGGTCAGATCCTCGTTCAGGCGCAGCGCGCGGGCAATGATGCGCGCAATCTGTGTGACCTCCAGCGTATGCGTCAGCCGGGTGCGGTAATGGTCGCCGACCGGAGCCAGAAAGACCTGTGTTTTGTTCATCAGCCGCCGGAAGGACTGGCAGTGAATGATGCGATCCCTGTCTCTCTGAAACTCGGTACGCATATTGCACGGAACATAGGGGTGCTCCCGCCCACGGGTATTGGCGGTCAGGAACGCATATGGGGAAAGCGTTTGCTTCTCCCGCTCCAGGAACAGCTCACAGATGTCTCCCATAAAAATCCCCCCTTTCAACAACTCTGTAGGTAATATACGCAGAAAATTGCGAAAATACTTTTTTTCGCTGGAAAAAACCTTGTTTTTTACGAACAAAGGTAGCAAAAGCGCCCCGTGCGATGTATCGCACGGGACGCTCAGACTGTAGACCAAAGCAAGGGCTTTCGTCAGTTTGATGAAAGTTTTGATCAACGTGCTATGCACGTTTCACTTTCTTCAAAAAGTTTGAGGCGGCGGATGCCGCAAACAACCGCTGTCGCGGTTGTATGAATTTTTGCTACGCAAAGTTCCCCGCGGTGGAGGGCGCGAAGCCCTCTCTCGCAAGGCACCGGAGGTGCCGAACAACCGCCGGGGCGGTTGTTTGATTTTCTGCTTTGCAAAAGTTTCCGCCCGCAGGCGGCGAAATTCCTATACGGCAGCAAACTCGCGAAGCGATTCGCGAATCACAAAGTGATTTCTTTGCATTGCAAATCCTTTTCTTCTTTGTGCAAACTCTGCGAAGCAGATTTGCGGCTGAGAAAAATTCCGTAAAACGGAATTTCGCGAAGCCTTTGCTTCTTTCTTTGCGCCTACACGCTCAAAGAAAAAGCGGACAAACGCTTTTGTGCAATTTTTATGTGATGTGCCTTTTGTCTACAATCTGAGGGCGGCAAAGCCGCCCGATTTATCGGCAATCATACCGCTCTCCCAGCGTCTCCGGAACATCCCGGCCGCCGCTGATTTCCCGGATACGGGTGAGCACAGGCTCCCCCAACGCGGTCTTGACCGCAAAGCGAAGCCGCACGCAATCGGAAAACTGCGTATCATCGATCAGTGCGCCGAACTTCGGCAGCTCGGCCAGATACCGCTGGTAATCCGAATAGGAACACCGCAGGCAGAACTCGGTGTATCTTTCATATGTCACAATTCCGGCATTGTCAACGGCAAGTCTGGCGGCATGGGAATATGCCCGCACCAAGCCGCCGGCCCCCAGCAGAATCCCGCCGAAATAGCGGGTCACAACCACGGCAGCGTCACTGACTCCCGATTTGCGCAGAACCTCCAGCACCGGTAGCCCCGCGCTCCCCTGCGGCTCCCCGTCGTCCGAACAGCGGACAAGAATATCCCCGCGCAGGCGGTAAGCCCAGACATTGTGCCGCGCATCGGCGTATTCCGCCTTCTTGGCCTTGATAAAGGCCAGCGCCTCCTCTTCGGTGCGCACCGGCTTGGCGTGCCCGATGAATACCGACTTTTTTTCCTCAAACTCCGCCGAGGCCTCCTGCCCCAACGTGGTGCAGAACCGTTCGTCCTCCTGTCGGCTCATCGTTTACCCCTCACCCGGCGCCCGCCAATCCGGGTCAAAGCGGCGGAGCATCCCGTGGGTTTTCTCATCCACAATGGCTGTCACCTGAATTTGCTCGGGGCCATAGTCCACGGTTTCCACCGTCGCCATCTGATAAAGCTGGTTCAGCGCGCCTGCCTCGGCATTGGGAATCCGGAACAGGACTCTCCGTTTCCCCTCGTGCAGCATTTCCTGCAAAACCTCCAGCATGTGCTCCACGCCCTGTCCGGTCTGCGCCGAGATGGCAACCGTACGGCGGCGCCCGGCATCGCTTCCAAGACTGCGGAAGGCGGCTGCCGCCCCCTTGTCGCACTTGTTGAAGACATACAGAGCGGGCTTTTCGGCAGCGCCCAGTTCAGCCAGAAGCTGCTCGGTTGTCTCAAGCTGCTCGGCATATTCCGGGTCGGCGGCGTCAACCACAATCATCAGCAGATCCGCATATACCGCCTCATCCAGCGTGGATTTGAAGGCATGAATCAAATGGTGCGGCAGCTTGCGGATCAATCCGACCGTGTCAGTCAGAAGCACGGATGTGCCGTCCGGCAGCTCCAGCTTGCGGGTGGTGGGGTCGAGCGTGGCAAACAGCTTGTCCTCGGCCAAAATACCGGCGTTGGTCAGACGGTTGAGCAGGGTGGATTTGCCGGCATTGGTGTACCCGACAATGGCAACCTTGCGGATGCCGCTGCGATCCCGCGCGGCCCGCATGGTCTGCCGGGTGCGATCCAACTGCCGCAGCTCCTCCTCCAAAGCCGCAATCCGGCGCTTCATATGCCTGCGGTCGGACTCCAGCTTGCTCTCGCCGGGGCCTCGGGTTCCAATGCCGCCGCCCAGACGGGACATTTCAATTCCCTTTCCAACCAAGCGCGGCGCCGTGTACTTGAGCTGCGCCAGTTCCACCTGCAGTTTCCCCTCTCCGGTGACCGCATGCAGCGCAAAAATATCCAATATCAGCATCGAACGGTCAATCACGCGCACATCGTCCCCAATGTCGTCCTCCAGGTTTTTGATCTGTGCAGGGGAAAGCTCCAGATCAAAAATGACCAGCTCCACGTGATACGCCCGGCAGATTTCCCGGACCTCCAGCACCTTTCCCGATCCGATACAGGTCCGGGGGTTTGGATGCTCTTTGTTCTGAATCACCTTTGCCAATGCCCTGCCCCCCGCAGTTTCCAGCAGGCGCTCCAGCTCGCACAGGCTCCGTTCACATTGCTCCATACCGGACGCATCCGTACAGATACCGACCAGAACCGCCTGCGCACATTCCATTTTTTCCATACACGGAATTCCTTTCCGCATCGCATCGCGATGCTCACAAACTCAAAAAAAGACAAGCCTGTGCAGCTTGTCTTTTGGCCAATCATACCGGGATTATTTCTGGGAGGACTCCAGTCTCCGCTTGAACTTGTCAACACGTCCGCCAGCGTCTACAAACTTCTGCTTACCGGTAAAGAAGGGATGGCACTTGGAGCAGATATCCACTCTCAACTCGCCCCCCTTGGTTGATTTGGTTTCCACAACTTCGCCGCAAGCGCACCGAATGATGCACTTTTCATATTCGGGATGAATTCCGCTCTTCATGATCATTTACCTCATTTCGTTATTTCGATGTTCTTTGACATCGTTTCAAAATGCGCGTTGTGCATCGCACAACATACATTGATTATTATATCATATTCCTATTGAAAAAGCAATAGGTTGGCAAAAAATATTTTGTCCTTCCGCGCAAAAATTTTCCCCCGCAAATTTGCGGGGGAAGATCAGCCGAGCGATACCGTCATTCAAACAACTGCACCAGTGCGCCCCATTCGTCGTCCGGCCGGATACCATCAAGGGTCAGCTTGGTTTCGGTCTCGCCGTTGTGAAACACATACAGATGATGCGCGCTCAATTTGACTGTGTAGCCATGCTCGTAGGTAATCAGATAGTGAACAGAATCAAACACAGACGCCTTAATTTTCAGGAAATTATAATATTTTGTATATTTCAAACCTTCCAGCGACGCAATAAACAAATCGATTTTTTCGTCCGAAAGCTCGGTTTCGGTTTCCGCGCCCGTTTCATCTGTCAAAACCTTTACAACGCGAACCACCTTCTCATCCGGCAGTATATGCGTCAGCCGCTTTGGCGAAAACAATACCCACAATGTTACCGCCAATGCAATCACCAGCACCAACGCGATGGATATTCCGATAAGCGTTTTTCTTTTAAGAAACATGTGCTTCGTTTTCCTCCTCTACTGTATTGATATCACCATAGTCTATAAACACACCATTGTTTAAATTGCGACAAATCGCCTCCGAATATGTTCTGCCATTGTGATCAGTAATCGTTACATACGATATCAACACAGGAGTTGCAACATTATTTTCTATTATGTACACAAGATGTTTTTCTTCTGTTGCAGTGTTAACAGTATCATAGTCCAATAAAATAGGCAATACAGAAAATTCGTTACCAATATTGTAATTTTGCGTTACACAACTTTGTATTGATGAATCTTGCGCCACATCAACAAATTGATTTGTGATTATTCCGTTGATTGTCATATAATATCTAGTTACATTCCCATCATTATAAGTCTGATAATTATGATTATTAACCAGATCATAGTAGTTACTAATGCGATTATCCTGCGAAGCTATAACCGAAGACGTTTTGGTATAATTAGCGATGTTCAATGTTGTAGACGTTGAGCCAGTAATTCTATAATCTTTAGCATTGTCCCACGGCCATATTATCTGTTTGGCAGCATATTCAGCGGCTGCACCAATCGTGTATCCAGCAGCTAATTTCTCGTATAAATCATCAGTAAAACTTTTCGATGATACTGTTGTCACACTATCGGGAAATCCTAATGCGGCTTGTGCACCACTGGCGACCGATTTATCAATAAAAGAAGTATTATAACTGTTATTAGTATTTGATGAATAGCATGCTGACCAAACAGCAATTCTAACATTGTTCATATTGGTTATATCGCTTAAATACAGACTTGTATTACTAAAAGACACTCCAAATCCCCGTGCGTCACTATTAGGATCTTTATACCCATGTCCGCTAAAAAAAATTATTTCACTATTATATCTGCTGTATCCTCGCTCATCTATTTCCTGAAAATGAGACGATTCCTTGTTCTCATACAGATAGGAATCATATAAACCAGAAAAATAATTATATGGCTTTTCTAAATCTTTTAATGTACTTATATCATCATACTCGAAACCATAATATACAGCTTTTTGTTTCCTAATCTGCAAATAAAACCTACTCAACGTGTTAGAATTATTCGCGCCTACTGTAATTGTTAAATTACGTCCTCCTTGATTATTAAACCCTATAAACGAATATAATCCTACTCCACTGTTATCATCATATTGGTTCCCTGTTGATAAATTATTCACTGTTAACGTTGTATCAACAACACTACTACCATATTGAATTGTTTCAACTGCATAACTTATATTATCTGGAATTGTAATTTCAAAAGATTTAGTTTCTCCTGGAGATAAAGTAACTAATGTTTTTTCGTTAAGCGTTACATCTTCAAAATACCAATGGTCATTATCTTGATTACCATGATTATAATATGAATACTGTATAATATTTGTCGGTTGCATAGAAGCGCCCAAAACAGTTATACACTTTGTATAGCCTGTTGTAGCAGTAAGTATTTTATATGAACCATCTCCATTACCTGTGGGCACAATTTTAAATCTTTGAGCATTTGTTGAGTTTGAAGTATAAATGTGGACAGGAGCATTATCATCAGAGCTTGCATTGTATACGTCTAACCTCATATTTGTAGCATGAAGAGGTATAATTTCATATACACCAAAAGAAATATACTTAATTTGAAATCTCTGATTATCTCCTCCATTATAATAATCCTGTTTAACTTCTGTATGGTCACTTGTCCCCTTTCCATATACATCCAAGTATAAACCTGAACGTTGATTTCTAATGTAGTATATACCGTTTGAAATTAAATTATTTGTTGGAGTTACTGCGGCATGTGCCTGAATAGGTATAGACCAAATAATAGTCAATCCAAAAGCAACCAAAAGAAGCAAAGACATTACTTTTTTCATAATTACCTCCAAAATTGTATTAAGATTTAAAAACAAAAAGACGACATAAGCATACTTCTTTCGATACAAAAGGCAGTTTGTTGAGATCACCTCCCTATTATTTTTAAATTTTAATACTAATTTCTCGTAAGGAATCCCTTTTCAAGTTACTTAAGGTAATACGCACAATTTCGCGCTGCAAGTGTCGCGTAGTCAAAATTATGCACATTTTCTTAATTAAATTATATCATATTTTATATTTTTTGTCAATATATTTTTAAAATAATTTAAATTAAACTTGACATTTCTTAACATCATCAAATTTCAAAGATAACAAAAAAACCGCACACCACGTGTACGGATTTTTTAATCTTCCTGTTAAATCACTTTGCCAGAAGTACAGACTAAACGGCAATCAAAGGCAACACCGGCTTACGCCCATAGAAAATCGAAGAAAGGAAGGCTGGAAGTGAAAGGACAGGAACTCAATCAAAGAACTGTAGAAGTTCAAGCACTCGGTCTATTAGTATCAGTCAGCTCAATGCATTACTGCACTTACACCTCTGACCTATCAAACTTGTAGTCTGCAAG
>CALXUY010000007.1 GCA_944391805.1 uncultured Clostridia bacterium
CTTTTTCGCCAAACTGCACAAATCTCCTTGTCAATAGATCTACTATTGCCTGCGTCAATTTGGTTTGTTTGACGAAAAATCTGACGGCAGATTTGCGCAGTCAGAATTGTGCGGTGTTGCCTTAAACGGAAAGGAATGTGCTATGGCTTTCTGGATTTTTATGCTGGTTATGGATTTGCTTTTGCCCTTTACAATGATCGGATTTGGGAGATATTTTTTGAAAAAGGGGCCGAAAGAAATCAATGCGTATTTTGGATACCGGACATCCATGTCTATGAAGAATAAGGATACATGGAAGTATGCCCATCAATATTGCGGCAGAATCTGGTTCATCTGCGGATGGATTTTGCTGCCGATTACAGTATTACTGATGTGTTTGGTTTTCGGAAAAAGCGAGGATACTGTAGGAATCACAGGAGGGGTGATCTGCGGAGGACATCTGATCTTTGTAATCGGTTCTGTTTTCCCGACCGAAATCGCATTGAGACGCACGTTTGACCGGAACGGGAATCGGCGATAATTTTCTGTTGTCCGTGTAGGCTGTCCCGCAAAATCGTTTTTGTGAAACATTCCGGAAATATTTACAGAATGGTACTTGACATTCCCGGGTAATCTTCCTATAATGAAAATAATCTATCTGAACACGGAGGAAATCATGAAACAATTGCTCAAGGGCGGAAAAGTCTGGCGGAGCGACGGCGGCTTTTGGGAGGACTGCCCGGTTTTGCTGGAGGATGGATATATCCGTGCCGTGGGAACCGAGGCGGCTTGCGACACGGTGGTCGACGTCCGCGGGCTGACGGTGCTGCCGGGATTGGTGGACGTGCATACGCACGGTCGTTCGGGATTTGATTTTTCCACGGCCACGCGGCAGCAGATGCTGCGCATGAAGGAGGACTATGCGCGCGCCGGTGTGACCTCGGTGTTTGCCACACTGGCTTCGGCAACGCCGGAGGAGTGGCTGCGTTCCATCCGGGATATTCAGGCCTGCGGGTTTGAAGGCATTCATCTCGAGGGGCGCTTTCTCAATCCCTCCAAGCGGGGCGCGCACGCGCCGGAGCTGCTGGCGCCGCTCGACGCGGCGGAATTGGAGCGCTATCTGGGGGAAATTCATGTCCCCTGCCATCTCACGGCGGCCTTTGAGCTGGATGAGGACGGAGCCTTTGCGGCATGCGCGCGCCGGCACGGCGTCACCCTGGGGCTGGGGCACACTGCCGCCACGGCCGCGCAGGCGCGTGCGGCAATGGAGCGTGGGGTTACATCCTTTACGCATTTGTTTAATGCCATGCCCCCGCTGCATCACCGGGAGGGGGGGGCGGTCAGCGCGGCGCTGCTGTCCGGCAACGCATGGGTCGAGCTGATTGTGGACGGAATGCACATCTGCCCGGATATGGTAGAGCTGACATACCGCTGCAAAGCGGACCGATTGGTTCTGATCACCGACTCAATGGAGGCCACCGGCTGTCCGGACGGCGAATATGCCATTGCCGGGCAGAAGGTCATTGTCCGGAACGGGCGAGCCGAAACGCTGGACGGCGCCCTGGCCGGCAGCACGCTCAACCTTTGGGAGGGCGTGAAGAACCTGATGCGTTTTGCCGGTGTTTCGCTGTCCGCCGCGGTTGCCTGCGCCACGCTGCACCCTGCGCGGATGACCGGAATAGACAACATGGTGGGCAGCATTGCGCCCGGCAAGCGGGCGGATTTGCTGTTGGTGGACGACGCCCTTGAACGGCGTATGGTGTTTGCCGCCGGAAAACGGGTACTGTGAACCGGTATCGTCGCCGGCATTGTCTGAAAAATAAACTTACGGAAAGGAATTTTGCTGTCTGCAAATCGGTGAAGCTGTTATGAAAAAACTGCACATGGGTCAGAACCTGTTGATTGCTGTGCTGGCAATTGCCACTCTGTTTTTCGCGCTGCTTTTGGTGCTTTCGCTGATTCCCGCAAACACCGACGTTCGGATTCAGCGGGAAATTGAGGTTTCCTCTTTCGAGGTAGAGGCTTCCGAAACGAGCGATTCCGAGTGGCGGTATCTGGTCACGGCGGAGGGGTCGCTTCGCAATACCACCGATCAGGAGCTGATTGTGGAGCGGATTGTCATTCCGGTTTCCAACGATTCGTTCAACAACGGTAAAAGCATGGAGCTGCAAACCGAAAACATCGTACTTCCGCCTATGACCGAGGTTGATATTACCGTGCAGGGGGAGGGAGACGCCGATTATCGGTTTGTCGGAGAGGTGACTGCGGTTGTCAACGGTCAGGAGCTGTTTCTGCGCAATCCGGCCGACACCGAGCTGGCGGCCATTCTGGTTCCGCTGATGCTGACCTGTGTTTTTGCCTTTTTCACCGTACAGGCCTGCAGACGCCGCTATTATATGGCGCAGGAGGATCGGATGGAGGAGTAAAGCCCGATCCCGCGCTGGCGGCAAAAGCGGTGGGACGGATGTCATTTTGCCGAACCGGCACCGCACAGCGTGCGGTGCCGGTTTGTGCTGCGTCGGGTGGATCGTGTTTGCACGGCCGCTGTTCCGGATGCACGGAACGGCGGCCTGTTGATTTGGAAATATGCTGCCGCATCGAAATACGCTCCCTTGGTCGGGGTACAAGAATCCATATTTTCTGACATGAAGTCGTACCGCGCAATTTTTGAAAGTAGGCATTTGCGTGTGGGAAAAAGCTCCTGTGCAAACCTCCAAAAAATCTGTTTCACAAACGCTGATTTTCTGCGTTTTGCGGGATTGATTTTTATTTTTATTTGTGGTAGAATGTTAGCACGCTAACAGAATGCAAAAGGAGATGGATGTGGAATGGAGGGTGAGCAGAGGCTGGTGCATCTGGTCAATCAGGCAACCGTGTTTTTCCGCAGGAGATTTGACCGCGTGGTTGCCGCGGAAAGCGGCGGGGATTTGCTGACCGGGCGCAACATTTGGGTGCTGCGCTATGTGCGGGATCATGACGGCGAGGATGTGTTTCAGAAGGATCTGGAAACCGCTTTCAAAATCCGCCGTTCCACGATTTCCAGGACTGTGGAGCTGATGGAGCAAAAGCAGCTTCTGGTCAGAGAGGCGGTCAACGGTGACGCGCGGCTGAAGCGCCTGCGGCTGACCCCCAAGGCCGAGCGGGTGCTTGCGGCGGTTTCCATGCATGTCACCCGAATGGATCGGGAGATTCGGGATGCCTTCCAACCGGAGGAATATGCCACTCTGATGCAACTGTTGGAAAAGCTGTGTGCCGTTCTGGAGGGCGCAGAGCCAGAACAAGGAAAGGAATGAACGAGAGAACCTTATGATTAAACGACTTGCGAAATGTATCAGAGAGTACAAGACAGCAACCATTCTCACGCTGGTGTTCATTGTAGGGGAAGCGGTCATCGAGGCCCTGATTCCGTTTATCACTGCGGATCTGGTCAACCAGATCAAGGCAGGGGCGGATATGAACCTGATCCTGCGGCAGGGCGGCTTGCTGGCGCTTTTGGCAATGATTTCATTGGTCTGCGGCGGGCTGGCGGGCTTCACCTGCTCCAAGGCGTCGGCCGGATTTGCGAAAAATGTCCGGCATGATATTTTTGATCGGGTGCAGGCCTTTACGTTTTCCAATATCGACAAGTTTTCGTCCTCGTCGCTGGTGACCCGTATGACCACCGACGTCAACAACGTGCAGATGTCCTTTATGATGCTGATTCGCACCGCGATCCGGTCGCCGCTGATGTTCATTTTCTCGGTGGTGATGGCGTATATCATGGGCGGAGCGCTGGCAACCTGCTTTGTGATTGTGGTGCCGATTCTGATTGTGGGCTTGCTGCTGATTTCCCGGAAGGCAATGCCTGCTTTCCGCCGCGTGTTCAAGAAATACGACCGCCTCAACGAATCCATCGAGGAAAACGTGCGCGCCATGCGTGTGGTCAAGGGCTTTGCCCGTGAGGACTACGAAAAGGAAAAATTCGGGAAAGCGGCCGACTCCATCTGCGCCGATTTTACCCGTGCCGAACGCATTGTGGCGCTGAACACCCCGCTGATGCAGTTCTGCATGTATTTCAACATGGCGTTTGTGCTGCTGGTTGGCTCCCGCATGGCCATTGAAGGCTCGGGCGTGGACGTCGGGCAGATCTCGGCGATGATCACTTACGGGCTGCAGATCCTGATGTCGCTGATGATGCTCTCGATGATCTATGTCATGCTGACCATGTCGGCCGAGTCCGCACAGCGGATTGTGGAGGTGCTCAATGAGCTGCCGGATATGAAGGAGCCGGAGCACCCGGTCATGGAGGTCAGGGACGGTTCCATCGATTTCGACCATGTCAACTTCAAGTACTCCAAAAACGCCAAAAAATTTGCATTGGCCGATATTGATCTGCATATTCGCTCGGGCATGACGGTCGGTATCATCGGCGGAACCGGTTCGAGCAAATCCTCGCTCGTGCAGCTCATCCCGCGACTCTACGATGCCACCGAGGGCAGTGTGCGGGTCGGCGGTGTGGATGTCCGTGAGTATGACATCGAGCAGCTTCGCGGCTCGGTTGCAATGGTGCTGCAGAAGAACCTGCTGTTTTCCGGAACCATCAAGGAGAACCTGCGCTGGGGCGACCCGAACGCGACCGACGAGGAACTGCAGGAGGCCTGCCGACTGGCCCAGGCCGATGATTTTGTGCGCTCCTTCCCGGATGGATACGATACCATGATTGAGCAGGGGGGAACCAACGTTTCCGGCGGTCAGAAGCAGCGCCTGTGTATTGCACGCGCACTGCTCAAAAAGCCGAAGATTCTGATTCTGGATGACTCCACCAGTGCGGTGGATACCAAGACCGACGCGCTCATCCGCGCGGGCTTCCGCCAATACATTCCGGAAACCACAAAGATCATCATTGCGCAGCGCATTGCCTCTGTGGAGGACGCCGACATGATCATTGTCATGGATAACGGCAGAATTTCTGCGGTCGGCAAGCATGAGGAGCTGTTGAAAACCAATCAGATTTATCAGGAAGTATATGAACAACAAACAAACGGAAACGGAGGTGAGGAGCATGAATAAACAGCCGCAAATGGCCGGAAGAAAAAGAAAAATCAACGGCGGCGTGCTCAAACGGCTGATGGGAATGCTGTTTCACTATTATCCGGTGATGCTTCCGCTTTCCATTTTCTGTATTATTTTTACGGCGGTCGCATCCTCGATTCCGAACATCTTTCTGCAGCAGGTGATTGCCGAAATCGAAGAGTTTCAAAACTCGGGCATGGGCTGGGAAGCAGCGAAGGATGTCATTGTTCCGAAGGTGCTGCTGCTCATCGGCTTCTATGTGCTCTCGATCATTTCCATCACGGTGGAATCCCAGCTGATGGCTGTGATCACGCAGGGCTTTCTGGATCGTCTGCGCAAAACCATGTTCGGTGGGATGCAGGATCTTCCGATCAAATACTTTGACACGCACAAGCACGGCGATATCATGAGCTATTACACAAACGATATCGACACGCTCCGGATGCTGGTGTCGCAGGTGATGCCAACGCTGATCCGGGCCGGTGTGATTGTGCTCAGCGTGTTCTTTATCATGATCTATTACAGCATCTGGATGACGCTGGTGCTCATGGTGGGCGTGGCGCTTATGGTGCTGGTCTCCAAAAAAGTGGGAGGCGGCTCGGCGAGATACTTTTTGCGGATGCAGAAGTCGGTTGCCGTGCAGGAGGGCTTTGTACAGGAGATGATGAACGGGCAGAAGGTGATCAAGGTGTTCTGCCACGAGGAGGCCTGCAAGTCGGATTTCAAAAAAATCAACGATGCACTGTGTGAGGACGCTTATCTGGCCAACGCGCATGCCAATGTGCTCGGACCGGTGATTATGAACATCGGCAACCTGATGTATGTGATTCTCGCTATGGTGGGCGGCCTGTTCCTGGTTCTGGACGCACCGAACTTCAGCCTTTCCGGCATGGCGTTTGAAATCAGCATCATCATTCCGTTCCTCAATATGACCAAGCAGTTTACCGGAAACATCAATCAGGTTTCCCAGCAGATCAACTCGATTGTCATGGCAATGGCGGGAGCCGAGCGTATTTTCGGACTCATGGATGAGCAGCCCGAGACCGATGACGGCTATGTGACGCTGGTCAACGCCAAGGTTGCACCGGACGGCACCATCACCGAGACCGAGGAGCACACCGGCAAGTGGGCATGGAAGCACCCGCATCAGGCGGACGGCACCATCACCTACACCCCGCTGCAGGGAGATGTGAGAATGTTTGATGTGGACTTCGGTTATGAGGAGGGCAAGACGGTTCTGCACAATGTCACCGTCTATGCCGAGCCGGGGCAGAAGGTGGCCTTTGTCGGTGCCACGGGCGCCGGAAAAACCACCATCACCAACCTGATCAACCGCTTTTATGACATTGCGGACGGAAAGATCCGGTATGACGGCATCAATATCAATAAGATCCGCAAATCGGATCTGCGCCGGTCGCTCGGTATTGTCCTTCAGGATACCAACCTGTTCACGGGCACCGTGATGGACAATATCCGCTACGGAAAGCTGGACGCGACCGACGAGGAGTGCATTGCCGCCGCAAAGCTGGCGGGTGCGGACGACTTCATCAGCCGGATGCCGGACGGATACCAGACGCAGCTGACCAATAACGGCGCAAATCTCTCGCAGGGACAGCGGCAGCTGATTGCCATTGCCCGCGCCGCGGTGGCCGACCCGCCCGTGATGATTCTGGACGAGGCGACCTCCTCGATCGATACCCGCACCGAGGCGATTGTGCAGAAGGGAATGGACGCGCTGATGAAGGGAAGAACCGTGTTTGTCATCGCGCACCGGCTTTCCACGGTCCGCAATTCGGATGTGATTATGGTATTGGATCATGGCCGCATCATCGAGCGCGGCAGCCATGAAAAGCTGATTGCGGAAAAGGGGCAGTACTATCAGCTCTACACCGGCGCCTTCGAGCTGGAATAACGGTTGAAGGACGAAGGGGAAAGCCCTTGGAGGATGAAGGGCAAGACCTTGGAGGATGAAGGGCAAGACCTTGGAGGATGAAGGGCAAGACCTTGGAGGGGGGCGCCTCTTGAAAGAGGCCGCCCCCCTCCAAGCCTCCCCCTCCGAGAACTTTCCCCGCTGCCGCCCGTGTTTCAGTCGGTGCGTTTGCCGGTTTGGCGTGCGCAATGGGGCGGCAGCGGGGAAATTCCCATTTGGGAGAGGCGGACGGTGAACGGCAGGTAGGGAAGTCGGGACTGTTACAAATCTCTGCTGTTCGATGCGGTATGGTCATATGAGCAGAACCGCCGTGAAGCGACTGAATCTGCGTTCTTTCAAACATCGGACAACCGGCGATAAATGCCGTGCCATCGGAAAACAGAAAAAAACGGACAGCCGCATTCTACGGTATGCCCGGTTTTTTGCTGTTCAACCGCATCTGTCAAACCTGACAAATGATTTTTTGCCGGATTCCGATGTGCCCGGCAAACCAAAAATCACGCCTGCCCCGAAAGTGGCTTTTACCGGCACAGGCTCCGCCACAGCTGATTTTTAGCTACCCATCTGCCAAAACGGAAGCCTGTGCCGGGAAAAGTTCTCGGAGGAGGGAGGCTCGGAGGGAGGGCAGCCTCTTTCAAGAGGTGCTCTCCCTCCGAGGTCTTTCTTTTTCTCAATAAACGCTACCGGAAAGCAAAAGTGTCGGACATTTTCCGTTTGGAGCATGTCCGATTCCTTGATATTCAAAAACGGCCTGTCAAAGCCAGCAGGGGAATAAACAATGTACCCGGAAAACCCAAAAAACACGCCTGCCCCGAAAAGGCTTTTCCCGGCACAGGCTCCGCCACAGCCGATTTTTAGCTACCCATCTGCCAAAACGGGAGCCTGCGCCGGGAAAAGTTCTCGGAGGAGGGAGGCTCGGAGGGAGGGCGGCCTCTTACAAGAGGTGCCCTCCCTTCGAGGTCTTTTCTTCCGTTAGGCTATCATTCCTCCGGGACGGCTTCCTTTCTGGACACCACAAATGCGCTGCGTTCGGCCGCTTTTTTCATGCACAGTGTGAGCGGCGCGCGGTTGAGGTAGGCCGCCAGCCATGCAGCCGCAAAGCTGTCCCCGGCGCCCACAGTGGAAACCACCGGGGCGGGAACGATATTTTGAAACACGCTTTCCTGTGTCCGGCAGTCGTAGGCGTAAGCCCCCTTGCTGCCGCAGGTCAGCAGAATGATGTTCAGGTTGCCGTATCGATGGGCGATTGCGCGGGCAATGGCCTCCGGCTCCTCCGAGATGCAGGAGTACAGCTCAAATTCCCGCAGCAGGCGCTCATCCTCATCGCTGATTTTGAGGATTGTGGCGTTGCGCAGGCAAAGGGATACCGAATCCTTTCCATAGCACCCGGGCCGCAGATTCAGGTCGCAGAACACCTCCGGAAAGCTGCAGCTCTCGAGTACAGCGGCGACCGCCGAGCGGGAGGCCGGACTGCGCTGAATCAGGGTTCCGAAGTAAAGTACATCCATGTGCTCCGCCTGAATGCGGCTGATGTCGCTCTCATGCAGGACAATGTTATCGTAGGCCGCGTCGGGCAGGATGCTGTAGGAGGGCACCTGATTGGCGTCCAGCGAAACCAGACACTGCCCGGTCAGCTTGTCGGAAACGGTCTGAATCAGGTCGGTTTTCACCCCAAAGCCGCGTGCCCGTTCCAGGGCAGCCGTTCCGAGCACGTCGGTACCGACGGCCGAGAGCAGCCATGCCTCGCAGCCGCAGGCAGCGCAGTGTGCCGCAAAATTGAGCGGCGCACCGCCAATGCACTGCTCGGTCGGGTATACATCCCAGATGATTTCCCCGATAGATAAAATTTTTTTCCTCTGACACATATCAGGAGTTCCACCTTTCGGTTGCTGAATCATAAAATCCATCGGGCAAGCGCCCTCCTTACCGGAGGGAATTATGATATTCTGCGGAATGCCCGCGCCGCTGTGGGAAGCAGGCAGCCCGATACCGCGCTTACCGGATGGGAAGGAAGGGGAAGCCCCTTCCGGGAACATTATAACCGATTTTGCCGGATTTGTCAAGATCAAAGTGAAAACAATGCGCGGAAGGAGCGTGCGGCGTACCGTCCGAATCCCGCCGAAAACGGCACGGTAGACGTGTTTGTCGCGGAAAAGCTGCCGTGTGACGGGTACATCCGTATGCGCAGAGAGGCGATTTTCAAAAAATATTTTCTTTCTTTAGGGATTCTTAAGGGTCCGGTGATAAAATAGGGTTAGGTAATCGGGAGAGGAGGCGATTTTATGGCATATCAGACCGTGTTTCAGCGATATGAGCTGAAATATATGCTGACACAGGAGCAAAAGAAAGCGGTTCTTACGGCAATGGATCCGTACATGGCTCTGGACGCATACGGGCGGACCACCATCCGCAATCTGTATTTCGATACGGATACCTACCGCCTGATCCGCCACTCCATTGAGCAGCCGGTTTACAAGGAGAAGCTGCGGGTGCGCAGCTACCGGCAGGCGGCGCCCGGCAGCACGGTGTTTGTGGAGCTGAAGAAGAAATACAGGCATGTCGTTTATAAGCGCAGGCTCTCTCTGCCGGAGGAGACCGCCATCGCATGGATGGGCCGGGAGGTGAGCTGCCCGGTCAGCACGCAGATATCCAAGGAAATCGATTATTTTCTGGATTATTATGTCAATCTTCGCCCCGCGGTGTTCCTCTCCTATGAACGGGAGGCCTATGCCGAGAGGGACGGCGGAGATTTCCGTGTGACGTTTGACGATACCATTCTCTGCCGGCAAACCGATCTGTCACTGGAATCCGAGGTATACGGTCAGCCGCTGCTGGAGCGGAAAGGTGCTCATGGAGCTCAAATGCTCGGGCGGCATTCCGCTGTGGATGACCCGGATTCTGTCCGGGGAGCATATCTATAAAACATCCTACTCCAAGTATGGAACCGCCTACGAAAAAATCATCTACCCCCGGTTGGCCGAACGCACCTGCATGCATACAAAGGAGGAACGGACTCATGCTTGACACCATTTTCGGCGGTATTTTTGATACGGATGCAAGCGCCGCGATCCGCCTGCCGGATTTTCTGCTGTGCCTTGCCTGCGCGCTGGTGCTCGGCGCCATTCTGGCCTTTGCCTACATGTTCCGTGCGCGCTATACCAAGAGCTTTGTGGTGACGCTTGCGCTGCTGCCTGCGGCCGTTTGCGTGGTGATCATGATGGTCAATGGCAATGTGGGAACCGGCGTTGCGGTGGCGGGGGCATTCAGTCTGGTGCGCTTCCGCTCGGTGCCCGGAACGGCCAAGGAGATCGGCGTGCTCTTCCTTGCCATGGGGGCGGGGCTGCTGGCCGGCATCGGCTATCTTGGCTACGCATTCCTGTTTACCGTTGTGATGTGCGCGGTTCTCATACTGTACGGCAGCGTCAGCCTCGGCGCAAAAAAGAACGCGGCCAGATACAAGAGCCTCCGCATCACCATACCGGAGGATCTGGATTACACCGATGTGTTTGAGGATATTTTTCGTGAGTACACGACCTCCTGTGAGCTGACCTGTGTCAAATCCACCAACATGGGGAGCATGTTCCGGCTTACTTACGATGTGGTTCTGCGTGACCCGACCAAGGAGAAGGAGCTGATCGATCGGATCCGGCAGAGAAACGGCAACCTCGAAATTACGGTTTCCAAGCAGGAGGCAGCAGAGGCGCAGCTTTTGTGACAGGGGTACATCACTGACGGGGCGGAGCCGCGTATGATCGGCGGCCTTCTGAAGGGAAGGCAACACACAACCGCATTGATCAGGGGAAATTCCCGGGGAAAAAAGGAGAATCCGATGATGAAAACGAATGGAATACCGATCTGTATCATATTGGCGCTGCTGGTGCTGATGAGCGGCTGCGGCAAAAAGGATGGCACATCCGGCGGAGACCCGAGCGCGTCGCAGGGAAACGCAGCCGACCTTGGAGATGCGTCCGAGTCCTTTGGCGAGTCTCTCTCCGAGCTTGGAGCGTATGACGGCTACTTTGAGAACGACGCGGTGGACGTCACCGTGGAATGCGTCTCCGGCACGCAGGGGTGCTATACGCTGGAGGGCAATGTTCTGACCTTTACTGCCGTCGGCGAGGACTCGGTCTATTCGGTCTCCGGCAGGCTGAAGGGAAGCATTGTCATCGATGTAGGAGATGATTATCAATTTGACCTTGAGCTGTACGGCTTTTCACTGGTCAGCGATGAGACAAATCCCGTCACGGTGCTCAGCGGAGACGAGGTTTCCATCAAGGCCAAAAGCGGATATGAAAACGATATCTACGATCTGCGCGAGGCAGTGTCCGGGGAGGATGATATGGCTCGGGCGGGCGCGCTTCACTCCGAGGTCGATCTCGAAATTGCGGGCAAAGGAAGCCTGACGGTGGTGTCCGAGAACAACAACGGCATTCACTCCAAGGACGATCTGCAGGTCAAAAACCTGACGCTGCTGGTTGTGTGCGTGGACAACGCGCTCAAGGGCAACGACAGTGTATCTCTCGAGGCCGGCACAAGCACGCTGATCTCCTCGGGCGGGGACGGAATCAAGACCACGAACAGCGACGTCTCGCAGAAGGGCAACCAGCGCGGAACCGTGACCGTGACGGGGGGAACCCACACCATATACGCTGCGTGCGACGGCATCGACGCGGCTTATAACGTTGTGGTGGAGGACAGCTCCACGGTGCTGAATATTTACACCGATCGCTACTCCAATTATTCCAACGAGGTCACGTCTGTGTCCGAGAGCGTGTATTATATCCGCTATAGCAGCAGGAGCTACAGCTATTCGGTCAAATACGTTAACTCGGATGAGGATGTTCTCTGGGTCAACGCCACGCACGATTCCAGCGTATCGGGCGGAATGACCGGCTATGAGTACGATTCCTTCCCGAAGAGAACCGATTACGCGAAGATGCAGATTTTTATTTATTCCTCGGATATGGAGCAGGGGCAGGAGGAGGAATATCTCGCCTGCTCCGAGCTGCTCACCCCGAGCACCTCCTACGAAACCATTGCCATTACCAGCCGCGGCGGCAGCCTTTCCTATAGCTGGACCAACTACACCACCAGCGTTCAGAACGGCATGGGCGCGATGGGAGGCATGGGAGGTATGGGCGGTATGCAGGATGGAAATACCGACAAGGGCGACCACTCCACCAAGGGCATCAAGGCCGGAAATGAGATTATGATTCAGGACGGAACGGTCAGCATCAAATCCTATGACGATTCTTTGCACGCAAATAACGGAGCCGCGCTGGAAAACGGAGAAACTTCGCTTGGAAACATCACCGTCAACGGCGGCACCGTGACGGTTTACAGCAACGACGACGGTCTCCACGCGGACGGAACGGTGTCGGTCACCGGGGGGACTGTCAGCGTGGTGAACAGCTACGAGGGGATTGAGGGGAACAGCATTCACATCTCGGGCGGATATGTTTCGGTGCGCGCCTCGGACGACGGGATGAACGGGACCGCCACCTCGGGAACCGCGATTACAATCGGAGGCGGCACCGTTTATATCTATTGCAGCGGGGATGGGCTCGACTCCAACAGCAGAACCTCCTATGAGGGAATCGTGTTTTCCGGGGGCAACACAGTGGTCATCACCACCTCAGGCGGTAACTCGGCCATCGATACCGAGCAGGGCTACAGCTATACCGGCGGCTGCGTGGTGGCGTGCATGCCGCGCGGCGGCATGTCGAATGAGGCCACGCACTGCCGGAGCTTCTCGAGCGTCGGCAGTATGAAAACGCTTTCTCTGAGCGAGGGCGGCTTTCTGATCGCCGAGATCGGTGGGAGCACCGCTACGGTACAGATGCCCTGCAGCATGTCCGCGTATGTGATTGTGCTGGGCGATCCGTCGGCTTCGGTTTCGGCAAAATCCTCCAGCTCCGCTGCGCTCGACGCCAACGGCGTCAGCTGGAGTTGATCCGCTCATTCCGGGATTTCCGGATCTTCCGGCAACGGCCGCCCGGCGCTTATTTGTGTTGAGAACGTGCCGTTCCTCATTCCCGCGGATGGCGGTAAAAAAGACTTGCATTTTCAGGTGCTTTCTGGTATAATATTGAAGTCCGGTGTATTCCGGAGTCAACGCGATTCATCACAGACGGAAAGGGGGAGGTTATGAGAATCCTGATCGCAGAGGACGATGCAAGGCTGCTCAAAAGTCTGGTTCATATTTTTGAGTTGAACCATTATATGGTGGACGGCGTGGGAAACGGAACCGATGCGTATGATTTTGCCGTAACCGGAGAATATGACGGGCTTGTGCTGGACGTCATGATGCCGGGCATGGATGGCGTCGCGGTCCTGACAAGGCTGCGGCAAAAAGGGATCACCACCCCCGCGCTGTTTCTGACCGCCCGGACCGAGACCTACCAGCGGGTAGAGGGGCTGGACGCGGGCGCGGACGATTACCTGCCCAAGCCCTTTTCCACTCCGGAGCTGCTGGCCAGAGTCAGAGCCATGCTGCGGCGCAAGGACCATTTCACGCCGGATCTGCTGACATACGGCGGCCTTCAACTGAATCGATCTACTTATGAACTGAGCTGTGGGGACCGTTCGCAGCCCCTGAGCGGAAGAGAGTTTCAGGTGATGGAAATGCTGATGCAGAAGCCCGGTATGATTGTGACGACCGAGCAGCTTCTGACGCACATCTGGGGGTGGGACGCCAATGTGGACACCAGCGTGGTGTGGGTACACATCTCCAACATCCGGAAGAAGCTCGAGGCCATCGGCGCGCCGGTCAGAATCCGCTTTGTAAGAAAAGCCGGATATGTTCTGGAGGAAGGCGTATGATTTACCGGCTGCAGCGCAGGTTCATTCTGATCTGTGCCGTCTCGGTGCTTCTGGTTGTGGTGCTGATCTTTGTTCTGATCGCGGTATTTCAGCTCTCATCCATGAACCGGACGCTGGATACCCTGACAGACAGCCTTTCGGCGGGAAACGGAAGATTCCCGGATTCGTTCGGCGACCGGATCCCCAGGCCCGATGCGCATAAGCAGGAGGGCGGAGTGCAGTGGATCACGCCGGAGACCCGGTTTTCCACCCGCTATTTCACCGTGTGGTTTGACGGCTCCGGAGAGCTGGAAAGCATGGATACCGCGTCGATTTATTCGGTTACGGACGCCGAAGCCGAGGAATATGCAAAACGGGTTGTGGAGAGCGGGAGAGAGCGGGGATGGATCGCCAATCTCCGGTATAAGGTTTTTGATACAGAGGAAGGCATGGCGGTTGTGTTCGTCGACGGAACCATCAATCAGGCCCTCATGCTGCAGTCGCTGGGGATTTCCGGCGTGGTTCTGATTTCCGCCGCTGTGGTGATCCTTTTGCTGATCGTTCTCTTTTCCAAGCGCGTCATGAAGCCGGTTGCGCAGAGCTATGAAAAGCAGAAGCAGTTTATCACCGATGCCAACCATGAGCTGAAAACCCCGCTGACGCTGATTCTGACCAATCTGGATATTGCGGAGGCCGAGCTTGGCAAGAACGAATGGCTCGACGACATCCGTTCCGAGGGGCAGCGGATGGCAGAGCTGGTCAATCAGCTTGTTGCGCTCTCCCGGATGGACGAGGAGCAGCCGGCGCGCAAGGATACCGACATGCGCCTGAGCGAAATGGTATCGGAAGCGGTATCGGAGTTTTCGGTGCTCGCGGAGGACAGGGAAAAAACGCTTGTCTCCGAGGTGGAGCCGGGCATTGTCTACACGGGTGACGAGGAAATGCTGCGCAGGTTGGTCTCGATCCTTCTGGACAATGCGATTCAGTACTGCGATGCGGGAGGAGAGATCGCAGTGACTCTGAAGCGCCGCAGGCATATTGTCCTGTCGGTGGAGAACACCTACCGCGCCGTGGACGAATTGGAGCTGGACCGGCTGTTTGACCGCTTTTACCGTGCGGACAAAGCGAGAACCTATACGGGCGGCTTTGGCGTCGGGCTGTCGATTGCAAAATCGATTGCGCACAGGCACCGCGGGGAGATCTTCGCATACAAAAAGGATCGTGAGCATATCGGCTTTCGGGTTGTTCTGAAGCCCTGAACGCTGCTGTCCGAATAAAAATTGCGGCGGCTCGGCCCGAGGACCCTTCTTTCCGTACCGCAGAGGGAATACCGCGGATTTTTCGGGTATTAGCTGTCCGCCTTTCCGGTCTGCTGTACAGGCGCACAGGTGGCATATCCGTTATCAAATGCTTTTTTCAACCACAATTCCCGAATTCTTCATGTGATCTTCACGGTTTCTTTAGGCTTTCTTAAGCAAGATTTGTTATAATAAGGGCGTAGCGATTCTGACGTTACCATCCTGTACATTCCGAAAGGGAAGCCTTGTACACGACCGTTTTGCGGCAGCCGCCGCAGAGTAAGCCTGCGGTTTTGTGCATTTGGGAAGGGCGGTGCAGGATTGTCAAATCATTTGGGCGTCGTACCAAACGGCGGGCGGCGCCCAAAACCAAGCAGATACCGGGTCTTGCCAATGCAGACCGGAGCGGCGTGGGCTGTCTCCTTGCCTTCACGCGGCTCGGGGCCTGTGTGCCGGGTCGGTTCTGTGGCTCCCAACACAGATGCAGCCTCCGACACCGAGTGCCTTCGGCACGGACACGATATATATCCCTTGAACGCTGTTCAAAACGGCGGACGGCGTTCAAGACCAATTATTACAGAAAGGTAAGAAAATGAAAATGAAATTCAAGCGGATCAAAGGCCCGGTTGGGCTGGTTACTTTGCTGGTTCTTCTCCTGTCGGTTTCTTTGACCTCCTGCTCCGCGTATTATTCAAGTCTGTGGGATGCCTACGATGACTCCACAGATAGCAGCGAATCTACCGACAACGGGGCCACGACTCCCGAGGAGGATTCCATCACAAATTCTGTCACCAACAACATCACCATTGAGGCAGGCGAGCAGGGCACTGCGGCTGCCACGGCGGCAGGTCTGCGCAGCGCGGTCAGTATTTACTGTGCCTTTACAACCACCTCCGGAGGCAGCGCGCCATGGAATCCGATGCCAAACACGCAAAGCTATTATACAACAGGCTCGGGTGTGCTGTATCAGGTTGAAAGTGACGGAAGCGCGTTTGTGATCACCAATTATCATGTGGTATACGACAGCAGCAGCGATACCGCAAACCATATCAGCGATCAGATTTATCTGTATCTGTACGGTTTGGAAGACGAGGCGTATGCCATTCCCGCATCCTATGTCGGAGGCTCTGCAAACTACGATATCGCCATTCTGCGCATTGATCAGAGCGAGGTGCTGAAAAATGCGATTGCGTCGGGCAGCGCAGCGGCCGTGACCATTGGCAATTCGGATGAGATTGTACCGGGAGAGACCACCATTGCCATCGGCAATCCGTCTGCCACCGGTCTGAGCGGCATTTCGGTTACCAAGGGGATCGTCAGCGTGGATTCGGAGTACATCACTATGACGGCCGCGGACAATTCGGGAGAGGTGTCCTTCCGGGTGATCCGCACCGATGCACCGGTCAACTCCGGCAATTCCGGAGGCGGCCTGTACAATGACCGCGGGGAGCTGATCGGCATTGTCAATGCAAAAATAAACAGCTCCAGTCTCGAAAACATCGGTTATGCCATTCCCTCCAACGTTGCGCGTGCCATCGCGGACAACATCATTGATTATTGCTATGGTACCGACTGTGAAACAGTGATGCGGGGGCTGCTGGGGATCACAGTGACGACCAGTGGGATGTCTACTGCATACGATCCCGAAACCGGGCGGCTGATCCGTTCGGAGGAGGTCACGGTTTATGAGGTGACCTCGGGCGGACTCGGGGAAAGCATTCTGCAGGCAGGAGATGTGATCAAGAGCATCACCATCGGGGATCAGACGGTGGAGGTCACGCGCCAATACCATCTGATTGATGCGATGCTGGATGTGCGGGCAGGCGACACGGTTTCCATGCGGATTGTTCGGAATGGAGAGGAAATGACCGTGAGCACCACCATGACGGAGGATTGCCTTGCGGCATACTGAGGTGTACAGAGCCGTATATTTCAATTGATTCAGCGATAACAGAAGGCGCCGCCCGGAGGAAATTCACCGGGCGGCGCGCTTTGCAAAAAAAGGAAACATGCTGCCGTTTGCGGCGCTTCAGCGTGTGTGCTTTACGCCGATGATGGCTCCTGCGAAGGAAAGCAGGGGAACTGCCGCATGCAGCAGTGCCGAGATCCACGCCGAGTAACCGGAGGCCAGCGAGCGGAAAAACAGCGAGAGCAGGAGCATCAGCGCGAGGAGCAAAAGACCGTTGAGCAGCCCGCAGATCGCCGGCGCGCTGCCGTGGATCTTTCCGGCGACAATCCCGCCGATGAGCGCGGTCAGCGCTGCCGCCGCATAGGCGAGCGGATGAATCATCGGATCGGGATCGGGCATAAAATAGGCGATCAGAGAGCAGAGCAGGATCAGTCCGGCTCCCACGGCAATTGTGATGAGGAAGGCCTTGAGTGCTTTTTTGGGGAAGTCCGACGCCGAGGAGGCGGCCTCCTGCTGGCGCCTCGCAGCGGGAGCGGCTTTGCTTCTCCGCTTTGCTGTGTTTCTGGAGGTTTTGGTTGCGCTTTTGATGGTCATAGGGTGGCTCCTTTCTGTTCGTGCCGGAGACAAAAAACGCCTCCGGATGGTATTCTGCTAAAGAATATTCATCCGGAGACGGTTTTATGAATGTTTGGCGTCAGTCTGCCGCATCTTCGGCCTTGACGTCCACCCGGCTGATCGCGGTTTTGAGGATGCGGATCTTGGTGCGCTCGTGTGTGGTTTCGATCACGCAGGTCTCCTCCTTGATGCTGACGATTTTTCCGATGATTCCGCCAATGGTTGTGATCTCATCCCCCACCGCAAGCGAGTTGCGCATTTCATTCTGCGCCTTTTCCTGCTTCTTCTGCGGGCGGATGCCGAAAAAGTAGAATACGACAACCAGTATCACCAGCATCACAACCATCATCAGCGTACCGCCGAGATTGGTTGTTTCCGCTGCCAGAATTGCCAGACTGTTGAACATGCTGTTTTCCTCCCATATTCCTGTCATGATTTTCTTATTATACCTCATATATGGGGATGATGCAATGGACATTTTGTAAATTCTTTCCGACAAGGCAATTTTTTTCAACAATTTCCTGAAATTCATCAGGGAGAATCAGAAAAAATAAGGGAGGCGTTGCATTTTTTGCAGCTTTATGTTATACTATATTCAGGCAAGATGTTCTCGCCGCACGGCGGCAATGGGACAGGCGCCTGAAAACCGATGGAGAATGAAGGACAAAAATGGTATGAAACGGCCCTATCTGGAATGTGGAAAGATCATCAATCTGCACGGCTTCCGCGGAGAGGTCAAGCTGGAATCCTGGTGTGACAGCCCCGGGGTGCTCGCCTCGCTCGGGCGGCTGTGGTTCTGTGCCGACGGGGAATATCATCCCCGGCGTGTGCTGCACGCATCGGTGTTCCGGCAGTTTGTCATTGCCCGGCTCGAGGGGATTGACAGCGAGGAAGCAGCCAACCGCCTGCGCGGAACCGTGGTGTATGCCGCGCGGGAGGAGCTTCCCCTGCCGCCCGGGGGGTATTTCATCGCGGATCTGCTCGGGCTGCCGGTCAGGCATGCCGACACCGGAGAGCTGCTCGGAACCCTGACCCGAGTGGACCAGCGGGCGCACGCCGACCTTTACACGGTCCGGACCCCGCATGGGGAGGAGCTGCTCCCGGCGGTGCCGCAGTTCGTGGTACGCATGGATCCGGATGACGCGGTATATGTGCGCCCCATCCCGGGGCTGCTGGACGGAGGCGGGGAGCGGGTATGATGCGGTTTGATATTATGACGCTGTTTCCTGCGCTGGTCGAAACGGTTCTGGGCGAGAGCATCATCGGCCGGGCACAGAAGAACGGCGCGATCACGGTGCGCACCCACCAGATCCGCGACTATACCGAGGACAAGCACCGCCGGGTAGACGACACTCCATATGGCGGAGGAAAGGGAATGCTGATGATGGCGCCTCCCATTTTCAACTGCTACACGGACATTCTGCGGCAGCAGCAGGCAGAGGGGCTGGAGGAGCTGCGGCGGCATGTGATCTATCTTTCCCCGGCCGGACGTGTGCTCAATCAGAAGCTGGCCGAGGAGTTGGCCGGTAGCTACAACAATCTCATTCTGCTCTGCGGTCATTACGAGGGGGTGGACCGGCGCATTGTGGACGAAATTGTGGATGAGGAAATCTCCATCGGCGATTTTGTGCTCACCGGCGGTGAAATCCCGGCCTGCATTCTCACCGATTGCGTGGCGCGTCTGGTTCCCGGCGTCCTGTCCGACGCCGAATGCTATGAAAAGGAGAGCCTCACCTCGGGTCTGCTGGAATACCCGCAGTATACCCGCCCGTATGAATATCACGGAATGCGGGTGCCGGATGTGCTGCTCTCGGGTCATCATGCCAACATCGAGGCGTGGCGGGAGGAGCAGGCCAGGCGGCTGACCGCCGAGCGCCGGCCGGATCTGCTCAATCACACATAACGGTTGCAAACAAGCTCTTACATACAGCGCCGATCGGTGTTGTCTGGAGGGGCTTTTTTGTTTTCCGGCCGAGCGGGGACGGGCAGCCCCGTCTTTGACCGCGCTGAAGGATGCTTCTGCTTCGGGAAGGGAGGGGGAGAGGGCATGATACTCGAATGGCTGGACGGCATTGCCGCGCGTCTGTGCGGCGCGGCGCGCGAAAGCCGTCTGCTCACGGCATTGAGCCGGAATTTTGACCGGCGGGAGAGCCTTGGCGAGGGGGCGTTCCGCTTTCTGGACGACCGTATGGATGCGGGCGGAGAGCAGGCACGCTGGCAGTTCCGTTTTCGCCGCAGGGTGCTGTGCTGGCAGGAGGAGAGCGTTGTCCTGCGCTGGGCGAGGCGATGCTTTGACTGGATGCTCCGGGGCAGCATCGGCTCGTACGGTGTGTTCCTGCTGATCTTCGGAACGGTGTCGCTCTGCGTCTATTGGCTCACCGGGAACGTCTCTCCATCCTCCACAAGAATGCTGATCCCCCTGATTCTGGTCATCTGCTCGGTGCCTCTGCTGCACTCGGTGCGTTCCTGCTCCTGGGGGATTCGCCGGGGATGGCTGCTCCGGCGGTTTCTGATCGGCTTCTGCGGCATTCCGGAAAGCTCGTTCGGCCGGGAGGACGTCGGTGAGGAGCGTCGCCTCGCACCGGTGCTGCCCGGAATTCTGTTCGGCCTGCTCACGGCTTTTTTGCACCCGGCATGGGTGGCGGCGCTGTTTTTGCTTCCCCCCGCAGCGGCGCTGCTCGCTGCGGTTCCGGAGCTGACGCTGTTTGCGGTCATGCTTGCCTTCCCCTTTCTCAATCTCGCCTCCCATCCGTCCGCAATGCTTGCTGGAATGCTGTTGGTGTGCGATCTGATGTGGGCGGGCAAGCTGATCAGCGGCAAGCGGCAGGCCGGGTTTGGTGTGACCGATCTGCTGGTGCTGCTTTTCGGCGTTCTGTTTGCCGCATCCGGCCTAATCGGGAGCAGTGGGCGAGCTGTGGACGGTCTGATGCCCGCGTTTCTGCTGGTTTCGGCGTGGATTCCCATGCGTGCGCTGTCCGGCTCGGCGCTTTGGCAAAAGCGGTGCGTGGGAGCGCTGCTGTTTTCCTCTTTTCTCTGCGCCGTGCTTGGTATCTGGCAATATTTGAGCGGAAGGGCCGAGCTGCGCTGGCTGGATGTATCGCGCTTCGGCGATACCGGTGGCAGGGTGAGTATCCTGTTCGGCAATCCGAATCTGCTGGCTGTCTTTCTGCTGCTCACCGTACCGCTGGCGCTCGGGGCAATGCTCGTTCCCGGCGGCCGGGCGGGGGAATCCGGCACGGACGGCGGCATGCGTTCCGAGCGGACGTCCGGCGGCGTGCGGCGGAGCTGCGCCGCGGTAGGGTTCCTGACCGGAAGCCTGTGCATGGTGCTGACCTGGTCGCGCGGAGCATGGCTGGGATGGATTGTGTCGGTCTTTCTGATGCTGCTGTTTCACAGCCGGCGCAGCTTATCATGGCTGTTTCTGCTTCCGGTTCCGCTGGCCGGACTGCTGCCCTTTTTGCCGCACAGTGTGCTCAACCGGTTCGGTAGCATCGGAAGCGTGACCGAGACCTCGGCGCGCTACCGGTGGTATACCTGGAGGGGCGTGCTCCGGATGCTGCGCTCCCACCCGTGGGGAATCGGTGCGGGCGAGACCGCGTTTCACACGGTATATCCGGTTTACGCGGTTTCCGGAACCGAGAGCGTCATGCACGCGCACCAGATTTTTCTGCAGACCGCCGTGGAGCTGGGGCTGCCGGGGCTGTTGGTGCTGCTGCTGATTCTGTGGCGGCTGCTGCGGCACACGGCGGTGTTCTGCCGCCGGGAGCCGGACCGCGCCGGCCGTTCGCGGCTGCTGGGCGCTGCCGGAGCCGTGGCAGGAGCGCTTGTGATGGGAATGTTTGACGATATCTGGTATCACAGCGGTCTGTTCTGGCTGTTCTGGGCGGTGTGCGCCCTGCTGTTGAACCTTGCAGAGAAAGGAGAGGTGCGGCCATGCCTGCCAAATCAAGAACAGAGCGCAAGCGACTGAATCTGCTCGATTGGATTCTGCTGGCGCTGATCCTGCTGGGTATTCTTCTTGCGGTCTGGTACTTTTGGCAGCATCGGAGAGCCGCACGGGAGGGGGTAGAGCTGGTGGTTGTCATGCGTATTCCGGCGGTGGAGCGCAGCTTTCTTTCACAATCCGGCGGAGAGCCGTTTGCGGCCGGCAGTGTCGTGCGCTCCGAGAACGGCACGTCGGCCCTGGGCGTGGTGCAGAGCGTCAGCCTGCGCGAGCACATGACGGCTCTCGTACGGGATGGCGCCTTGCTGTGGGAGGCAGACCCGTATCTGTGCGATATTGAGGTCACGGTGCATATGAATGCGCTGCGGCAGGGGAGCGACGGGCTGCGGGTGCATGACCTTCGCATCGCCGCGGGCGGCTCGGGGAATTTCCGGTTCGGGGGCTGGTTCGCTGCCGGAACCGAGATCATTTCGGTGGAGGTACTCGGAAATGAAGGAACGGAATGAGGAAGGCCGGGTCAGATTCCGGCTGACCGACCTGTTTCTGGTTCTGCTGTTGCTGCTTTGTATTGCCGGCATGATTTTCCGCTGGTGGAGTCTGCGCCACAATGCGGCGGAGGAGCTGCAGACCTTTGTCGTGTCCGCCGAGTGGAAGGAGGTTGACAACCGGACGGTTGCCTGCCTGCACGAGGGAGACTGGCTGTATACGGCCGCCGGAGAAGCCTTCGGACAGGTCGCGTTTCTGGAAAGCCTCCCGGCCGAGGTGCGGCTTCTCGAGGGAGGAAGCTGGTATGAGGGCAGCTATCCCGAGGACACCGTGAGCGATGTGAGCCTGACCGTTTATGTCAGCGCCCGCGTGGGGGAGGGAATTCTGCTGCGGGGCGGCACCCACGCCCTCAATATCGGGGAGATCTACCGGCTGTATTCCGGTCAGGCTGAAGTGCACCTGCGCCTCCTTTCCTATGCCCTGACACCGGTTCCGGAGGGGGCGGCGCGCCAACGATGTTCCTGATTGTGTCTGAATTGCACAAAAAGAAGGTTTTGAGCTTTTGAAAATGCGTTGGATTGACTATTGATTTTGAACCGGATTTTTGGTATACTATAAATGTCGAAAAGGAGCCTTCGCACAATGAGGCGTGGGTGAATCTATCAGAACAGGGGAGCGGGACGCACATATGATTTCGCGCGATGTCGTAATTACCAACGCCAGCGGTCTGCACGCCAGACCCGCAACATTTTTTATCCAGAAAGCCAACTCCTATCCGTGCAGTATCTGGGTGGAAAAGGATGATCGCAAAGTGAATGCGAAGAGCCTACTGGGGGTTCTCTCTCTTGGCATTGCCAAGGGAATGTCCATAACCCTGATTGCCGACGGGAAGGACGAGGAGGACGCGCTCCGTGGGCTTTCCGAGCTGATTGAAAGCGGCTTTGCCGAGGTCTGAAGCTGACCGGGGGCGAAGTCGGGGACCCGAATAATCGAATACACATAGCGGCGTGCGCCGGGATCAGCGATCCGGATAGTGGCACGCCGCTGTTTTTCCAACCGGACGAACGAAAGGGGGATGTGTGATGGCCGATGCCGAAATCCGCAAAAAGCTGCTGGAAAAAGCCAATACGCTGCCCCTGACGCCCGGTGTGTATCTGATGCGGGACCGGACCGGCAGGGTGATTTACGTCGGCAAATCCCGGCGGCTCAAGAGCCGGGTATCGCAGTATTTTCAGAACTCGGACAAAAACGTCAAAACCGAGCGCATGGTCTCCATGGTGCGGGATTTTGATTACTATCTGTGCGACAACGAGATGGAGGCGCTTTCGCTCGAAAATACACTGATCAAGCAGTATACGCCAAAATACAATATCCGGCTCAAGGATGCAAAATCCTATCCGTATATCAAAATCACCGCGGAGGAGTATCCCCGGCTGGTATTTACACGCAAGCGGGATTCGGACAAGGCAAAGTATTTCGGCCCCTATTCGGGCTCCGGAACGGCCTACACGCTCATCGAGCTGCTCAACCGCACGCTGCGGCTGCCGAACTGCTCACGCGTGTTCCCGCGTGACATCGGCAGGGAGCGCCCCTGCATCTACTATCAGATGAACCGCTGCTGCGGGGTATGCACCGGAACGGTTCCGCCCGAGGAATACCGCCAGTCGGTCAGATATGCGGCCGAGCTGCTCAGCGGCCGGAGCGACACGGTGCGGCGTCAGCTCGAGGCGGAAATGGCGGCGTTTGCCGAGCAGGAGCGCTATGAATCGGCCGCGCGCTGCCGCGACACACTGCGTGCCCTGAACGCCATCCGCGAAAAGCAGAAGGTGGTGGCTTCGCCGGACACCGAGCAGGATGTGGTGGCGCTGTACTCCGACGATTTTTGCTCCTGCATCTCGGTTTTTTATATCCGGTCGGGGGTGCTGCATGACACTGCGGATTTTCTCTACGGCGCCGACAGCATTCTGGAGCCGGAGGATATGACCACCTTTCTCTCGGAGCACTACCGTACCCGCGCGTACATCCCGCCCAAAATCCTGCTTGCCTTTGAGATGGACCCGGAGGACATCCGGATGCTCACGGATTTCCTGTCCGGGCTGGCAGGGAGGCGGGTACACATCTATACGCCGGAGCGGGGAACACTGCACACGCTCTGCAATCTGGTCGAAAAGAACGCGGCAGAAAAGGCCAAGCGCTACCGGATGGAAACCGAGACCAAGGAGGGAACGCTGGTGCGTCTGGCCGATATGCTCTCGCTTGAGACCTATCCCGAGCGCATCGAGGCCTACGATATTTCCAATCTTGGCGCCGAGCACCTGACGGCGGGGATGGTTGTCTGCCGCAACGGGGCCTTCAGCAAGGCCGATTACCGCAGCTTCAAAATCCGGACGGTGGAGGGCACCGACGACTACGCCTCCATGCGGGAGGCGCTTTCCCGTCGGCTTTCGCATCTTTCGGACGCCGAAGGCTCCTTTTCGGAGCGGCCGGACCTGATTCTGCTGGACGGCGGAAGGGGGCACGTCTCGGTGGTGCGGGAGCTGCTGCGGGAGCTGCAGCTTGAAATTCCGGTGTTCGGCATGGTGAAGGACGATTACCATAAAACCCGCGCACTGTGCACCGACTGCGAGGAGATCAGCATTGCAAGGCAGCAGGATGTGTTCGGCCTGATCTACAGGCTGCAGGAGGAGGTGCACCGATACACGGTGCGCTGTATGGAGGCGGCCAAGCGCAAAACGCTGACCACCTCGGTGCTCACGGTGATTCCGGGAATCGGAACGGCAAAGGCCAAAAAGCTGCTGCTCGCATTCGGGGGTGTGAATGCGCTGAAGGCCGCAACGCCCGAGCAGGTCGCGGCTGTCAAGGGTATCTCCAAAAGGGACGCCGAAGCGGTATTCGCGCACTACCACGGCGGGGCGGAGAAGCCCAACGCGGATGCGGAAGCAGGGATGGAAGCGGCAGCAAAAGCGAAAACAACTGCGGATGCGGTGACAGACGCGGAAGCAACCATAGATACCGAAGCAGGGAGCAACGCGGCAGCAGAGACAGGAGGAGAGCAGATATGATGCGCATCATCACCGGGCGGGCGCGCGGAATGCGCCTGAAGGCCCCCGAGGGGGAGCATACCCGCCCCACGGCCGAGCGGGTCAAGGAGGCGGTCTTTTCGATGCTGCAATTTGAAATCGAGGACCGGCAGGTGCTGGATCTGTTTGCCGGCTCGGGTCAGATGGGGCTGGAGGCGGTCAGCCGCGGGGCTGCGCACGCCGTTTTTGTGGACAGCTCCCGTGCCGCGGTCGAAATCATCCGGCAGAATTGTGCCAAAACCCGCATGGAGGCCTCGTGCGAGGTGCAATGCGCCGATTATGCCGCGTTCCTGCGGAGCTGCCGGGGGCGGCGCAGGTTTGATCTGGTGTTTCTCGATCCGCCCTATGCGGCTGGTCTGGTTCCGCAATCCCTGCGTCTGCTGCTTGCCGGCGAGCTTCTCACGGTCGGCGGCACCGTGGTTTGCGAAACGGCGGAGGCCGGCGATGTGTTCGCCGAAGACGATGCGCTGGCCGCGCACTTTGCGCAGCTCCGGCAGACGCGCTACGGTGCTGCCTGCATCACGCTTCTGCGCCGGCAGGAGACGCTTTGAAGCATACGGATTTTGCGCCCCGTTGGGGGCGGGAAAGGGAGAATGACCGATGAGTCTTGTCATTTTGCCGGGCAGCTATGACCCGATGACGCTCGGGCATCTCTCGCTTGTGCGGCGGGCGCTTGAGAATTTTGACGAGGCGGTGGTGGCGGTGATGGTCAACCCCGACAAGCACACGCTGTTCGATATGGATACCCGGGCGGAGATTGCCCGGCGGACGGTTGTCGGGCTGCCGCAGGTGCGGGTGCTTTGCGACCGTGGGCTGCTGATCGATCTGTTCGACCGTCTGCACGCCGACGCAGTCTGCAAGGGCTGGCGCAATGCGGAGGACTATGCATACGAGCAGCGTATGGACGAGTGGAACCGGACGCACAATTCCCGTTTCCGCACCGTGCTGCTGCAGTCGGAAGGCCCTTACGCGAATCTCAGCTCCACGCAGGTGCGGGAGCTGCTCCGGCGGGGGGAGGTTCCCGATGGTCTGGTACATCCCGACGCGCTGCCCCTGATTCTGGCATGCGCCGGAACCGCTGCCTCACGAACCGAAGGACCCGTATCATGAACCGATATAAAAAACTGTTTTCGGACACGGTGATTCTGGCATTCGGAACCTTCGGCTCCAAGCTGCTGGTGTTCCTGCTGATGCCGCTGTATACCGCGCTGCTTTCTCCGGCGGAATACGGTACCGCCGAGCTGATCACCAGCACCGCCAATCTGATCATGCCGTTTGCCTGCATGGGCATCACGACCGGGATTTTCCGGTTTGCAGCAGAGCGGGGGAATGATCAGGAGCAGGTGTTTTCCTCCAGCGTCGCGCTGCTGGGCGGGGGACTCGGCATTCTGCTGCTGATCGGCCTGCCGCTTCACTTCTTCGGCAATTTTTCGCTGAATGTGGGGCTTG
This sequence comes from uncultured Clostridia bacterium, assembly GCA_944391805.1. Lineage (GTDB taxonomy): Bacteria > Bacillota > Clostridia > Oscillospirales > CAG-272 > UMGS1865. The sequence goes on from CALXUY010000007.1 coordinate 26,543, forward strand.
TGATTCTCTATGTGCTGTTTGCCGACCTGCAGGCGGTATGCGCCCAGTATATCCGTGCCATCGACCGTACCCGTCTGTTTGCATGGCAGGGCGTGTTCAACACACTGGTCACCATCCTGTTCAACCTGCTCTTTCTGATGGTTTTTCACATGGGAGTGACCGGCTATGTGCTCGCGGTGATTGTCGGCAATTTCCTGACGGCGGTGCTGCTGATATTCACCGGCCGTCTGTGGCGGGTGTTCCGGCCCTCAAAGGTAAAAAAGGAAACCATGCGGGAGCTGTTCCGCTTCAGCCTCCCGATGATTCCCACCACGGTCTGCTGGCTCATCACCGATCTTTCCGACCGCTACTTTGTCACGGCCATCTGCGGGGAGACCGTCAACGGCATCTATTCGGCGGCATATAAAATTCCTACCATTGTCAACCTTGTTTCGGGTATTTTCATGCAGGCGTGGCAGTTTTCGGCGGTGGCACAGTCGTCGGACGACGGGGAGTGCAGCCGGTTTTATTCCGAGGTGTTCCGGGGCTTTCTCTCGCTTATCTTTATCGGCACCGCCGGGCTGCTTCTGCTCTCCCGTTTTCTGTGCCGGCTGCTGCTCAACATTGACTATTTTGATGCATGGCAGTATATGCCGACCCTGCTCTGCGCCGCGGCGCTGGAGGCGGTGGTATCCTTTCTTGCCACGGTGTATCTGGTCAAAAAAAAGAGTATGCATTCCTTTCTCACCGCGGTTGCGGGAACCGGCTTGAATATTCTGCTCAATGCGCTGATGATTCCCGAAATGGGCGCGCTTGGCGCGGCGATTGCAACCCTCATCGGCTATGGAGCGGTTTATCTGCTCCGGCTGTGGGACGTTCCCCGCATCCTCCCGTTCCGGCTGTATCTCCCACGCCAGCTCGCCACTCTTCTTCTGCTGCTGGCTTCGGCCGCCGTGATGACCATTGATCCGCCCGGCCGTCTGATCTGGTGCGGGCTGCTGACGCTGGCGGTTGTTGCGCTGAATCTTCCGGCACTCCTGCAAGGGCTTCGCGGATTGCTGCGGCAGCGCAAGCGGACGTAGCAGGCTTTGAAAAAACAGCCGCCGGCCGTATTCAGGCAAATTTGCTGTATCTGTGCCCCTCGCTTTGGTGGCGGGGGGCTTTTTGTGTGTCGGACAATGCGTACCCGGTGTTTCTCTGAAAAAAAGCGCGGGGCAGAGGCAGCGTTCGGTTTGTTCTGCCCAAGGGCCTTTTGCCGGGGAATGACAGAATCTGACAGGATTGTAATGCCAGTCACAAAACTCTTTCCAGATCGATATTATTCCATATTTTTCCTTCTTTTGGGCGTAATTTCAGGAAGAATTTTTTTGTGATAAATCATTAGAATTGAGCGCAAATCGACCTGTTTTTTCTATACCCAAAATATGGGCGTTTTGCTTGACAATTCCGGTTTTTTATATTATACTATTTATATAAAAGAAAGCATTTACCGGTATTGAATGGAATACGGTGCAGTGTATCGTTCATCCTGTGCTGGGGTATTTTTCCATAAAACTTCGGCTTATAAACCGGGGATTTTTATATACCCGAAAGACTGTTATATTTATACATTCTTGGAAAAAATAAATATCGCTGTATGGAGCAATACAGCCAACTTCCGGCAATCAGCAGGGTGAGTGTGCGGCATAACACGGTAGAATGCGGTTTTTCAGAAAGGAGGTGTTCCGGATGAGAAACATTTACGGGTATCGTAGGATTCCCCCCTGAACGGTACATTGAAAGGAAGTTCAAACATCAACATCGAAAAAAGGGGGAACAAAAATAAAATGATGAAAAAAAGGATTTTTGCATTGGTACTGTCCTGTCTGGTGACACTCACAGTACTGCCGATGGCCGCTTTTGCGGAAACCGCCTCCGCGGAGGAGCCTCATGTTCACAGCGAAGAAGAGGAATGCACACATACGTGGGTTCTGGATGCGGTTCTGAGCGAATCGGACTGCCGGAATCAAATCCACGGAATTGGAAGATATTATTGCGAAAACTGCGGTGCATATGATTATCAGCAGTTGCCGCTGCACAGCTTTGGCACCGAGGGAGTGATCACCAAGCCTGCAAGCTGCACCGAGAACGGGGTGATCACTTATACCTGCACCAAGTGCGATGCCACCTATACCGAGGGCATCACGGCGACCGGCCATACATATGACAATGGTCAGGTGACCACGGAGCCATCCTGTACCGGGAACGGGGTCAGAACCTTCACCTGCTCGGCCTGTGGGGATACCTACACCGAGGCCATTCCCGCAACCGGCCACACCTACGATGATGGAGTCAAAACAGAGGCAACCTGTACGGCAAACGGGTACACCACCTACACCTGTACCGGATGCGGCGCCTCCTATCAGACCGATATCGTTCCTGCCACCGGCCACAGCTATGACGGCGGCGTTGTCACTACGGACCCCACCTGCACCGATAATGGAATCAAGACCTTCACCTGTACCGGTTGCGGGGCGACCTATACGCAGACCCTGCCGGCAACCGGCCACGATTACAGTCGGGTGACCGTAACCGATCCCACCTGCACCGAGGACGGGTACACCACGCATGCCTGCGCATGCGGCGCATCCTACATCACCGATGTGGTCCCTGCCACCGGGCACAACTATGATAGCGGTGTGGTTACAACAGACCCGAGCTGCACACAAAAGGGCGTTAAGACTTTTACCTGCACAAACGGGAATTGCACGGACTTTTACACACAGGAAATTCCTGCCACCGGGCACAGCTATGACGGTGGGGTTGTAACAGACCCGACCTGTACCGAGGAAGGGTATACCACCTACACCTGCACAAGCTGCGGTACCTCCTACAAAACCGATGTGGTTCCGGCCACCGGGCACAAATATGATGACGGAAGCGTCACAAAGGAGGCAACCTGTATTGACGAGGGCGTGATGCTCTACACCTGCACGGTCTGCGGCTATGAGCATGAAGAAATCATTCCCGCTACCGCCGAGCATCAGTGGTCCGAGCAGGAATATGTCACATCCGACGGACTCTGTGTTTACCGGCTTTGCACCGTTTGCGATGAGGTTTTGGTCCTGAAGAACTTCGGCAGCGAGGAGATTATTCCCGGAACCGATTTCTCCAAGAAAATCGACGCAGCGGTTTCGCTGTCGGCCACGTTGGATGAGAAGGTGGAGCTGACGGTTTCCATCGATGCCTCCAATGCGGATCTGGCCAAGTACACCGAGCTGTGGCTGGAGATCAACGGCGTAAAGTACACGCTGACTGCGTCGGATTTTACCGACGGAGCCTATACCGGCAAGTACCAGCTTGCCATGGTTTCTGTCGCGGAGCCGATCACGGCCGTGCTCAAAGGCACCTATTCGAGCATTGAGTGCGCGACAGAGCAGGCCTCCTACAGCTTTGCCCTGCTGGAGGGGAGCTACACGGAGGTGTCCGTGCCTACCACTGTACTGGATGGCGCGACCGCGTCGTTTGTGGGCAGAGGCGTTCTGATCGGCGAGACTGTCAGCATCCTGTATGGAATTGACGCTTCCACGGTAAAGGAGACCGATGTTCTGGTCCTCCGGTATTACGACAATGGTGCGGTGGGAGACATTTACCGGACCATTGCGGTCAGCGATATGGAGCTGGTGGACGGTGTTTATACTGCCGAAATTACCATCAGTGCCTCCGACTGGAAGCAGATGTTTGCCGCAACCGTTTGCGACGGAGACGGAAACGCTTTGAGCAATACCAATTATTACAGTGTGTCGCTTTATGCGTCGAGATATATCACCGACGATATGGAGGATTCGCTGTCCAAGGTTCTGCGTGCTATGATGCAGGCGATTGCGGCATAAGCAGATCGGCCGCAACGGAAAAAAGGAGGATTTCAGTATGAAAAAGATTTATGAAGCATCCAAAATGGAGCTGATTGTGGTCAATCAGGATGTGATCGAAACGAGCAGCATTCCCGAGCTTGGCGGCTGGGACGATTCCGGGGATCCGTTATAACAAGCGGTCCTTTGGGGAGCAGCACAAACAAGCAAATGCAGCACGGGCGTCGTGCGGTCGATGCCCCGATGGGTAAGTCAGTCCCATGAAGCCCGGCTGCCTGCCTTTCTGCGGCGGTCTCTTTTGAGGCCGCCGCAGTTGTTGTTGCCGGTTACTTCAGCAATCCGTTGCTGTTTTTTAAAATCTTTTATTTTTTTGCAAAAAAGGCTTGCAATCCGGGCATTTGTATGGTATAATATTCATGTTGTGCATATCTGCGCAAGATTTTAGGGTGGTCCGCTGCATGCTCGCATGAACACCCGGTATTCGAGGAGGAGCCAAAATGGATTTGATTCAGGCTTTTACAAACGAGCAATTGAAGAAAGAGATCCCGCTTGTGCGCATCGGTGATACCGTTCGTGTTCACAACAAGATCAAAGAGGGATCCCGCGAGAGAATTCAGATGTTCGAGGGAACCGTCATTGCCAAGCATGGCGGCGGCATTTCCGAAACCTTCACGGTTCGCCGGATTTCCTATGGCGTCGGTGTGGAGAAAACCTTCCCGATCCACTCTCCCAATGTGGAAAAGGTGGACATTATCCGCGTCGGTAAGGTCAGACGTGCAAAGCTCTACTATCTGCGCGGCAGAGTGGGCAAGGCGTCCAAGGTCAAGGAACAGATTTGAGGAAAAAGAGACTTGCAGGGCGTGTTTGCGGCGCCGCAGGCCTCTTTCTCATGCAGGCAGAGGAGGGAATGGATGATGGAACTGACAGGCTGGCTGAATGGCATGGAACGGGAGCTGACCGCCGTCTTTGGCGACCGGCTGCTGTTTTTCGGACTGCAGGGGAGCTACGGCCGGGGAGAGGCCACCGACGCGAGCGATATTGACGTGGTTGTGATTCTCGACCGGGTGAGCTTTGCCGATCTGGAGACTTATCGGCGTCTGCTGGATCGGACCGAGCACCGGGAGCTGGTCTGTGGCTTTGTCGCCGGCAGAGCCGAGCTGGAGGGCTGGGAGCGCTCCGATCTGCTCGGTCTGCTGCTGGATACCCGGCCGATTGTCGGCTCGCTGGAGGCCATCTGCCCGCCCCTCTGCCGGGAGGATGCCCGGTTGGCCGTGCAGATAGGGGCGTGCAATCTGTATCACGCATGTTCTCACAACTATCTGCACACGCGCAGCCCCGAAATTCTGCGGGGACTGTACAAATCCGCGCGCTTTGTTGTGCGGATGCGGCACTATGCCGGGAGCGGGGCATACATCGCTTCCATGCGGGAGTTGGAGCAGGCGGTGCCGGAGCCGGACAGGCAGCTTCTGCAGCTTTGCCGCACGTTCCCGCCGGCCGAAGAGGCGGACTTTGACCGTTTGAGCCGGGTACTGTTGGAGTGGGCCTCCGCACAGCTCGCGGGAGAGTTTTGTCGGGAGAGAAGGGAAAGACCTCGAAGGGAGGGCACCTCTTGAAAGAGGCCGTCCTCCCTCCGAGCCTCCCTCCTCCGAGAACTTTCCCCGGCGCAGGCCCCGTATTTTTGCAGACAGGTATGCAAAAAAGGCGAAAAGGGGGCCTGCGCCGGGGAAGCCCTGTCCGGAGCAGGTAAGGGATTGGATATATTGGCAGCATGTTGCAACCAGGTTTACGGTTGCCTGCTATAGAAAGATACTATAAATCAAGTGTTGAAAGGAGAAAGTCTGATATGAAATTTGATTCGGCAATGCTGCTTTCGGGGGCGATTCTGACGGGGCTTACCGTATCGTTCGATGGCCATGCCTTTTTCGTGGTGTTGGGATTGGCGCTGATGGGCGGCGGATTGATCCGCCATATTGTTCCGTGGCTGAAGAAATTCCAGACACGGGATGACAAGACGTCTTCCGAAAACGATTGAATCTTGGTTCCGATGCGGAAAAGAAGCCCTTTTCATATTTCATTCTGATGCTTGGGTACGCTGTTTTGCAGAATGGATATCAGTTTGCACGTGTTACCATGCGCCTCACCCGAAAGGGGTTTTCCCCGCTGCCGCCCCAAGACCGCAGATTTTTGCATACCGATTTGCAAAAACAGGGGCGGCAGCGGGGAAAGTTCTCGGAGGAGGGAGGCTTGGAGGGAGGGCGGCCTCTTTTAAGAGGTGCCCTCCCTCCAAGGTCTATCTCCCCCTTCTGTCCTTCTTTTCGGTGAACATCCTGCAAAATTCTTGACATCGGACAGGTTTTGTGCTATACTATTTGGGAATATTTTGATTGTGTCTACCGAAAGGATTCCAATGCTATGAAATGGACGTCTCTCAACGACCTGCGGGAAAAATACCTTGCCTTCTTTGAATCCAAGGGGCATCTGCGTCTCCCCTCATTCTCGCTGGTTCCGGTCAATGACCCGTCGCTGCTGCTCATCAACTCGGGCATGGCTCCGATGAAAAAATATTTCACCGGAGAGGAGGAGCCGCCCTGCCGCCGGGTCACAACCTGCCAGAAGTGCATCCGTACCCCCGACCTTGAGCGCGTCGGGCACACCGCGCGGCACGGCACCTTTTTTGAGATGCTGGGCAACTTTTCCTTTGGCGATTATTTCAAGGATCAGGCGATTCCGTGGGCTTGGGAGTTTCTGACCCAAACGCTGGAAATTCCGGCCGAGCTGCTCTGGCCGTCGGTTTACGAGCAGGATGAGGAGGCATACCGCATCTGGGTGGATCAGATCGGAGTGCCGCCCGAGCGTGTGGTGAAGCTGGGCAAGGAGGACAATTTCTGGGAGCACGGCACCGGCCCCTGCGGTCCCTGCTCCGAGATCTATTTTGACCGGGGCGAAAAATATGGCTGCGGCTCGCCCGACTGCAAGCCGGGCTGCGAGTGCGACCGGTATATGGAGATCTGGAACAACGTGTTCTCCCAGTTCAACAACATGGGGGACGGCACCTATACCGAGCTGCAGCAGAAGAACATTGACACCGGTATGGGGCTGGAGCGCCTCGCCTGCGTGATGCAGGGGGTGGACAATATGTTCGAGGTGGACACCATCCGCAGGATTCTCGACGAGGTATGCGGCATTGCCGGAAAAACCTACGGAGAGGACGCATCCGCCGATGTTTCCATCCGTGTGATCACCGACCATATCCGTTCTTCTATGTTTATGATTGCGGACGGCGTGATTCCGTCCAACGAGGGCAGAGGGTACGTCCTGCGCCGGATCCTGCGCCGGGCCTGCCGCCACGGCAAGCTGCTTGGCATCAATCACTCCTTCCTGCCGGCTCTTTGTGAGGTGGCCATCGGGGAATCCGAGGGGGCATATCCCGAGCTGGCGGAAAAGCGGGAGTATATCCTCAGGGTCATTGCCATGGAGGAGGAGCGATTTGACGCAACCATCGACGCGGGCCTTTCCATTCTCTCCAATCTCATCCGCCGTGCGCTGACCGACGGCATGGATACCATCTCCGGGGAGGAGGTGTTCAAGCTGTATGATACCTTCGGGTTCCCGATTGACCTGACACGTGAAATTCTGGAGGAAAAGCAGCTCCACATCGACGAGCTGGCTTTTGCCGAGCTGATGAAGCAGCAAAAGGAGCGGGCACGCAGCGCCAGAGCCAATGTTTCGGGCTGGAGCGGCCGCTCCAATGGCTTGCTCTCCGAGCTGCCGAAAACCGTGTTTACCGGCTATGACGAGATGACCACCGACGGGGCACAGGTGATTGCCATTCTGGTGGACGACCAACCGGTGGAATATGTGACCGACGGAAGCTGCACATTGGTGCTGGACAAGACCCCGTTTTACGGGGAGAGCGGCGGTCAGGTCGGCGACACGGGTACGATTTACGATCAGGACACCATGATCACCGTGACCGATACCCAAAAGGCCGACGGAATTTATCTGCACCGCTGTACGCTGGTCAACGGCGACGTCAGGGTCGGTGACCCGGTGCGCGCCGAGGTGGATCAGATGCGCCGGCAGGCCATCATGCGCAATCACTCGTCGGCACATCTGCTGCAGGCGGCGCTGCGGCAGGTGCTTGGCACACACGTTGAGCAGGCCGGCTCCTATGTGGACAACCGGCATGTCCGTTTCGACTTCACGCATTTTGCTCCCATGACCGATAAGGAATTGATGCAGGTGGAGTCATTGGTGAACGCGCATATTCTGCTGGGCGAGCCGATTGTCACGGTGGAGACCGATCTGGAAACCGCGAAGCACAGCGGCGCGATGGCGCTGTTCGGTGAAAAATATGGAGCTACGGTGCGCATGGTCAAGATGGGAACCTTTTCCACAGAGCTGTGCGGCGGCACGCATATGGACAACACCGCCAAGGTCGGGCTGTTCAAAATCATATCCGAGTCCTCTGTATCGGCCGGGGTGCGCCGTATTGAAGGAATTACCGGGCTTGGCATCATGCGGTATATCACCGAAAACGAGAAACAGATAGCCGAGACCGCAAAGGTGCTCAAGGTGCAGAAGACGTCCGATCTGGTTCAGCGGGCGACCCAGCTGCAGGCCGAATTGAGTGCCGCCAGACGGGAAGTGGAGGCACTGAACGCCAAAATGGCGGCCTCCCGTGTGGATGACATCATCGCGGCGGCCAAGCCGGTGGGGGCAGTGTTCCTCGCCGCGCTGGATCTGGGCGATACCCCGGCAGACGAGGCCAGGAGCATCGCGGATGAGCTGAAGGCGCGCCGCGGAGATCTGGTGGCGGTGCTTGCCACGCGCCGGGAGGGAGGTCTGCAGTTCCTTGCCGTTGCCGGAAAGGACGCCGTTGCGGCCGGTGCGCACGCCGGACGTCTGGTAGGCGCCGTTGCCGCTGTTGCGGGCGGAAAGGGCGGAGGACGGCCGGATAACGCGATGGCCGGCGGACGCGATGCCGGTAAGGTCGCTGATGCGCTTGCCGCCGCTTCGGGCGCACTGGAGGAGCTGTTGAAATAGTTGTGCGCGGCAGCTTCGCATAGCCGTGGCCGACCGTACACCGGCTCGCGTCGGCTTCATGAGCGAAAAGGTTGATTCATCAACAAAGGCCGGAAACAACAAGAACCGTTCGATTCCTCTTCGGGATAGAACGGTTCTTGTTTCTTTGCCGGCTGCGGGCCATTTCATTATATCAAAGATGTTTTTATTCTTTGGGCCGGATCCCGGATTATCGGGATCCGGCCCTGTTCTTTTGCCCCGCTTCGGCATTTGCTGGCAGTGAAGGGGAAATCAAAAAATCATGCAGGCTCTTCAAATTTCTGGGCAATGACCGTATCGATAACATGCTGATGCGGAATCCCAGAGGAGTTGCAGTCTACAATGTCCTCATTGATGTACAACAGCTTCCAATTGCTGTAATATTCAAACAGCTCGCCGCTTTTGAAAAGATAGGTTTCAAGCTCGTGGTCCGGCGGGAGCGGAACAAATGATTTTTCCACGCACACGGTAAAAATATGTACGCCCATGCTTCTGGTCATTTCCTGATATCGTTGAATCAATGCTTGCCTTTCTCTTGGGGGAATGTAATGGAGAACACGAAAGCCGTATATCATATCGTATTCCGTTTTGGATGTAAAGGAACGGATGTCCGCACACAGAAAATCCGCCTGGATTTGATTTGCGGCAGCGAGTTGAATTCCTTTTTCTATTCCTGTGCTGACATTATCGATCGCGGTCACATCATAGCGATTCATGCCAAAAAACACCGCGTCACGCCCCTCGCCGCATCCAAGCTCCAGGACAGTGCGGTATTTTGCAGGGGGAAACATTTGCAGGAGCTTGTAGCTTAAAGCGTTCGGCTCGGTTGTCCAGAAATAGTCTTTATTCTTATATAACTCAAAATATTTGCTTTGAATTTCTTTATCCTCGTGTCCGATCAGGTGGTCACAGCTGACTTTCAGAATACTTGCAATCGACGGAATCAGAGAAATATTGGGGTAGCTGTTTCCGGTTTCCCATTTTGATACCGATTGAAAGCTGATCGACAGCTTTTCCGCAAATTCTCTTTGCGAAAGTCCTCTTGATATACGCAATTCCTTCAGTCTTTTTCCGAATATCTGGTCCATGTTGTGTACCCTCCGCAGGCTGTTTTTATGATCAACCGATTCGAGAAATGACGCTGTTTTATGGGAATGATAAAATAATTATAAATCATTCTGTCCAAAAAGTCAATATCAAAAGGAGGAAAATTTTTCTTGTTTGTCAACCGCTGGTTGTTTTTTTGCTCTCGATTCTATAATTATGTTATTTACTTTTTCGTTATAATGTGATACAATCATGTTGCGAGAGATGCAAAATTATGTGAGATTTGTATGATTAGTTGCAATGCCATCATCCGGTAGTTCAGTAGAGCAGTGAAAGGAAGCTCCAATTCCGGAAAACGCTCCTTTGCTCAATGGCTTTGCGACTTATCCTCTGCAGCATGATGCTTGGGCTTGCATTGACGGTAAGATATTCCCTTTTCAAACGGAACAGGACGGGGCAGGAAACTGCCGCGATGACTGCTTGATCGCTTTTCATAAAATTTGTAACTTCCGATCCTTGATCGGCAAGAAATAAAAAATGAAAGAAGGGATTTTCCACCATGAAAAAACGCGTACGCCTTGCGGCTGCAATGCTGATGTTGCTGGCCGTATTTGCCTCTTGTAATAAGCCGGCGGCTCCTCCGGCGGACAGTGAACCGCAGCAAACCGAAGCGGAAACCTCGCCGTATCTGGATCATCTCCCTGCGGATCTGGATTTTAACCAAGAGGAAGTGAATATTTTTTATGGAGTTTACGACCCGAACTTTGATTGCAAGGCTTTGGAGGTGGAGGGAAACACCGATGGAGATTTTGTGGCAGAAAAGGTTTATAAACGGAACGAGGAGGTTCAGAATCGCCTGAATGTCTTTTTCGATTTTACGCAGGTGGAAACCTCCAGCGATGCGGCTACCTATGCAGCGGCAATCGAACAGAACGTGATTCACGCACAGTCCACAGAATATGATCTGGTCTATCACCGCGCGGCAAACGCCGCTGTCCACTCCAATATGGGGTATTTTCGCTCCGTAAATGACCTGCCGTATGTGGACTGGGATATGAGCTATTGGTTCTATAACCAGATGGAAGCGGTTTCTCTGAACAGCTCGCGCATATATATGATTCTCGGCGATCTGCTGATCAGCAATTACTCCAATATCTCAACAATGTTTTTCAACATGGATCTGTATGAAACGCTGTTCCCCGGACAGTCGGCAAGTGATCTGTATGACATGGTCAAAAACAATGAGTGGACATGGGAGAACTACTTTGCCATTGTTGCGGACGCCTATCAGGACAACGACGGTATCGACGGAGCCACTGCGGGAGATACCTATGGCGCAAACTGGGAAAACGGAACGCGCACCTGCCAATACTACCCTTATACCAGCGGTTTGCGCTTTACCGAGCGGGATCAGGATGGCTTTCCCTCGTTTACACTCAACAATGACAGAACCGTCAGCATGGTGGAGGATCTCTATGATTTTATCCATCAGAATCCCGGTACCTATATGATGACCTACGATGAGGCGCAGAACAAATTCCTGAACGGAACCATGCTGTTTTACAGCTATTTTCTGTCACTCGGTAAAGTCATCAGCCAGAACGCGGAATTTGAATACGGCATTCTTCCGTTTCCCAAATATGACGAATTGACCGACTATACATCCGTGCTTCTGACCGGCGCAGGCGTTTATGTGATTCCGTATACCATTCAGGATGAGGAACGCCTTTCCCGCATTGGCGCAACCCTGGAAGCGCTCTGTGCCTCCGGTTCCAGACTGGTTGTTCCCGAATATTATGAAACCGTCGTGAAGATCAAAGAGTCCGGAACCGAGCAGAACAAGGAAATGATCGAGTTTATCCGCGACCATCTCCAATTTGATCTGTCATTCTGGATGAGCAACAGCCTTGGAAAGGTGGCGTCAACCTTTCAGCAGTGCATTCTCAAGGATCAGTCCAACAACTATTCCTCAACCTGGCAGAAATACGGCGCAACCTATGAGGGGGCGCTAAAGAGCCTGATTGAGCAGTATTCCGGTAAACTGGAGTGATGGCTCCAATGCCCCCGCAGCACCGTGCTCCACAAGGAGCATGCAGAATTCCATATTCAGTCAAAATCATTTTTACAAAGGAGATTTCAAAATGAAGAAAACTGTTTTATGCCTGACTCTGGCCTTTTTGATGATCCTCACCCTTGCCCTTTCCGTCACGGCGGCAGACGAAGCCACCGTTCCGGAATCCGACGTCAACGATTCCTTGGTCACATGGTGGAATTTTGAGGGGGAAACCGAAGCGGATACACTCAAAGACAAAGCGACCAATGGACAGAGCGTCGATGACCTGACCAAATCCGGAACCGGCACCGCCGTTGAGGATGGCATTGCTTATGTTCCGAGCGCATACGAAAACCATCTCGATATGACCGCGGCCACCGCGGACCTGACCAACGTCTCCTCCATGACCATTTACATCAAGGCCAAATACACCGGCAACAACGTGGATTTTGCCGACCTGATTACCTATAACGGACTGTATCGGATCTACAAGCTCAAGGATTCCTCGTCACCTGCCGGCGCTGTGATCGAAGCGTCCGCGTTTGCGACCAAAAACAACAGCGATCTGGGGACTGTTCGCATTCGCCCGCAGTCCGACGGAACCATCGGGATTCAGCAGGACGAGTGGTTTTATGTTGCGCTGACGATGGAAATCAGCGAGGACAACCGGGGCACGGCCATTCTCTATGTGTCCCTGGACGGTCTGACCTATTACAAATCCGAAACCACCATGGTCTTTACCGAGGAGATTCTTGCCGATCTGAAGACCAGGCAGGAGGATGCGGACGCCTATGTCTCTCTTGGCAAGCTGACCGGTGAAACCGAGCTTGACGACCGCGGAATCAGCTATTGGTTCGATGACGTGCGCATTTATGACCGGGTTTTGACGCAGACCGAAATTGCCCGCATCATTCCGAACTCACTCGAGCTGCGCGACGAATCCGAGCTGCCGGTTGACCCGCCCGAGACGACCGGGGGGGATGAAACGACAAAAACGCCGTCGGATGACGACACCGATGCTCCATCCGATGACGACACAAAAGCACCGTCCGACAGCGGCACGGAGGCTCCGGGTAACGATGCAACCGAACCCGGTGCAGGCGATGATACCGCAGACGCGGGATGCCGATCTGTGCTCGGCGCGGGGGTGGTGATGGGCGTTCTGATTCCTTCGTCCTTCTGCGCATATGCGATCACCCGAAAAAAGCGTCACAATCGATAAATGGATCGGAGGACTCAAATGAACAAGCGGAAAGCGTCAAAAAGCATACTGGTGCTTGTGATGGTCGGTCTGATGCTTTTTTCGTATTCCTGTTCAACACCTCCGGTCACGGAAGCTCCGGGTTCCACGGCGGAGCCAGATGCTTCCACCCCACAGCAAACCGAAGAGGAGGAACCGGATGTGAATGATCAGGCAGAATTTATGAAGCTGGTAGAGGAGCTGAAGCCGGTTGCCGCATGGACCTGCGAGCCGGACGAGAGCCGCGACTCCCAGATTGTTGACGCGGTTTCCGGAACGCCTGCAACCCTTGTGAATTCCTCGGTGGTGGAGGGATACTCCGGCGGCGGAATTTTCACTGCGGCGCAGCAGGGCGGGTATCTCGATGTGGGAACCGGCACAATCGGCTCATTGTGCAAAAACAAAAGCGCGATTACGGTCAGCATGTGGGTGATGCCCTATAACAATTACAATTCCAACAACTACCGGCTGGTCTCACTGCCGATTGACGGTGGAAAAGCAGGTTTCAACCTGCATTATCAAAGCACGGGTATTCAATTGAGCGGCAGAAGCATCTCCACAGAGGGACTGGTATCCAAAACCTATGAGTACAAGCTGGAGAATGATGTTCTGGGCACCATGGCCGATTACAGCAATGAAGGGCAGTGGCAGCACGTTGTAGCGACATTGGATTTTGCCAACAACGAAATCCTTCTGTATATCAACGGAACCAAGCAGATCGGTACCGGCAACCCGTTATTCGTTTCGTCAACCTTTCAGGCAGGGGCTCCCTCCGAGGCCGATTGCTTCGGCGGCTCCCCGAGAAGCGACGTGTACAGCTTCAACGGCGTGATGGACAATATTTTTGTGTTCGACCGTGCGCTGTCGGCAAAGGAGGTCCGGCAGTTATATACCCAGCCCGGCAGCAGCCACTCTCCGATCATCGATGAGCTTCTGCTGCAATCCATTATAAAACGGATGAGCGACATGCCGGCTTTCTATGAGGGCTGCACCAATTTGTTATATCAGGGGATGGTTTGCCCGGTCGATCCGGAGGATCTCGCAGCCGCACCGGTGAGCGAAAACGGCGATTTCCTGATTCCGGTTGCCGCCGCAGCGCAGTACTTTCCAAATGTCGGCACGGTCTCTGCCGTAACCGTTGGGGAACGGCAGTATCTGCCGCTCGCGGAGCTCTGCGAGGCCAACGGCAGGTCTTTGCTGCTGTTTGAAAAAATGGCGGTGGTGATGGCCTCTCCCACGGCTTTTCAGACAACCGAGGATGCCGCACTGCTGGAGCGTATGGCCCGGTTCTTCGGGGAGCCGGCGGCCGCTGCCCCTTTTTCGGAGACGGAGCTTTCCCGAACGATTGTTGCGCAAAACGGAGACCTCGGCACGATCAGGCATTGCGCATCGCCGAGTGTTGTTACGGTGGGGGATACGATTTATGTGTCGATGGATTCCAACGCAAAGCAGGTCTATGTGTTTGCCAGTGAGGACGACGGCAAGAGCTTTGACTTCCGCTGCCGGATTGACAATTTCAAATTTGCCTCTTTGTTCACACTGAACGGGGATCTGTATCTGCTTGGCGTGGAGGTGGACGGTGCTACCGACCGTTATGCGGCCATTACCAAGAGCACCGATGGCGGAAGGACATGGAGCCAAATTGATGAAAATCAAGGCCGTTTGCCGCAAAACAGCGATGGCTTTGCCGCCCATGCCTCATCCACCGCCGTGGTGATTACCAACGGCAGAGTGTACAAGGCATACAGCGGGCAGGGCCTGAACGGCAGCTCCTTTTCCTGGCGCAAGGGCTGCACTGCATTTGTGGAAAGCGCGCCGATCGACTCCGACCTGCTCAATCCCGCGAACTGGACGGTTTCCTCCTCGGTCAGCTTCAACACCGATATCTATCACGCCCATCCGAACGCCTCCGATATTCCCACATATGTATACTGCCAGGAGGGAAATGTTGTCCCTGCCCCCGATGGGAGCATCTGGGCAATTTATCGGGTGGATTCCGTACCGATTCCCGGCACTGCGATTGTGATGAAGCTCTCCGCCGACGGAAAAACCCTGACCTATGACCGCACAGCCTCCGACTCTATGATCTCCTTTGACGGCGGCATCACCAAATGCACCATCCGGTATGACGCGCAGAGCGGGCAATATCTCGCCCTTGTCAACAATGTGACCGATATTCGTACATGGGCGCAGAGAAACGTGCTCTCTCTTGCGGTTTCCGACGATCTGATTCACTGGAGACTCTGCAAAACCGTGCTCATCGACCGATCGGTGATGAACGACTACATTTCCATGACCCGCCACGGCTTTCAGTATGTGGATTGGACCATCGACGGAAACGACCTCCTGTTTGTCGTCCGGGAAGCAATGGGGGACTCCGAAAACTATCACAACGCCAACTATCTGACCTTTTACCGGTTGGAGAACTATCAGGAGTTGATTTTACCTGAGGAATAGGCGTGATTGAGGAGCCTTGTGGAGCCTGACATGTTCCGCAATCCGGACATCTGCGCGGCAGGGAATGGTATCACATATGTCTGCCTGCATGTCATTCATACTCCAATCTGTATTGGGGCTGGTTCCACGACTTCGCGACCAAGGTGAGATTCTGGACAGAAACAGACCATAAAAAAGGAGCTGCTGCATCTGCGGAGAAAATCCGTATGATGCAGCGGCTCCTTTCGCTGTGATCAGGCAGTACAGTGGTCAGATGATTGTTATTCATGATGGGGAAAACGCCCTTGCCGGAAGGGAGGAACGCATCTCCGGATGCAAGGAGGGGCGTGCGCCGGCGTGACCGGTGTTTCTGACGGAGTCGGTGCCGGTAGGGTGTTCATCGGCTTTCGTGCAGGCTGTCCCTCCGGTTCTTTCGGGCTGCTTCGGGGGAAATGCCGTAATAACGGGTATAAGCCAGATAAAAGCCGCTGTAGGATTGGTAACCTACCTGCTGTGCGATCTGCTCAAGCGTTTGCGAGGTTTTCCGCAGCAGGATATCGGCAATTTTCATCCGTTCCTGAATAATCAGTTGTTTGTAATCGGCGCCGAACTCCTTTTGAATCAGGTTGCGCGTCTGACGCTCGCTCAGATACAGCAGCCTGGACAGCCCGGTGATGCCGGCCGAATCGGCAAATCGATCCGAAATATATTCCTCGATCAGTTGTTTGCGGTTGATTGCCGTGATGTCATTTCCGCGCTCCTTTTCGCGGACCTCCTCGGAAGGCGCAGGATGTATCAATTCCATCAGGCGCAGGGCGGTGCAGAGCAGCAGCAGTCCCTTCTGTGCCGACAAAAAGAGATCGCATTGCTCGGAAATGGCACGGTATTGCTCCATCATCTGTGACAGAAACCGATCCTGCACCACCTGAACCTCCCGAAGCTGATGATACGTCGTGTAAATGCGGTGATAATCCGATGCACTCGGGTTTTCACAGTTTCCGTTGTATTCGATGGTTAAGCTGAAGCACAACCGCTCCACGGTATCGGCCTGCACCCCGTGATAGACTCCTTTTGGAATGACCGCACATTCTCCGGGGCGGATGACGGTTGGCGGCTGCTCGGTATTGCTTTCAATCGTCTCCAGACCGCCGAACAGATAGTGAAATTCCATATTGAAATGCTTGTGAATCAACTGGTCCACCGCCTCACCGACCACAATTCGATCCCGATACGTGCAGATGTGGTATATGACATTCTGCACTGTGCCGGAAAATTTGTATCGCCCATCCTGTTGCTTCATGACTTGCTCCTTTGTCAGACTTGCACAAAAAAATTGCTGAATTTTTGGATTGTATACATTCAAAAATCGGAAACAAAAAAATGATTCGGTGTGGTTATTGAATTTACTTTTGCTGGATGGTGTGCTATAATATTCAATAGTTGGAGATGGACACCGTGTAATTGTGAGTATAGCACAAGAACACGGGGATTGTCAATCCCATTCCGCGGAATTTACAAAGCGGAAACAAAATATTGTCTCTAATTAAAGGAGAAACGCAAAAATTATGAAGGGCTTGAAGCTGGAGGGGATTTTGCCGGCGTTGATTACGCCGCTGCAGGCGGATAACCGCTCCATCAACGAAAAAACCGTGGAACGACTGATGGAAAGCCTACTGCGGCAGGGGGCCGACGGATTTTACATCCTTGGCGGCACCGGTGAAGGGCTGGTAATCGGAAGGGCAGAGCGGGAGCAGATGTGCGAGCTTGCGGTGCGCTGTGCGGCGGGGAGAAAGCCGGTTGTCTGTCATATTGCCTCCATGAATCTGGATGAGACGCTGGCATTGGCCAGGCATGCCGAGCGCGTTGGCTGCGATGCCGTTGCGTCGGTTCCTCCCTTCTTTTTCTATTACGATGCCGAGGATATTTATCAATATTACAAACGAATTGCCGGGAGTGTGCAGATACCGGTGATCATCTATTACCATCCGGCGGCGCAGAGGGAAATGAAGGCCGAGCTGATTGCCCGCATTTTTGAAATTGACAATGTGACCGGGGTAAAATGGAGCTCGGGGGATCTGTTTGAGATGATGAAGCTGCGCCTGATGACGCAGGGAGACATGAACATCATCAATGGCCCGGATGAGCTGCTGCTGGAAGGACTGACTGCAGGGGCCGATGCCGGAATCGGCTCGACGTATAACATCATGCTTCCGCAGTTTGTGCGGATTTACCGACTCTTTCGTGAGGGCAGAATCGAGGAGGCGCGCGCAACACAGATGCGGGTCAACCGTGTGGTGGAGTATCTGATCCGGGAAGAGGTCATTCCGAGTGTAAAGGCTTGTGCGGAGCTGCTTGGCTTTGAGGTTGGGCGGGCGAAGTTCCCCATGCGGCAGTACTCCGCCGAGGATTGCCGGCGCATGGAGCAGGAGCTGAACCGGCTGGGGTGGCCGGATTTCATATGAAAAAACCGGATACGGTGGGGCATTTTACCGTTGTTCCACGGGTCCATTCCGCGCGGTTCGGAGGGCGAAGGGGTCCGGTATGAGTATTGCCGCATTGGTGCGGGAGTGGAACGCACAGGAGTGGATCGGACAGGCGATGGGCCTGCTCTCCGGAATTCTGACCGTGATCGTTTATCTGCTGCCCCGGCGGCGGCAGATGCTGGCGGTCGCGGCCGCGGCCAATTTTGTAGCCGGGCTGAGCTTTTTGCTGCTCGGCAGCGGCAGCGCCTCGGTGATCTGCTTTGTAGCGGTGGCACAGACCACGGTCAACTGTCTGCACGATCTGCGTGGAAGCAGAATTGCCTGGTGGGAGCTGCTTCTGTTTTCTCTGCTGTATCTGGCCGGCGGCGCTTTGCAGTACCGCTCTCTGCCCGATCTGCTGCCTTTGGGCGCGGCCGTATTCTTTATGGCCGCTATGTCTCAATCGCGTGAGCAGCGCATTCGCTGGTTCAGCTGCGGGAACGCGGTGTTATGGATCGTGTATGATGTGATTGTGGCGTCCAGTGCGCTGCTCTCCCATTTGGTTACCTTGGCCGCCCTTCTGCTTGCGCTGCTCCGCGGTGAGAAGGGGAAAAAAGCACGAAAACAGGAGGAGACAAAATGAAGTGCAATATCATAAAGCAAGGCGTGGTTTACCGGGCAACCGAAACGCCCTTCCGGTATCAGGCATGGCCATCGGTCTGCCGGGATGAGCAGGGGAGGCTCTATGCCGTCTGCTCGGGGCACCGTGCCTCGCATGTCTGTCCGTTTGGAATGAACCTGATGTTCGTCAGTCCGGACGGCGGGGATCGTTGGTCCTGCCCGATCATAATCAACGACACCTGGATGGATGACCGGGACGCCGGCATCACATACCTCGGGCAGGGGAGGCTGCTGCAAACCTATTTTCATCATCCGGTTTCCTTTTATCTTGGAGAGCGGGAATGGATGCGGCGGGACGCAGATTGCTATTCGTGCGGAACGGTGATGGGAATGCTGGATTCCTACCCTGCCTATACTCCGGAAATGGATACCCCCGGCTCTTTTATCCGGCTTTCGGACAATTATGGGATGTCATGGAGCGCTCCGGTTCAGGTGCCTGTGACCGCGCCGCACGGCCCTGTCAGGACCGCCTCGGGCAGACTGCTGTATTTGGGCAAGGAGTTCTGGTCTGACCGCTCCGAAAAGGGAGAGATTCTGCTCTTTGAAAGCCCGGATAGCGGGAAAAGCTGGGAGTTTCTCTCGCAGATTCCGCGTCCGGAGGGCTGTGAGCCGTGCAACCTGCATGAACCGCATTTGGCAGAGCTGCCGGACGGAAGACTGGTGGCGGGCATCCGTGTGGAGGGCATCGGGCCGCAGTTTACCATTTATTTTTCGGCTTCGACGGATGGCGGAAGAAGCTGGAGCCGGCCCCGCTCCAGCGGCATCAGCGGCTCCCCTCCGCATCTGCTGGTGCTTTCGGATGGTGCTGTGCTCTGCACCTATGGCAGGAGGGAGCTGCAAAACGACAATCCCTGCGGAATCCGTGCGGTCGTCAGTCGGGACGGCTTTGAGAGCTTCGGCCCGGAGCTGGTGTTGAGCGAATCGCCCAGCGCCGACCTCGGATATCCGGCAACCGTGGAGCTGGACGACGGATCGCTGGTCACGGTTTACTACCAGCGTGTGGGAGAGGATACCCGCACCTCCATTCTGTATACCAAATGGAGATTGTAACGCATTCGCGCAATGTGTAAAAGCCGCCGTACTTCACCAACCGAGATGACGGGGATTCCCCGCAGCGGCTTGTAGGGCTTCGGTCCGGCGCATATTTGGCCGGGGAAGCGGCACGTTGCGCATGTGATTACGCCAAGCTGGGGAGGGCCGCAACGGCAGATTGCCGGTTTTGCAGACGGTATATGTGCCCGCAGTAAGCGGATCAATCGGGTATTTACCGAAACGATTGACACGGAAAAGGAGGAACAAAACCCAATGAAGAAATGCTTGCTATTCTTGCTGACCGCCACGGTGCTGCTCGGAATGCTGGCCGGCTGTTCCGGTAAGGAGCAGCCGCCTGTGCAGACCGGAGGCGACGGCGACACCGGAACCGACACCGGCGCGCCGGATGTGGTTGCCGAGTATCCCACGCACCCCGAATGGGAGCCGAGGGAATTTCATCTGCTTGCCCTGAACGGTTATAACGATACCCACCGTTTTGTGGATTTTGAGGAGACCGGGGATCCGATTGTCAGTGCGAGCGTTGCCCGTACCAATTATGTGCAGACCAATTATAATATCGATTTGATCCTGGATTACACCGGCGATGTGCTGACCAGCGTCCGCAACGATTTCCTCGGCGGAGGCGGGAACATCGATCTGGTCTACCCGCATCCGACCAGCGGCATTGTCACGCTGATGACCGAGGGGTATCTTGCCAATCTGCTGGATCGAAGCGAGCTGACGCTGGGCGGAGAATGGTACAATCAGTCTCAGATTGAAAACTATCAGGTCAACGGAAAGCTGTACCTGGCGGCATCGGACTATTCCATTACCGGTCAGGGCTTTGCAGGAATCGTTTATAACAAGCCGCTGTACGAAAGCCAGGGCTTTGAGCAAAACCTTTACGAAGAAGTGAAGAACGGGACCTGGACCTATGAAATGATGCTGGAGATGATCGAGGGCTTCAACTCTATGGAGGAGGACGGCGTGGCCAAAACCTACGGCCTGATTCTTCATCAGGGCTACCTCTATCAGTGGACCTATGCCTTCGGTGAAAATATACTGGTGCGCAATGGGGATGGGGCGTATGAAATCGGCTTTGATTCGGCGCATCTGAGCGACATTGCCGATGCGGTTTATGATCTGGTGTGGAACAACTACGGTGTGCTGCGCGGCTCGTCGATCAACGCAAGTTTTCCGACCTCCGAGATGTTTACCACCTACAGCGGGGGGAGAGGACTGTTCTTCACCTATGATATCGGCGGGCTTTACAACCTGCTGCGGGATCTGAGCTTCGATATTGGCTTCCTGCCCACTCCCAAGTTTGATACTGCGCAGGAGGATTACCGTGTGCTGTGCGCCTCCGGCTTCTTCGGCATTCCGGCGCTGGCGCCGGACGTTGGGCAGAGCGCGGTGATTCTCGAGATTCTTTCGCGTTACAGCTACCGCGAAATGCGCCCCACCTTCTTTGAGGCCATTCTGCAGGGCCGGCTTGCCGATGAGCCTGAGGACTATGAGATGCTGGAGCTGATGCATGCCAAAAAGTATTTTGACTTCGGCGTCACACTGGACGCAGAGGAGCAGGTCAAAAACATCCTCTACAATGTGGTGGTGGATGGGCAAAGCAGAAATATCTCGGGCTATATGCGCGCGAAACGAGCGGATTTTGACCGGCTTGCCGAGCTGGCGAACAACATTTCCTGAACGGAGGTGAGGAGATGAAGCGCATCCTTGCCTGTCTGCTCGCTCTGTTGCTGCCGGTGCTGGCGATGGCTTCCTGCCGGCAGAAGGACGGGCCGGCAGAGGAATCCACCGGCGGAGAAGAGCTGCCACCGCCGTCATATGAATCGGCGCCGCTCTCCGGCTTCGTGCTGCTCCGGGCGGACAATGCGTCTGAGGCTGTGGTGGAGGCGGTGGTCGGGCTGAACCGGGTGATCCGGGAGCTGACCGGTCAGGCGCTGCCGGTGCAGACCGACTTGAGCGAGCCGGCGGCCTACGAAATTGCGGTGGGGGAAACCTCACGTGCCGCATCCGCAAATCTTTCAGAGCTGGGGCCGAAGGATTACATCATAGAAACCGTGCCGCACGAGGGGGGCGTCTGCCTGGTGATCGGAGGCGGAAGCGACGAGGCTACCGTTCTGGCGCTCCGCGAGTTCGCCGAGATGCTCAAAAATTTATCCGGAACAGGGGGTGTGGATTTGGAGCTTCCGCAATACCATGAAAAAGGCAGCACCGACCGGTTGGTGCTGGACAATGCGCTGCTGCAGTCGCTGACCATCATTTATCCCGATTCACCGTCCGACGAGCTGACCGTAGCCATCAAGGCACTGCGGCAGGCGATTGCTTCGGCCATCGGAAAAAATCCGCCGATGCAATCCGTTTCGTCCGATGCGGATCTCTCACAGTACCCGTGTGCCGTGGTTGTCGGCGCGGTGGGGGAGCAGGTCGCGGCAATGCAGGCTTCGCTTCCCGAGCGCGGATATGCTGTGCGTGTACAAACCGGCGAGGAAGGAGATGCTGCCGGCGGGGCCGGGCTGCGCATCTGGCTCGTTGGCAAAAACAATATGGCAACTCTGCGTGCCGTACAGTATTTTTACAGCAAGGCCGTGGTAAACGGCAGCTTTGCAGTACCAAAATATCTCGACACGACTGTCACGGCTCTCTACCAGCGCGATCCCTGTATTCTGCCCTATGAAGGAAAGTACTATCTTTATTGTGCGTATGGCGCGGGATACGGGGTGCGGGTGAGCGAAAATCTGCTCGAATGGACCGAGCCTGCCCCGATTTTTCAGGCATCGGATGAGCCGGGCTTTGACGGGGACACCAACTTCTGGGCGCCCGAGTGCCACCTTTACAAGGGGCGGTTCTATCTGTTTGCCACCTATCACGCCACCGGCAACAACCATCGCGGTGTGGCGGTTTTCCGGTCGGATACTCCAACCGGGCAGTTCCGGTTGATTTCCAAGCGGAGCGCCGATGCCGAAAAAACCGGTCATATCACTCCTGCCGACTGGGATGCCATTGACGGTACTCTGTATGTGGACGAGGCGGGACAGCCGTGGATGGTGTTTGTGTACGAGTGGACCTCCACACCGGACGGCCTCGGACGCATGGCCTATGCGCCGCTCTCGGACGATCTGACCCATTTGACTGCCGAGCCGCAGGTGATGTTCCGCTCGGATGATCCGGCCTGGAGCGATTACAAGGTGACCGACGGCCCATGGATGTATCGCTGTGCCGACGGTACGCTGCTGATGATCTGGTCGAATATGGGGGACTATGGGTACGCGGTAGGGATTGCAAAATCCTCCAACGGCAGATTGGACGGCGAGTGGACGCAGGTGGAGACCCCGCTCTTTACCGGGGACCGCAGCAGTGTTTACAGCGCTACCGAAGGGGGCCACGGTATGATATTCACCGACTTTGGCGGCCGGATGTACCTTGCCATTCACACGCCAAACAGCGGGGACGATACCGCCCTGACTCTGATCCCGCTGGTGGAAAGGGACGGAATGCTTTACCAGGATGTGATCGAGTGAAAACGGTGCGGCTTTCTCCGGAGCCAACAGAGGGGATATGCGGTTGGATGAAGCTGCGGTGACAACTCCCGACACCGCACGGCCAGGCGCACCCCATTCCCGCACCCCAATACAACAATCAGAAAGGAAAACAGACATGAAAAAGTATGTATGCCTATTGCTTTCAATCTTAATGCTGATGACAATGTTTGTGTCTCCTGCCGCGGCAGCCGCCCCCGCGTCGGCAGAGCCGGTCGGGTTCTCGATCAACCGGGTGGAGAGCGCCGACACTTCCGCGCTGCCGGATATTCTGACGCTTCAGACGGAAGCGATTCAGCCTGCCTACCGCATTGCGAGTGCCGAAGGGCTGCTGCGCCTCTCCGAGCTGGTTGAGCAGGAGCACACGCTTGAGGGGATCACTTTTTATCTCGTATGCGATGTGGACATGACAGGACTCGATTGGCTTCCCATCGGTGCGGATACGCCCACCGGCAATTCCAATCCGCCCAAGTATTTTGCCGGAACACTGGATGGGCAGGGGCACGTCATCCGCAATCTGGTCTATGAAAACAGAACCGGGGGGAATATGGTGGCAGTGACCGGTCTGTTCGGCATCACCAAGGGGGCCACTGTCAAAAATCTGATCCTGGATGAAAGCTGCTCCTTTACCTACAGCGGTACGGCGAACGACAACCGCACCGGCTCCATCATCGGCTGGGCGAACGGCAGCAATACCATCGACAATTGCCTCAGCCTCGCTGCGGTCAACGGCAAAAACCATACCGGAGGCATTGTGGGGCAGTATCCCGGCAGCGCAAGCACGCTGCTGCGCATTGTCAATACCACAAACGCCGGACCGGTGACCGGTGCAGGAGCGGCCGGCGGTATTGGCGGCTATATGCAAGGCCCGCTGGAAATTGTCAACTGCCGAAACGCCGGGGATGTGAGCACCGCCAGCACTGCCGTTGGGGATGTGTATCAGGCCGTGGGTGGAATTGTGGCCCGTGACATCCGTGTAGCAGGGCAGAAAAACCTGGTTGACGGCTGTGTCAACAACGGAACGCTCACAGGCGGCCTGACCGGCGGTATCATCGGCGCGGTGCAGTTGGCCTCGGGCGAGACCTCCGTTCAGAATTGTACCAACTACGGCAAAACGGAAAGCAGTCTTGCAGATGCGGTTTCGGGGCAGATCATCGGCAAAAATGCCGCCAACAACGGCTCCTCCCCGGTTCTGACCGGCAATCAGGAGAAAGCCGGACAAAGCGACCGCACGCTGCTTTCGGCAATGCTGCAGGTGTGTGCGCAGGTTACGGCCGGAACGACGGATCAATCCGAATCCACCTCGCTGCGTTTGGTCACCAGTGTGAATGCGGAGCTTGATGCATGGCAGGAGATCGGCTTTGTATTCGTTCTGCAGCCTGCCGGGGGAGAGGCGACCGATGAAATCCGGAGGGGCAGCACAACCGTCTACCGGAGTATTGCCGGCACGGACGGAGAGGCGCTGGTGAACTACCGCCCGCAGGTGATGTTTGCTCCGACCTCCGCCTATTTTGCCACCTATTCGATTACCGACATTGACCGCTCGTATTTTGATATGCAAATCACCGTCCGCGCGTTTGCGGTGACG
The DNA here is from genome assembly GCA_944391805.1 of uncultured Clostridia bacterium. Taxonomy (GTDB): domain Bacteria; phylum Bacillota; class Clostridia; order Oscillospirales; family CAG-272; genus UMGS1865. Next base: position 51,533 of record CALXUY010000007.1, read on the forward strand.
CAGGAGGGAGAAACCGTGTACGGTGAGAGCGCAACCTTTGCCGTAAGCGACCTGTTTTGAGCACTTCGGTTTACCTGCGCCGGGCGAAATCCGGCATTGCCTACAGAAAGGAGGGAACACCTTGCATTACCAATCTCCGCAGTTGGAGCTGCTGCACGTCGCGGACGATCTGATCACCGCCTCAGGTCTTGTAGCCGAGGAAAAGGGCCTCGGCGATTCGGATGCACTTTCGGAGCTTCTCCCATAACCCAATCAAACAGAAAGGATGAAACATCATGAAAAAAGCCATCAGTTTGTTGCTTTCCGCAATGCTTTTGCTCTCGGCATTCTGTCTTGCCGTGTCGGCCGCCGAGGAGCCCGACGATACGGTCGGTTTTTCGGCTGACCGCGTTGTCAAAGCCGACCTCGATGAGGTCTATAACATTCTGTCGCTGGATGAACACCCAGAGGAGGACGCGTACAAAATCAACAGCGCCGAGGGGCTGGTACGGCTCTCCAACGCCGTGAAAAACGATTTTTATACCTTTGAGGGCGTCACCTTTTACATCACCAAGGACATTGACATGAGCGGGGTGGAATGGCTGCCAATCGGGCCGGATACCGCCACCGGCAACTCCAATCCATCCAAGTATTTTGCCGGAACGCTGGATGGGCAGGGGCACATCATCAGCAATCTGGTCTATGAAAACAAAACCGGCGGGGATATGGTGGCAGTGACCGGTCTGTTCGGCATCACCAAGGGAGCCACCATCAAAAATCTGATTCTCAATTCCGACTGCTCCTTTACCTACAGCGGCACGGCGGGCGACAACCGCACCGGTTCCATCATCGGCTGGGCGAACGGCAGCAATACCATCGAAAATTGCCTCAGCCTTGCAGCGGTCAACGGCAAAAACTATACCGGAGGCGTTGTGGGGCAGTATCCCGGCAGCGCCAATACGCTGCTGCGCATTGTCAATACCACAAACGCCGGGCCGGTGACCGGTGCGGGCGCGGCCGGCGGCATCGGCGGCTATATGCAGGGAACTCTGGAAATCATCAACTGCCGCAACGCCGGGGACGTGAGCACCTCCAGCGATAAGGTGGGAGACGCATGGAATGCGGTCGGCGGCATTGTTGCGCGGAGCATCCCTGCGGCGGCAGGGCAGACCGCGCGGATCGACGGCTGTATCAACAATGGGACGCTGACCGGCGGTCTGACCGGCGGCATTGTCGGAGCGGTGCATGTGATCGCGAGCGAGACCACCGTGCAGAACTGCATCAACTACGGCGAACTGAAGAGTGATCTGCCCAACGCGGTTTCGTCGGAGATTCTCGGGATAAACGCAGGCAACGAGGGAAGCGAGCCGACGCTGACCGACAATCAGGAAAGGTCCGGTGAGGAGGACGCCTCCTGGGTGCTTCCGGATGTGATACCCGACTATGAGCAGGATGATTCCCCCGGCGAGCCGGAGGGAGAAAATCCGCCTGAACAGACGACCGAAGCGCAGACGGATGATGAAACAGAGCCGGAGCGCACCACCGGTCCGAACGACACCACAGCCGGCCGGAACGATACGGAGGCTCCCGACACCACTGCACCGTCCGAGCCGGCCGGAGAGGATGGCTGCCAATCCGCAGTCGGTGGAATCTGCCTGATATTGTTGACTGCCGGCACAGCGGCATTTGCCGTCACGAACAGAAATCATCGGGCGGCGAACCGTAAGCATCGATAAAAACATCACGCGGCTTCGCCGGAATCGGCGGAGCCGCTCTATGACAAAGGAGAATCTTTTGATGAAACCGATCACAGCATCATGCTATGCCATTGCCGAGCCAAGCCGGCTCGTATTGGGGAACCGCCTCTTCTCTCATACGGTTGAGGGGCGCTTTACCGTACAGGCAGCACAGGAGAATCTGGAGGGGCTTTCTGAGCCGTTTCTGTCGGTAGTTGCCCGCGCGGTGGATCAGCAGGACGAACGGCGCTTCCGTATCTGGCCGGGGCTGCCTGTGGTGGAGGAGCTTTCCGTCAACGCCGTCCATTCGTTCCCTCTGCGCGGCGAGCATTGGCTGATCCGGGCCATTCGCCTGTATACCTTAACCGACGAAACCGATACCTTTTTCACAGAACAGACCTGTCATCTGTTCAACGGCAAAGCCCCAATGCTGCAGGGGCACCTGTTTTTCCTTGAAAACCGGCAGGACGGCAGTGCGGTGATGCTGATGGCAAAGGCTCCGGATTTTTATCTGCCTGCCCTTCGGGTGGAGCGGGGACAGGCCGTTCTGGATGCGGGCGGCTGCGGCGTTGTCATCGGATTCTGCCGGATTGGAGCGTGCGAGCGGCTTTGCCGGGACTATCTCCGCCATCTGCACAAGCCCTCCGGTTTGTATTCCATGTCCAACACCTGGGGAGACCGGAACGGATGGAGCCGTGTTAACCAGGACTTTATCCGCTGGGAGATCGACGCGACGCATGCGCTTGGGGTGGATATTGTGCAGATCGATGACGGCTGGCAGACCGGCAGCACTGCGGATCTCTCACTGCGGGATGAAAGCGGCCGCCGAATGTTCATCGGTGATTTCTGGTCGCTGCACACCGGGCGCTTTCCGGACGGGATCGCCCCTCTGACGGCTTATGCTGCCGAGAAGGGGATCCGCATGGGGCTGTGGTTTGCGCCGGACAGCAGGAATGAGTTTGCCTTGCTGGAGCGTGACCTTTCCGTGCTGCGACATGCCTATCTGGAATGGGGAATCCGCTATTTCAAGCTGGATATGATTCACATTGAATCGGAACGGGGCGTCGGGCGGATGCTGGAGCTGCTGCGCGGAATTTATGCTTTCGGTCCGGATGTTTCTGTGCAGTTGGATGTGACCAACGGTAAGCGTCTCGGGTATCTGTGCGGAGCGGAATACGGCAGCATATTTGCGGAGAACCGTTATACCGCCTCCGGCAACGCCTTCCCGCACCGTGTACTGCGCAATTTGTGGATGCTGTCCCGTGTGCTGCCTGCCTCCAGGCTCCAGTTTGAGCTGGTCAATCCCGATCTGAATCGGGAGTGCTACGCACCGGATGATCCGTTTGCGCCCGTACACTATGATATGGATTACCTGTTTGCCGCAGTGATGCTTTCCAATCCGCTGTTCTGGATGGAAATGCAGTTTCTCTCCAAGCCCCGCCGTGATGAGCTGGCACGCCTGATGCCGGTCTGGAGGCAGCACCGCGACACGCTGGGCAGGGCGGATGTCTCACCGATCGGAGAAAAGCCGTCAGGGCGCTCCTTTTCCGGCTTTTATGTCCAAAGCGGGGAGACGGTCTATCTGCTGCTGTTCCGGGAGAATACCGAGGAACGGGAGTATTGCTTCGCCTTGCCGCAGCACGGCCTGCAGTCTCCGGCGCTGCTCGCCAGTAATACGGACGTGCGCTTTACGCTCTCTGATGCCGGCGTGCGGGTATCCTTTGGCAAGCCGCGCGGTTATGCACTGCTGATCGCACGCTGCCCGTGCTGCTGAAACCGAGCCACCGGCTTTGGCAGCACGGTTGTCCGATTGACAAAGAGAGCCGAATCATACAAGAAATATACAGTCCGGCAGACGGATACGCAATACCTGATCGGTAATGCGTATCCTTTTTTTGTTTATCGGATGCCAGATGAGCCATATATGGCAAAGACTGTTTCAAAAGCGTTTCTGCAATGACAGACGGAATTTGAGATTGGAATTGATTGTTTTTTACCTGATTGAATGGAAATATTGGTTATTTTTTGTATTGGAAAATTCGTTAATATATTGTACAATAAAAAAGGCGAAATATATTGATTATTCACAAACATATGGATGATCAGTGTTTTATCTGCAAAAGAATCACAAATACAAAATTTGTAAAAACTTTCGGTTGATTGATTGCTTTTATACTAATATCGTTTTGCAATCGGCTTCATATAAAACCGTTCCTTGAGCGGAATAGAAAGGAGATTCGGCCTCTGCATCGGCCGATTACATATGGATATGATACGGGAAAAAATGCTGCAGCTTTGCACCATACAATCGAGGTTCAATGGCGAGTTCGGCTGGCAGGCAGCCGGTATGTCTTATCTGATCCACACGGCGGGCAACCGCTTTGTTGCCATCGACGGCGGCTATGCCGAGGATGTGCCGCATCTGTTGCGGACCATGCAGGGGCTCTCCGGTGAGGATGTGCCGCGTGTGGCGCTTTGGATTCTGACGCATCCGCATGGGGATCACTATCTCGCGCTTGCCTCCATTGCGGCGGATCCCGAGCTGCGTGAGAAGGTGTGTATCGAGCAGCTTTGCTTTCAGCTTCCGGAAAGCCCGATTCTGCCGGGCAGCGGACGCTCCATCGAAGGGGATCTGCTGGCGGTTCGGTCGCTCGCCGGGCGCCTTGCGGTTCCGGTGCTCACGCCGCACACCGGTATGAGGCTGGACATTGACGGAATCGGCCTGCGCTTCTTTTTTACCCCCGAGGATCATGACGGACTGAAGGATCCGAACGAGCTCTCCCTGGTGTTTCAGATCATCGGCCCCAACCGCAGGGTGATGATCACCGGAGACGCATATGAGCGCAGCCTCAACCCGGTGTGCTGGCGCTTCTGGGACGAGCTGAAAAGCGACGTCTGCCAGCTTGCGCATCACGGTCTGAACGGCGGCAGCGCCGCGTTTTATGCAAAGGTAGCGGCTCCCACCGTGCTGATTCCCATTTCCGCCTCGGGGGATCGGTATGTCCGCGAGCTGCGGGCCGGTTATGTCCCCCGCCTGTTTGCCGAACGCATGGCCGCAGAGGTGATTCCGGCTTACCATGGGGACGCCGTTGTCATGCTGTAATCCATCGCATGCCTGTCGGCGGAGCGGGGAAGGGTGGAAGATTTCCCGCGTATGGCTTCCCGATTTCACAAATCCGCAAAAAAGGGGGGTGAGTGGCAGCTTTCCGTACCCGTGAAATCAGGATCCGTTCGCCAAGCCAATGATAGATAATCATGATCATCAATTTATGAAAGAATGAGGTGTCAAACATGAAACAATGGATTTCCGTTCTGCTGGCGGTGGTGATGCTGCTGGCGCTGGCCTCCTGCGGAACCGAACCGGATGCTCCGGCCGAGACTTCTCCGTCTGCCGATTCCGGCGGGGATAGTGGAACCGGCTCGGGGGAGGAGACAGACGAGTGGGGACAGACTGTGATTGACAACGAGATTCCGGAGGATCTGGATTATGGAGGGGAAACCGTCAACATTCTGGTCCGTTCCGGGGAGCAGTATTGCCGTGAGTGGACCAGTGACGAGGCCACCGACGCGCTTTCCAACGAAATTTTTGTGCGGAACCAAGCGGTGCAGGATGAGTTGGGGGTGGTTTTCCGTTTTATCATCGAGGATGAAGGCAACCGATGCGAAACCATCAATCAGCGCATCATCAATGTGGGCAAATCCGGTCTTGGCGGCATTGATATTGTTAACAATTATTCTGCTTACGCAGCCAATCCCAATCTGCTTGAAAATTACATCAATCTCTACGACAGCAGGCTCACGTATCTGAATCTGGACAAGGAATACTGGAACCAGAACTACATTTCCGCGGCCGAGGCCTTTGGAAAGCTGTTTATGGTGGTGGGGGATGTAAATCTTTCGGTATTCGACCGCACCATTACCACCTATTTCAACCAGACGCAATGTGATGCCAGAGGCATCACCGGCCTCTACCAAACCGTATTGGACGGGGACTGGACCTATGAGTTCTTTTATGAGCTGGTGCGCGATGTGCATGAGGACAGAGGCCTGAACGATCCGTCCAAGGATTTCTATGGGCTGACCACCATTCGGGGCAGCGAGGCGAGCGACGGCATTCTCTACAGCTTTGACTGCTGGATGACGCAGACCGCCGAGGACGGCACACATTCGCTGGTGACCGGAACCGGGCTGGAAAAGCTCTCCGAAACCATGAGTAAGCTGCAGACCCTGATGTATTCCGAGGGGGTTTATATGCACACCACCTCCCAGGAAAACTACGATATGTTCACCGAGGGGCGGGCGCTGTTCAACATCGACGTCATCTATCATTACGCCTCCGGCAACGCACAGATGCGGGATATGACCGATAAATATGGTCTGCTCCCGGTGCCCAAGGCCGACGCCGATCAGGAGGAATACTACAGCGGCGTGCAGGATGCGCACAATGTGATGTCCGTGATGTACCATTCCCGGCAGAACTACGAAATGGTCAGCGCGGTGCTGGAGCTGCTCTGTTCCGAAAGCTACCGCACGGTGCGGCCCTACTATTTTGAAAAGATTGTAAAATACATTTACCTGCAGGATTCCGAGTCGGGGCAGGTATTTGATCTGGTGCTTGCCAGCACCCGGTGGGATTTTGCCGACGTTTATATGAATGTAAACGGCAACATCCGCAACGTGATCTGGAGAGGCGTGTTCCAGCAGAAGGGGGAGGTTACGACCGCTTTTGCCGAGAATGCCCAGCACCTCAACGAGCTGCTCGCCGATTTTGACGAATGGCTCATGACGCACTATTGATTGAGGCGGGCGAACCCATGAAGCAACACGTTTACTGGCATCGTCCGTTTCTTCAGACCGTGCTGTTGCTGCTTGCACTCTCCTTGCTGTTGGGCGGATGCAAGCCCGATTCTCCCTCCGGTGATCAGGACTCTGCCGGCCTCACCTCGGGCGAGGGGGAGGCGCAGACCGGAGAGGAACCTGGAGGCTGGCTGAATATTGTCAAAGACGACGTGGCGGCCGGAATTGTATACGCGCTGGAGGCCGAGGGCACGGTCATCGAGCGGGCGAACAGCCTTGCACAGTCGATACAGAAGATGACGGACGTCCGCCCGTCTGTCGGAGACGATTGGCTCCGGGCGGGCGAGGAGCACGATGCCGCCGCAGTGGAAATTCTCATCGGCCGCACCAATTATCCCGAGAGTGCCGAAATCTACGCAACGCTTGGATATGGCGAAGGAGCCGTTGCCGTGGTGGGGAACAAGGTTGTGGTGGCCGGCACTGACGATTCCTCTCTTGCCTCGGCCGTCACCAGGCTGCTTGCCGCCCTGAGCCAGCACCGGCAGGAGAATACGCTCTGCCTGCCAACCGATCTTTCGGTGCGGGTAGCGGCGAATGATCTGCTCGCGGCGCTGCCGGTGCTCCCGGACGTCGAGCCGGATGTGATCGACGCCGGAGACAACTGCTGGGAGCTGGTGTTCTCACAGGCCGGCGACGCGGATTTTCAGACCTATGCCGGGCTGCTCGCGGCTGACGGCTACGAGCTGTATACCGAGAGCAGCATCGAGGACAACCGGTTTCAGACCCGCACCGACGGGACCAATGCTGTCACCGTCACCTATGCGCCGGGGCTGCAAAAGCTGTTTGTTCTGATCGAGCCGCTGAGCATGACCGCGCTGCCGGGGAAGGAGGCCGACAACGTCTATACACCGGGGGTCACGACCACCATGCTCACACAGATCGGCCTGTATCATCCGTCCGGAGCAACCACACAGAGCGATTTCAACGGCATGTGCTATGTGATGCGACTGGAGGACGGCAGCTTTCTCATCATCGACGGCGGGCACGGGGATGCCGGAGATGCCGAGCGCATCTATGAGACCATGCGCAGGCAGGCACCTGACCCGGAGCGGCTGGTGGTGGCGGCATGGATCTTCACCCATGCGCACAACGACCATGTCGGGGTCTTCCCGTCCTTCACCAGCCAGTATGCCGACCGGGTGACGGTGGAGCGGTTCATTTTCAACTTTCCGTCCGAAGCGCAGGCGGCCGCGGGCGGCGGGGACAAGCGCGCTCAGGTTGCGGCGGCTCTGCGCAGCGAGCATTACAAGGATTCTATGCGCATCAAGGCGCACGCCGGGCAGGTCTTTTATATCCGAAATGCAACTGTCACAATGCTTTGCGGATTGGAGTTGTTGGAGCCGTACCGGCTGGAATATTACAACAACTGCAGCCTGGTGTTTACCGTTGAGACCGAGGGGCGACGCTTCCTGTTCCTCGGAGACTGCGGAGAGCTGGAGGACAGAACCCTGCGCAGGCTCTATTCGGCCGAAACGCTCGGCGCAGACTTCCTGCAGATCGCGCACCACGGCGTGAACGGCTGCGGAACCGCGCTTTACTCGCTGGTCGCTCCCGAATACGCCTTTTGGCCGGCCGGATCCTTCCTGTTCGACGGCCTGGATCTGACAAAGCTCCCCATCAATGAGTATTTCTTTGACCCCGGGAAGATTGCCCCCGAAAACGTCTTTCTCGCGGGCGGCGGAATCGTGACCGCCGAGCTGGCCGGGGACGAGGTGATCATCTCGGTTTATGAGACCGACACCGCGTATCTGAACCCTGCCGGATGAGTATGCCGGCCCCCTTCGCACCATCCCGAAACCCAATCAGAAAAGGAGAACAGACATGAAAAAATCACTATCGTTTGTGCTTGCCCTGCTCATGGTTGTATCCGTCTGGCTTCCGCTGACCGCAGCCGGAGCTGATGAAATGTTCCGCGTGGAATCCACGGGCGGAACCTTTGCCACGCTGAACGAGGCGGTCGCGGCTGCCGAGGCCGGGGACACGATCACCCTGCTCGGGGATTACGATGCCTCCGGAGAGCAAAACCAATTCGCCATCGAAAAGAATGTGACCGTGGACGGCGGCGGGCACACCGTCACCGGCAGCGCATATCTCTGGTTTCTTGCGGCGCCGGCAGGCACCACGCTGACCTTCCGGAATCTGACCGTGAGCGGCACACACGGCTTCCGCGTGCGCGCCACCGGGCAGACCGTGGTGATGGAGAACGTCACAGCCAATCTCACAACCGGGCTGTTTATGAATCTGCAGATTCAGAACGCCTCTCCCGGCGAGGGGGAGGATACAAGCAATACCGTTACGTTGAAGGACTGTAGTCTCTTCCACACGGGTACCGCCGGATTTGACCCCATTCTGGCCGTTTACGGCAAGGCGAACTGGACGGTCAATCTCAACAATACCTCGCTGCTCAAGAGCACAGACGCCAAAACACAGGCCGGAAATATGGGCAACAACGCCACCATCTACATCAACACCGGGAAAAATGTGGAGATCAATCTGGGCAGCGGTTCTGTCATCGGCGCGGCGCGGGCCTATTCGGCCGGTGATACGATCAGTTGTGTGCACAATCAGGCCAACAGCAGCAATCCCTCTGCCAATGTCACGCTGAACCTGCTGGAGGGCAGCCAACTGCGCATTGACGATGAAAGCTCCAACGATACCCGCTTCTTCACCTATGCGGGAGCGGCTGACCGCGCCATGACCGTGCGGGATGCGGGCTGCACCTATGTGCTCTCCGAAATCGCCGCGCAGACCGGTGTGACGCTGCCGGAGGTCACACTTGCGGGAAATGAGGAAGCGGAGCCGGAATTTGTATCCGGCGATACCGTGGTTCAGACCGGGCGGGTTTTTGCCGACGCGCTGGCGCAGGGCGAGGTGCGCTTTGCCGCAAGGGCATCCGCTGAGCCGCCGGTGCGCGACCCGCAGGCCGACGCGGGCAAGTATTTCCGCATCGGGGATACCTATTACGACAATCTCAAAACCGCTCTCGAGGCCGCGAACGAGGGAGAGACCGTCACCATGATTCAGGGCGGCTACCGGTATACCTCCGGCGGGCAGATTGTGGTGGATGCCGCGAACGTCACGTTTGACGGGAACGGCTTTGATCTGTTCACCAACCAGAGCTATGCCATCAAGGTGCTGGCCTCCGGCTTTACACTCAAAAATATCTACTGCTATTCGGTCAACCAGCTTCTGGAGTTCAATCCCACGGGGGAGGACGACCAACTGACACTGGAGAACGTCACGGCCATCGCAAACAGAGGACTGCTGATCAACGGTACCCGCAATGACTACAAGGCGGATTCCACCGCAACCGTTACCTTCCGCAACAGTCAACTGACTACGGCGAACAACGCCGAGGAGACCATCCTGCTGCGTGAAAAGGTGCACATCACGCTGAGCATTGAGGGGTCTGCGCTGGTCAACCGCGGCAATTCCACGCACACGTATGCCGTGCAGTCAGGCAAATCCGATGGCTACAATCGCACCATCCGTGTGGACGGCGCCTCCACGCTGGTTTACAGTGCTGCCCAAAAGGGGATGGTGATTTACGCGCAATCCGATCCCGCATGTACGATCCATCTGGCGGAAGGCGCAGTTCTGCGGCTGGAGGATACGCTGGCCGGTTCGGTCTTTATCAATGAAAATCAGACGGTTCATGACGCGGGAGCGGTTTACACTGCCAACGCCGCCGCGCTCCGGAATGGCGTTGGTCTTCCGGAGGTGTTGCTTGGCGAGCAGACCCGTCTGCTCGGCTACGCGCTGGAGGGAGTAGGCTTGGTGGGCAGCAGCTACACCAATGCCGGTGCCGTCAACGATGCGGCTTTCCGCGCAGTGGGCTACAACGCTGCTGATTTTGCCCTGCTGGACGGCGCCTCCATCCGCACGGCGGATCCGTATGGCATTCGTTTTACCGCACAGGTTTCGGATGAGCTGTACCGGGAGCTGCTGGACATTGACGAAAATGTCGAGTTCGGCATGATTGTTGCCCCCACCAAAAAGGTGTTCGGCGGCTTTGACGTTTCCGGTATGGTGGAAACCGACTATGTCAGGGTCCCCGTGGATCAGTGGGCCGAGGAGACTGCAGACGGCGCCCGGCAGTATCGGGTGGCCATGTACGCTATTCCCGAAACCAAAGAGGGCTTTACAACGGCACTCTCTGCAATGGCCTACTTTACCGTGCATTTTGCGGACGGCTCTGAGCATACCATTTATACCGTTTACAATCAGGAGGTCAACTCCCGCTCGCTCTATGATGTGGCCAAGGCCGCGTATGCGGACGGTATGACCGACAATGCGGTGATCAACCGCATCCTTTCGCTTGTGGAAGCATGAGGAGGGAAGCATGAAACAGGGTTATATCCATCCCGAACTGTTTTTGAGTGACTGCATGTGCTGCGATATTGTTACGGCTTCCGGCGCCGATAACCTCATTGCCGCTCCCGAAGAGTGGTTTGAAGATATATATCCGTCTTAAGGCAACACCGCACAATTCTGACTGCGCAAATCTGCCGTCAGATTTTTCGTCAAACAAACCAAATTGACGCAGGCAATAGTGGATCTATTGACAAGGAGATTTGTGAAGTTTGGCGAAAAAGA
>CALXUY010000008.1 GCA_944391805.1 uncultured Clostridia bacterium
CAAGCTGGATCTCCTGTGGGGAACCGGGTGGGATACATAAGCAAGAAAAACGACACAAATCGACATCATTCTCGATGCTTTTTTCAAATGTTTTAATTTCGTTTACACAAAATTCTTGACAGGCCCACAGATGCTGGATCAGCACCATTTTCACCAGCACTACAGGATCTATACTCGGTCTCCCTTTGTCTTCGCTATACAGATCTTCTACCATCTCGTAGAGCTTGTCAAAATCTACTGCAGCATCAATCTTCCTGAGCAGATGTTCCTTCGGCACAAGGCCTTCCAACCATACCATTGCTATTACGTCTCTTCCGTTTTGCCCCTTGCTTATCATCTCTTCACCACCTGTCTTTTTCTGCTTCTATTATATCATATTTTAAGCAAATATGCCACCTTTTATGGTGACTTTTTCGACAGACTGAGACTTTCTCTCTCTTTTGTGGTAAAATGTTTGTAGCAACTCATTGGATTTTCCTTTCTTGGTTTACTCGTCATTTACCATTATAAAGGTTTTTTCAGTGAGTTGCAATCCTTTTTTCCCTTTTTGCCCCTCTTTTTCTACTCGTTGCACTTACTATTATAATCCAAGGAAAAAAGTCCCTTAACAATCCTCAAAAACTTTCAATAGGGGGTATTTTATACAGAAATGAAGTTAGCGACATTCCGGACGCCCCGCCCAGTAACCCGCCAGCGGCTTGCTGGTTCTACGGCGGTTTACCGCCTCCGCGGACTCTGGCACCGAATAAAATTGAGCTGAAAATAACTTTTACTTTGGCTTTATTTCCCTTTGGACTTGCAAATCGCATTTGCTCAACTTAATGTGAATTGTTATAACGTGTCGAAAAGACCTGAAATGTGCTGTGTGCGAAACAAAAAACAGTATGTCCCTGCTTGTTATCCCTTGGAACTTCGGCAAGGCGTCCCGCGCCGATTTACCGGCATCGAACGCCAAGCGTGCCCAAACTCGAACGCCTGCCCCCGGTTTTTGGATCCATGCTATGCACCGAACATGAAATCGCATGTCCCGTCTTTTGGAACTTTAGCAAGGCGTCCCGCGCCGGGTTCCCCGGCATCGAACGCCAAGCGCGCCCAATCTCCTGCATCCGTTCATCGCTTTCAAGCGCACAGCATGCAACCGTGTTTTGTGGGGAAAACTTTTGCAAAAGTTTTCCCCGCGCCCCTTTCAAAAATCTGAAACAGGGAGTGAGACAAAGGCCGGAGCTGGGCGGACAGTCCTCGGTTCGCTCGTATCCCGGAAACTTTGCGCGGAAACCGTTTGCAAAAGTTTTCCCCGCGCGCCTTTCAAAATCTGCACGAAAAGGAGGGCAGGGCAAAGCCGTTGTGCGGCTGAAAAGAGCCGGAAACACGGCAGGCGGCAGGCGGCAGGCGGCAGGCGGCAGGCGGCAGGCAGCGGGCCACGGTGCGCGGGATATAAAAAAACAACCGCGTGCGGCGCAGATGCCGTTTGCGGTTGATGGTACGGAGGTTTACCAACTCAATACCCACCTTGGCGCGGGCATTGAGTTGGGATGGGATCGGTGTATGATCCCAACGGTGTTTTGTTTGTTGGAGAAGTGCAGCACCGGAAAGAATCCGGGCATGCCCTTCCCCGTCATTTGCCGAGAGGTTCATCCCCAAATCGAACTGACATGACTGTTGTTCAAAGACTCACTGCTCGCACAGTGCGTCTTCAACAACGTCCGGCAAATGAATCGGATCCAGTTCCAGTTGATTGCTCAAATCAACAATGCGCTGGACGAATGTGCCATCTGTCGAAACATCAAACACGGTTTCCACAACCGTATTGGATGCTTCCAACACCGCCTGAATTCCGAAGGATTCAAATGATCCAATATCTTGAGAGAACCCCTTTTTCAGAATTGCCCGATATTGGTACATCCCCATCGTAATCACCCCCTTTTCATGGATTTTATATTCAGGCTTCCAACAGAGGGAAGCCGTCCTATAAGCAAATTGAAGTCTGTCTTGGTTGTGTGTTACAACCGGGTTTGGCGAACGATGTACAATTTATGAGTATTTTTGATCGATTTCTTCTTCTACTACATCGTTCATGCCATTATTGCCGTAAAAGGTCACTTTGAAGACGGCTCTGTATGTACCGGTATCAGAAAGCTGAAACTCATGGTAAAAATTACCGGTGACGGAATTTAAATAATCGACCCATACATCATCGGTTACCCCGATGTCCACTCTGTTCCAGAACAAACCAAGAAATCTCTTTTCCAGATAGATTTCACATTTGGCTTCTCTCAGAAGCCCCTCAGCACCGGTGTATGTAACGCCGACACATGCAAGACCGGAAGGAGTGATATTAAAACTTATGCCTACTCGACCTACATTATTATAGTATGGTTCAATCCCATAATCATCTGCCGACGGATAAATGGCCATGCAGGAAACCAGAGTGGCAACGGTCAACAACAATACAACAACTTTCTTCATTTCGTACTCCTAAAATTTTTACAACAAGGCTCTCTCGTATTGCTAATACTATATAGACAAACTAAGTTCTTCAAAATTTTCAAAATTTTTTATGATTTTATTTTAATTCCGTCTATCATCTGCATAACGGTCTCTTCCGAAAAATCTTCACTGAACTGGATGCTGTAAAAATAATTTTCATCTGCCCAGATATAGTAAGATGTTCCAAATGTTTCTCGATAGTAAAATTCAATTGCACCAATAGTTATTAATTGGAAATCTTCACCATGTTCTGTATCATATAAATAACGTGCACTTAAAATCTGTTGCTCAAAAATAATTTTTTGGGAATCTTTTACCCAATATTCAATGCAAAATAGCGGATTGGCAGTATTCGATTCCAAAACATATCCTTCGGGCACAAAGGTCAAGGTGTACTCCTCTTCAATTTGTTCCTTGCCGTTGCTGTCATCAAAAGTCAGAACCTTTGAATGAGTATCAAATAATTCTTCAATAAAATCCGCTATCCTTCTCCGGTTTGCGTAAACCGAGCAACCGACCAACAGCGTAAGCGCTGCGGCAACCACAATGGCAATGATTCTGTTGCGCGCTGCACGGCGTCTGTCGCGCAGGATGCGCCGCATTGCGCGTTTGTGCTTGCGCGATACCGGGATGTCATCTGGATAAAGCGCAAGGATTTCTTCCAGTTCTTGGATTTGAACTTCCAACAGTGCCTGCTTGAGATATGCCAGTGTGCGGTCATCCATATCTTGCCATCCCCCTCTCTCAAATTTGGGAGTTATTCATAATTCCCTATAATCCATTACCTCATTTTCAAGAAAAATTCTTCAGGACGCCAAATATTATAATACAATTTTCCAAAAAAATCAAGATGTTTTGCCAAAATAATGTAATTTTATAAAATTCAGGCACAATATGGATATTTTAATGCAAAATTTCGTTCATAATGATGTCAATTTTTTGAAGAATGACAAAAATCTACAAATTATTTAACAAATGACCTCCAACACAGAAGCCTTGTCGGCAGTGTCACAGCACCTGTTTTTTCCTCAATTTTGCCCCAATCGGGTGGCGCTTCGCCTTTGATATTCCGCCCATCTGCCAGCCGCGCATCGGATGCAACATGTCGCGTGCCGAATGTTTCAGCCGCCCCCGCGCGGAAAATGCGCGGCTTCGATTCTGTGCCCAGCCACGCGCCGAAAGTTCCGCGTCTGTGATATTCCACCCAGCCGTGCGCCGAAAGCACCGCACTTCCGATGTGCCAGCCAACCGCGCGCCGAATATGCCCCGGCCCCGCGCTGCTCCGCCCGGGCGGCTGCGCGCCGAAAGCACATCCGTTCCTGTCCTATCTTCTAATATTTTATAAGCACCGCGTTTCGCGTGCCAAATGCACCCCCACTCCGATGTCCCGTCCATTTTGCCCGGCCGTACACTGAAAGCGCCCGACCCCGATAGTCCCGCCCGCTCGCGCGCCAAAAGCCCCTCGGCTCGGATTCAACACCCACCCGCGCGCCGAATGCACCCCCGCTCTGATGTTCCGCCCAGCCGCGCGCCGAAAGCACCGCGCCTCTGATGCTCCGCCCGGCCACGCGAAAGCGCCGCTTCTCGATGTTTTGCCCAGTGGCGCGCCGTATCACCGCGTCATCAATCCCCAGCCCCCTGACACTGCTGCATCATCCATCATCGCGCCCGCAGCATCCCGCTGTTCCGCCAATCCCGATTCTTTTCCACCACGGCTATGATTGTTCCGCAGCGAATGTGCGGCTCCGGTTTCCGGAGACGCCACAACCAGGTCCGAGTTGTACGGCATATTGCATATTTGTCCAAACCGTGTCACAAAGTTTACATTTGTTTCGCTATGATATGTAATACTGCATGATTTTTATGTATTATGATGCTTTATTTCAATTAAAAACGTAAAAATATCAGTTATAAATGGAAAAACTCCTAATTTTTTGTTGACAAATAGCGAATTTTGTGATATGATGAATAAGAGGAACAATCAATGCAAGGAGCTCGATCATGTTAGAAATCATATTAGCGCTCACTGAGGAGGAGTCACATGAGGTACTCACATATTTGTATCACAAGTACGCACAGGATATGCTGAAGGTGGCAAAGTATCATCTGTCAAAATGGAAGATTGTCTATTTTGAAGCAGAGGATATGGTGCAGGAGGCCTTTATTCGTCTCTCAAAATACGTGGATACGATCGACGTCAACGGGGACGAAATGAGACTTCGGGCGTTTATGAAAACGGTGGCCGAAAACGTGACCTTGACATACATACGAAAAGAATATCCCAAAAAGGATACGGTCAGCTTCGAGGATCTGGATTGCGAGCCGTCCTCTGAAGATCATATCATTGATGAAATTCACAGCAAAGAGGAATACAACCGCGTGCTCGCGATCATCCGGCAGATGAAGCCGATCTATCGGGATGCGCTGACTCTGCGTTATCTTTACGATATGGACGCGGAAACAATCGCCTCCCTGACCAATACTCCGGTCAAAACGGTTTATACCAGACTGGAGAGAGGAACAAGCATGCTGAGCAAGATATTTAATACGAACTGAAAGGAAGGACGCCGCATTTCCGATCATGGATTTGCGCGCCCTTCCTTGTATTTTTTCTTCCTTTTATTATATATATCTGCCCGAAACAGGAAGCTCGGTTCCTGTCTTGCGAAACGACCGCTTCACTTTCTCGAGGCGGAACGGTCAAACTCCGGATTGGTGGCGTAAAAGTTTTTGCTGTCGAGATGGTCCTGCGCCAGCCGGAGGGCGTCGCCGAAGCGCTGGTAGTGCACTACCTCACGGGCACGCAGGTATTTGATGGGATCCCGTACATCGGGGTCGTCTACCAGCCGCAGAATATTGTCGTAGGTCGTGCGGGCCTTCTGCTCGGCCGCCAGATCCTCGTTCAGGTCGGTGAGCACATCGCCTTTTACGGCAATCGAGCTCGTCGTGGTCGGCATACCGCTGGCTGCGACCGGATAAATGCCGGTGGTATGGTCAACAAAGTAGGTTGCGAACGGGCTGCAGGCAATTTCCTGCTCGCTCAGGTTCCGCGTCAACTGGTGCAGGATGCTTGCAACCATCTCCAAGTGCGCCAGCTCCTCGGTGCCTACATCGGTCAGAATGCCGGTGATGTCGCGGTAGGGCATGGAATAACGCTGGTTCAGGTAGCGCATACTGGCGTTCAGCTCTCCGTCAGGCCCGCCCAATTGCGAAATGATGATCTGCGCGGTGCGCGCATTCGGCGTCTTGATCTTGACCGGGTACTGCAGTTTTCTTTCATAGATCCACATAACGGTTCATGAGTCCTTTCTGAAATAATGGTGTGGCCTCAATCGGCGTCCGCTTCCCACGGCCAGGGGGTTTTGACCCAATCCCATGAGTTTTGGCTTTGGTTGCCATAGATGGTGAGCGGACCGCAGGCCATTTCGTACTGTTCCATTGCTTTGCCGCGCTCCTCCACCAGGCGATGATAGTATTCGAGCGCCTGCTGGTGATCGGGATAGGCGTCGAGATACAGCACGGTCTCCACAATGCAAAAATCAATTTCCCGGATCTGCTGCAGGAGCTGTGCGCAGCGGGCGTGATTGTTTCCGTTTGTCATGATCCTTCCTCCTTTCAGCGGGATCCGCGGTAAATGCTGCGGCCCATAAAGGGCTTGATCAGCTCACAGAACAGCGAGCCGTTTGACAGCGCTTCCTGCGGGCCGAGCAGGTTTCTCCACTCCTGAACCGGGGAGTAGACCATTGCAAGCGATGGCATATCGGCACAGCCCGTGCCGCTGCTGCCGTTCCCGGCGCCGCCGGCGCCGTTGGAATTGGCGCCGGAGTTGGCTCCGGAGCTGCCGTCGTTGGGCGCGGGGGAGGGAACGTTCATGGTAGGGAGGCTTCTTCCGGGCAGATCACCGCTGTTCATCCGGCGCAAAAACTCGTCACCGGAACGGCGCATCGCGGAAGGCTGGTTTTTTTCGAACATGATTAGCGATCTCCTTTTTCTGATTCATCGGGCCGAAGATTCCCGCATCTGCCGGGCATCTTCATTCCATCATATGTGAAAAGCTCGATTTTTGTCAAAAAAATTCATGAAATTTAGAATAAAAACTGGTTTTATTCTAAAAAACAAAGAATATCATAGAAGTTTGAGGGAAAAAGCGGATGAAATGATCTTGACAAAACGCCGAAAATGTGATATGCTATATTGGAACGACAATGACGAAGACCCGGAATGCGGCGGACATGCAGAGAGCCTGCGGGCGGTGCGAGCAGGCGGCCTGCTGTATTCAATCGGTATCCCTTCCGAGTCGGTGCGCCCAAGCCGCGGGTGGTAAGCGCATCCGTCCATGCTGCGTTAAAGCAAACGGTTGAGCGCTGTTTGGCCGACCGGAGGTGCGCCGGGTGTTCCGGCGAAGATGAGTGGTACCGCGGAGAGCATCCGTCTCATGGCTTGGGCTGTGGGGCGTTTTTTGTTTTCCTGCACCTGCCCTCCGGGAGACGACAGGAACGGATCACGACGTTGACGAAACAACAGTATGAATACGATTATATGGCGATCCCCGTTCATTTGAGCAAACACGATTTACCGGATCAAAGGGGAATAAAGCCGAGGTAAAAGTAACTCTGGGCCAAATTTTATCCGGTGCCGGAGTCCGCGAAGGAGGCAGGCCGCCGCGGAACCCCCGTCCCGCTGGACGGGATGGGGGGCGGGGCGTCCGGAACAGATCCAGCATTTCGGCTGTACCATATACCCCTTTTTGAAAGTTTTTTGAAGATTCTTAAGAAACTTTTTTTCAAAAAAGTTTCTTAAGTGGAGTTTGAGGCGAAGCCTCAAGGTCTTTTATTGCTTATATTATTATGAATTGCTATAACTTATATTTTTTATATTGAGGAGAAAATCATGGCAAAGGACTATACCAGCACATTGAATCTGCCCACGACCGATTTCCCCATGCGGGCCAACCTGCCCCAGCGCGAGCCGGACATGCTCGCGTATTGGGATTCCATCGGGCTGTACGAAAAAATGCAGGAGAGCGCGGCAGGGAAACCGCTGTTTCTGCTGCACGACGGCCCCCCGTTTTCCAACGGCAACATCCACATGGGCACCGCGATGAACAAGATTCTCAAGGACTTCATCAACAAAAGCAAGCAGATGAGCGGCTACCGTGTGCCTTATATTCCGGGGTGGGACAACCACGGAATGCCGATTGAATCCGCGATCATCAAGCAGAACAAGCTCGACCGCAAAAAAATGTCGATTCCGGAGTTCCGCAAGGCCTGCCAGGGCTTTGCGCAGGACTTTGTCAACCGGCAGCGCGAGCAGTTCCGGCGGCTGGGCGTCACGGCCGACTGGGAGAACCCCTACCTGACCATGAACCCCTCGTTTGAGGCGCGGGAGGTTAAGGTGTTCGGCGAGATGTACAAGCGGGGGTATATCTATAAAGGTATGAAGCCGGTGTACTGGTGCCCGCATGACGAAACCGCGCTGGCCGAGGCCGAAATCGAATATCAGACCGACCCCTGCACTTCGGTTTACGTCAAATTCCGGCTTGCGGACGACAAGGGCAAGCTGGCCGGCATCTGCGATCCCGAAAATACCTATTTTGTGATCTGGACCACCACGACATGGACGCTGCCCGGCAACCAGGCCATCGCACTCAACCAGGCCGAGGACTATGTGCTGGCAAAGGCCGCGAACGGAGAGGTGTATATTGTTGCCGGCGCGCTCTGCGAGAAGACCATGAAGGCCGGCGGCGTGGAGAGCTATGAGATTCTGGCGACCATGAAGGGACAGGAGTTTGAATATATGACCGCCCGGCATCCCTTCCTCGACCGGGATTCGCTGGTGGTGTGCGCCGACTACGTGACCATGGAGAGCGGTACCGGCTGCGTGCATACGGCTGGCGGCTTTGGCGCGGACGACAACGTCACCTGCCGGCGCTATGGTCTGCCTCCGCTGGTACCGGTGGACGACCGGGGATACCAGACCGAGGAGGCAGGAAGGTTTGCGGGCCTGCGTTATGACGAATCCAACAAGGCCATTTATGAGGATATGAAGCAGAGCGGCGCACTGTTTGCTTCCGAGGAGCTGCAGCACGAGTATCCGCACTGCTGGCGCTGCAAAAATCCCGTCATCTTCCGCGCCACGCCGCAGTGGTTCTGCTCGGTGGAGGCCTTCAAGGACGACGCCATCCGTGCCTGCGGGCAGGTACAGTGGCTGCCCGAGTGGGGGGGCGAGCGCATCCGGCAGATGGTGCGCGACCGCGCCGACTGGTGCATCTCGCGTCAGCGCCACTGGGGGCTGCCGATTCCGGTGTTCTACTGTGAGGACTGCGGAAAGCCGGTCTGCACCGACGAGACGATTGATGCGGTCTCGGAGCTGTTCGCCGCGCACGGCTCCAACATCTGGTATGAGAGGGATGCGGCGGGGCTGCTGCCTGGCAACTTTGTATGCCCGCACTGCGGCGGCCGGCACTTCACCAAAGAGACCGACACGCTGGACGGCTGGTTTGACTCGGGCTCCTCTCACTTCGCGGTGCTGCACGACAACCCCGATCTGAAGTGGCCGGCCGATCTCTATCTCGAGGGGGCCGACCAGTACCGCGGGTGGTTCCAGTCCTCTCTGCTCACCGCCGTGGGAGCGGGCAGGGAGCCGGTGGCGCCCTACAAAACCGTGCTCACCCACGGCTGGGTGGTGGACGGAGAGGGAAGGGCCATGCACAAGTCGCTGGGCAACAGCGTGCTGCCCTCGGATGTGATTCCCAAATACGGCGCCGATCTGGTGCGCCTCTGGGTGGCCTCGTCGGATTACCGCGTGGATGTGCGGGTGTCCGACCCCATCTTCCGCCAGCTTTCGGACGCCTACCGCAAGATCCGCAACACTGTGCGCATTCTGATCGCCGACCTGTCGGATTTCAACCCGGATGCCGACATGCTGCCCTTTGAAGCTCTGCCCGAGATCGACCGCTGGGTCATCTCCTGCATGAACGACCTGACCGCAAAGGTGCGCCGGGCGTATGACGATTATGAGTTCCACATCGTCTACCACGAGATCAGCAACTTCTGCACCACCGAGCTTTCCAAGCTGTATGTGGACATCACCAAGGACCGGGTGTACACCGAGCCGGCCGGCAGCACGGCGCGCCGCAGCGCACAGACCGCCATGTATTTCCTGCTCTCGGGCCTGATCCGGCTGCTGGCTCCCATCCTCGTCTTTTCGGCCGAGGAGATGTGGCAGGCCATTCCGCACCGTTCGGGAGACGTCCGCGAGAGCGTGTTCCTCAATGCGCTGCCGTCCTATGACGAGGCGCTGGCCTTCCCTGAGGTGCGCGCGCGCTGGGATCGCCTGTTCGCCATGCGGGACGATGTAATGAAGGCGCTCGAGCTGGCCCGCGCGGCCAAAATGGTGGGCAAATCGCTCGAGGCAAAGGTGACGCTCTACACCGCGGACGACGAGATGACCGCCCTGCTGGAGAGCTTTGGCAAAGAGCTGAACACCGTGTTCATTGTCTCTGGCGTGAAGCTGGAGCGCGGAGTCGCGCCGGCGGACGCGCATACCGAGGGCAGCTCCGGCGTCGGCGTGCTGGTGGAGCCGGCAGACGGCTGCAAGTGCGAGCGCTGCTGGAGCTATTCCACCGAGGGGCTGCAAACCGAGGACGGCGGCTTCCTCTGTGAGCGCTGCCGCAGGATTCTGAAGCTCTGACCCCGTACAAGAAAGGAGAATCGGCGGTGACACTGATTCTGATCGCAATTATACTCGGCTCGGTCTGCCTCGACCAGCTCACCAAATGGCTGGCGGTGATCTATCTGCAGGGGGAGCCGTCCTTTCCGCTCTGGCAGGATGTGCTGCATTTTACCTTTGTCAAAAACGAGGGAGCGGCCTTCGGCATCCTCAGCGGGCACCGGTGGGTGTTCATGCTTATCTCCACGGTGGCCATTGTGGCGCTCACAATTTATCTGTTCCGCTTTTGCAAGCTGAACGGCTGGGTCAAGGTCAGCCTTGCCATGATCATCGGCGGGGGAATCGGAAACATGATCGACCGTGTAATGCTGGGATATGTGATCGATTTCATCGATTTTACCCTGATCAATTTTGCGGTGTTCAACGTGGCGGATTCCTTTGTCACGGTGGGGGCGGGCATTCTGATTGTGTATCTGATCGTCAGCGAAATTCGGGAGCTGCGCGCTGCCAAAAACAGGCAGCCGGAGGGGGAAGCCGAAGCGGCGTCAAACGGGGCCGGCGAGGTCAACGGTTCGGCTGCCGGTGACGGCCGGGCATCGGTTCCGGGTGTATCCGGTGACGGTGTTCGGAATGAGGAGGCGGAAGCCACTAACGCGGAAGATGAGACGGATCAACGGCACTCAGGCGGGGGAGATCCCGGCACAACACCCGCCCCGCCGGAGGATACCGCGGCGTCAAACGGCGCACCCGGACAGGACGGCGATGTGCCGCGTTGAGGAAGCCCCGGAGCCGCTGGTGCTGGAGGCCGGCGCAGATATGGCTGGGCAGCGGCTGGATCAGGCGGTGGCCGAGGCGGCCGGGGTGACAAGGTCTGCCGCGGCACGGCTGATTGCCGATGGACATGTGATGCGCAACGGTGCGCCGGCCGCCAAAAACGACCGCCTCCGGGCGGGCGACCGGGTGGAAATCGTTCTGCCCGCGCCCGAGCCGTGCGAGGCAGTGCCGCAGGACCTGCCGCTGGATGTGGTGTATGAGGACGACGACATCATTGTGGTGAACAAGCCCGCGGGCATGGTGGTGCATCCGGCGGCCGGCAACCCGGATGGCACGCTGGTCAACGCGCTGCTCTGGCACTGCGGCGGCTCGCTCTCCGGCGTGGGCGGTGTGATCCGCCCCGGCATTGTCCACCGCATCGATAAAGACACCAGCGGGCTTTTGGTGTCGGCCAAGAACGATGCGGCCCATCTGGCGCTTGCCGGGCAGCTCAGGGAGCACCGCATCCGCCGTGTTTATACCGCGGTTGCGCTGGGCAATCTGCGCAAAGAGAGCGGCACGGTCAACGCGCCGATCGGTCGGCACCCCACCGACCGCAAGCGCATGGCGGTGATCCGCAATCCCGAGGTCAAGTCAAGGGAGGCCGTGACGCACTGGCAGGTGCTCGCGCGGGGAACTGCCGATGGGGCAGCCTTTACGCTGCTGCGCTGTGAGCTGGAAACCGGACGCACGCATCAGATCCGTGTGCATCTCTCCTCGATCGGGCATCCGCTGCTGGGCGACCCGGTATACGGCGGAAATCACACCGCGTTCGAGGCGCACCACCGCGCGCTGATCCGTGGGCAGTGCCTGCACGCGGGGGAGCTGCGGCTGCGCCATCCCCGCACCGGGCATGAAATGCGCTTTGCCTGTCCGCCGCCCGCCGAGATGTGCGGAACGGTTCGCCTGATTTTCGGTGCACAGGCGCTGGAGCGCGTACAAAACAGCGGCGAAGAAAAGAGGTGAGCGCATATGCGGGTCGGTTCGGGTGATGGCATGGGAGAAAGAAGCGGCAGGCGGCCGGATCTTGGCGGGTGGTTCACCGTGGAGCGGTTGGATGCCGGAACCTATGCCGTCAGTGAATACAGGCACTGGGAGGAGACGCACTGCTACCTCCTGCTGGCATCGCGGAATGCGGTGCTGATTGACACCGGCCTTGGCGTCGGCGACATCCGGCAGGCTGTGGAGGAGCTGACGTCTCTTCCGGTCGCCGTGCTGACTACGCACGCGCACTGGGATCACATCGGAGGGCATGCGCGGTTTGATGACATTGCCGTGCATGAGGCAGAGGCGGGCTGGCTGGAGGGCGGCTTTCCGCTCTCCCGCGACGCTGTGCTGGCCAATCTGCTGCGCAGACCCTGCCGGTTTCCCGATGATTTCCGCCCGGAGGACTACCGGATTTTTCAGGGAAGGCCCCGGCGTTTGCTGCATGACGGGCAGCTTCTGGATTTCGGAGACCGCCGTCTGACCGTTCTGCATACCCCCGGACATTCTCCGGGGCATTGCTGCTTTTATGAGCCGGAGCGGGGGTATCTGTTTTCGGGCGATCTGATTTACGCGGGCTGTCTGGACGCTTTTTATCCTTCCACCGATCCGCTCCTGTTCCGGCAGTCGGTGCAAAGGGTGGGGGAGCTGGCGGTGAACAGGCTGTTCCCGGGGCACCACCGGCTGGATGTTCCGGTGTCTCTGATCGGCGACGTTGCAAACGGCTTTTGCCGCCTTGCCGAGAGCGGGAAGCTGGAGCAGGGAAGCGGGGTATTCGATTTCGGCATGTTTCAGATTCATCTGTGAGGAGAAGTCCGATGAAAATTGCGATTTTAGGCTACAGCGGGAGCGGAAAATCCACGCTGGCGCGGGAGCTGGGCGCGCTCTACGGGCTGCCGGTGCTGCATTTGGACAGCGTGCGGTTTTTGCCGGGCTGGCAGATCCGGGACCGGGAGGAAGCGAACGGCATGGTGCGGGCGTTTCTGGACGCGCACGCCGAATGGGTGATCGACGGCAACTATCGCCGCTTTGCGCAGGAGGAACGGCTGGAGCAGGCAGACCTGATTGTCCTGATGCTGTTTCCGCGCATGGTCAGCCTGTTCCGTTGCTGGAAACGGTATCGGAAATACAAACATACCACCCGTGAGGACATGTCTCCCGGATGCAACGAAAAACTGGACGCCGAATTCGTCCGCTGGATTCTCTGGGAGGGGCGCACGCGCGGCATTCGGGCGCATTACCGCCGGATTGCAAAGCAGTATGCGGAAAAAACGGTCATTCTGCGCTCCCAGCGGCAGATCGACCGCTTTCTGGAATCGCACCGCACCGGGGGATAAAATCTTTGGTGGAGGGGGGAGAATACCTTGGAGGGAGGCCCCCTCTTGAAAGACGGGGCCTCCCTCCAAGCCACCCGCCACCGAGAACTTTTCCCGGCGCAGGCCCATTTTGTCGCGTTTTGGTTGCATGGACGCGCGGCAAATGGAGGGCCTGCGCCGGGAAAATCTCTTTTTGCGTGTACTGTTGTTCGTTTACCGTTTGATAGGGAAATTTCCTTTCAAGGGCATCTCCCGCATTTTGTCGGAGGCAGTGCAAATTTTGTCTTTCTGCCGATATTTCGCTTGACATCCGGTCGGTGATATGTTATGATATAAGCAGAGAATGACAACGGAAGGGGTGATTGCATGACGGTTGGTGAAAGCATCCGCTTTTATCGGGAGAAGCAGGGGCTTTCCATGGAGGAGCTGGGGCGGAAATTGCAGGTCAGCCAACAGACCGTTGCCCTTTGGGAAACCGACAAGACCCTGCCAACGGCGGAAAATCTGCTCCGGCTCCGGGAGATTTTCGGTGTGCCTGTGGATGCGATCCTGACGGCTTCGTCTATGCCGCCCCCGGCCGAGGAGCCGCCGCGGGAAACCCATCGGTTCCGCTATTCCCACACGGAGCTGAAGGCGGTTTTCCGGGCGCTGTCATGGAAGCGGTATTGGAGAGGCATGATTATCTATGTCCTGCTGATGCTCTGCCTGTTTGCGCTGATGGCGGCAGCCGACGATTCAGGCATACTTGCCTGCATTGTCCTCGGCGCGTTCCTGCCAGGGGTGATACTGCGCATCAAGGGGTATCTGAAAAACCGCAAGGCATGGGAGAGCGGCGCGCGCAGAATGCTGGGCTGTACCTATACCTATGAGCTGTATGACTGGTATCTGAAGCTCACGGTCAGCAGGGACGGGAAGATCAGAAAAACCATGAGAATTGATTTTTTTGATATCGAGCGGACACAGGAGATTCGCGGCTTTCTGGTATTGTGGGCGGAGGGGCAGATGCTGCTTGTCAAAACCGATGCGTTATGCCCCGGCTCTTTCTTTTATACACAGTGCCAGTTCTCCCGGAACCGGACGGTGAAGCCGCATGGGCTTGCCTTGCCGGACGACGGCAACGCGGCTCCGGATCTGGGCCGTGCCGCGGCTGTGAGGGATAGCATTCGGGAAACAGGTGTGTTCGATGGAACGGATCCGGCAGTCGGCAGTAGGATGGCCGGTGCACAGACGGCGGACGCGCAGCGCCCGGCTGACGCTGTCTCTGCCGCATCTGCCGAGGCCGGTTCCGGCAGTCCGGCGTCCGCCCAGCCTTTTGCCTATCGGGTTTCGGAGCAGTCCGCGCCGCAGGAACAGAATACACCGCAGGTGCAGCCTGGCTGGCGGCTGCAGTATGCGCCGCCTGTCCGGCCGATGCGGCGCAAGGCACACCCGATTGGGGTGCTGCTGCTGGTGGCAAGCATACTATCTCTGTACGGAGCCTTGCTTTGTGCGATACTGATGTCCGGTGGCCGCGGAGACCCCACACAGAGTATGTGGATATTGTATCTGTTCACACCGATTCCGATTACATCCATTGTCTTGGGCTTTTTCTTCAAAAAACGGGGGTTCCGGTATCAGGCCAATATCATCATCGGAATCATTATGACCGCCATACTCTGCCTGTATGGCTCATTTTCCATTCTTTTTGCGGGGATTTATACACATACCGGCGAGCCGATTGTGCGCGCCGAGCAACTGCTGGATATCGATATTCCCGTCCATGAACGGATTGATACGATGGAGAATGATACCGGCTCGCCGTCCGCCTCAGGGTACCGTACATTTTCAACCAGTGACATTTATTTCGGGGAGGATGCGGTTGCGAATTTTGAGGAGCAAATCCGGAACGACGGTCGCTGGCTCCGGGAGCTCCCGAGCGAGCTGGTCGGGATCATGTCGCCCTATGCGGAGCTTCCGGTTTACGATTACGTCATGATTTACAATGTGGACACCGGGGAATTCAACTCCTTGCCGGAGGAAAGCGGGACATACCGGATGTTCAATGTTCTGTATAACAGCGACAGCCGCACAATGAAACTTGTGGAATACCAAATTGAGTTCGTCAAATAGCTGTGATATGAACCCAACAGCCCGGCCGCCGGCATTTGCCGGCGGCCGGGCTGTGCTGTTCTCAGTATGTGTCAGCTCTGTGTGGAAACGGTTTCACCGCCCGCCGCGGCTCCTTCACCTGCAGAGCTCCCGCCTTCGCCCAGAGAGGCGAGCAGGCGGTAAAAGTCCTCGGTGCTGAAATAGGTCTGTGGCAGCTCGCCGTTCCACTGCAAAATGTAGTAGTACAGCAGAAGGTGCTCCACATCCTCATCGGTGATGGCTTCCGGATTTTTGGAAAGAACGTCCCGGATTTGGCGGATGATGGCCGCGTCCTTTTCACCGGCATATTCGGCCGCGTCAGCCTGGATTTTCACCACCTCGAGGTCGGCTTCAGCTGCAATCTGCGCTACGGCAGCATCGGCTTTTGCCTGAATTTCGGCTCGGGTGGCCTCCTGCTCGGCTTCCATCGTCTTTTGATCCTGCTCAATCTGCGCCTGCTTGCTGCGCTGCTCGGCCACCTGCTTTGCCTCCACTGCCTCGGTGAACACATCCGAAAAGTCGAGATTCTCAATCGAGGAGTCGATGACCTCAATGTTATAGGTGGAGAGCTTATCGGTCAGCGTGCTGCGGATATCGCCCGAGAGCTTGGAGCGGTTGTTGAGCAGCTCCTCGGCAGTGTAGCGCGCAAATTCGCTTTTCACCGCCTCCTGAATGCTGGGGGTGATGACCGTGTCGTAATAGGAAATGCCGATTTCCTTGTAGATCATCTGTGCGTTCTGTTTGGAAATTTGGTAGTTGATGGTGTATGTAACCGACACCTCCTGAATATCGGAGGAAAAGCAGAGCAGATCCACCGAGGCCTTCTGGTTCCGGTTATCCATGTTCACCACGCTCTCCCATGGGGCGCAGAAGTGTACGCCTGCCTCCAGCGTGTTGTCTTTCACTTTTCCGAACACCGTCAGAATGCCGGTGTGCCCGGTGGGAATGGTGCGCACGCAGCTCCCGATCATCATCGCCACCGCGGCAAGTCCCACTGCCGAGGGGATCAGGGTACGGAGAATCGGCTTGCTTTTTTTCAGCCCCAAAAAGAGCAGAGCCCCCACAATCAGCAGAACGATTCCGGCAATAAACAGTGCAAACATATGTCATTTCTCCTTTCATTCCGGTGACATCCGGTTGTTGTAATAATATAATATCATGATTTCGTGATGCTGTCAAGTGATTTTGTTGCAATTTTCGGAATTTACAAATTGTTCATATTTTTGCAAATGCGGAAAAGACCGGAAACAAAGAAAAAAAGTAGCTATGAAAAAAAGAAACAAACTGTAAAGAAAGCGCGAAGTCACGGGCAAAATCTTGACATTTCGGGCGGGATATGGTATGATATAGTTCAATAGGAGTGCCGCCGCAGGCGGGCAAATCCAACTGTGCGGGCTGCGTCCCGGTCGGTGGGGCTGTTCGTTTGAAGCACGCATGAACGCATTGTCAGATTGGCCATCGATGAGATACAATAACGGAGCAAATCAGGAGTAGTATGAAAAAACAATGGTTTGCCGGCGGCTTGCCGGCGGGGGTTGCAGGGCTGCTGTGCCTGTTGATGCTGTTCGGGCAGCCGGCTGCTGCCTCCTCCCAATCGGAACAGGTCAAGGGAGAGGGAGATGTTACGGTGCTCCCGTCCGAGTTGTTTGAGGCGTTGTTCGGAGAGAGCGAGGAGGAACTGACTTCTGCCGAGCGCGCAGCGTTGGACGCGCTTTCGGAAATTTCGCTGCGCTACAACCGGAGCATACCGGATACGGTGGTCACAAATGAATATGACGGCGAAACCGGCCGCCTGACCGTTTGGGTGCAGCAATATGATTACGTTGCCTCCAACGGGCAGACCGTTACATGGATTCCCACAGAGGTGTCTCTGGATGACACCCGCACCGAGACCCTGCAGGGGCCGGATGAGAACGGCTCTTATGTCTGCTGCTTTGATGACCTCTGGCATTCGGATGATTTCACCCTGCACGTAGATTTTGTCTGGCAGGTGGAAATTCCGGCAGAGACGGCCGACGGGCTCCTCACCATGCCGTATACGATTGCGCGGGATGCGTTGGATCAGTTATTGGCGTATGAGGATGCAAAGCTGACCTACGACAGCGCAGCGGAGGCATACGCGGCTTACATCCGGGCGCAGGCCGAGTATGAGGCCGCCAAGCAGGCCTTTGACGCATATGTGCTCGAAAAAGCCGAATATGATGAAAAAAAGGCCGCATATGACGCGTATCTGGTGGCCAAGGCTGAATATGATGCGAAGGTGCAGGCCTATGCGGAGTATCTTGAAAAGAGTCAGGCTTATGCCGAGGCAGAAAAAAAATACTATGAGTACGAGGCATTCCGCCAGCAGTATGCCGAAATCTACGATGCGTACGAGCGTTATCTCAAGGAGCTGGAGGGCGCGCTTTCCCGGCTGAATATTCTGGAAAGCATGTTTGTGTCGGACAGCCACGGCTGGCAGTTTTACAGCGGCGTGATGGGATCCACGGTGGATATGGTTCTGGCAAACCGCGACGAGCTGATCAAATATGCGCTTGTAACACCTGCGGATATCGACGCAGCCTATAACGCAACACAGGCGCTCCGGCCGCTGCTCAAGGGCTATGCCGAGGTGCGGCGTGCCTCGTATGACAGCGAGCTGGCGCGCTACCGGGCCGAATTCAATTATTATTCTGCCAATTATACCGCCATCCGGGATGGCGTCAACGCTCTGAACCGTGCGCTGCGCAACATCTATTATGCCAACAGCGGCTTGCAAACCGCCATGCGGACCGATCCGCGAACCAAGGACAAGGTGGAGCATTTTCATCAGTTCCTGGCGCAGCTCTATGTGCTCTCATGTGCGCTGAACGACGCCGAGACGCTTGATCCCGCGCAGACCGTTTCCAAATATCACAGTCAAACCATTGGGGATCTTGTTGAAGAAGCAATTCTCCTGCAGGACGACAATCACGCGCACCCAAGCGGCGTCACTCTGCCCGAAACCGAGGTCAAGCTGCCGGGGAACGGGGAATTCCCCGAACCGGTGGAAAAGCCGGTTAAGGATTTTGAGGATATGGAGGATCCCTCCAAGGAGGGGGCGCCTGCCGTGGTGGCCGATCCCGGCGCAGCTCCGGTCGAGGTGAAGGACCCCGGCAATCCGCCTGTCGCTGTTGCAAAGCCGGAGGGGGAGCCGCCGGTGGCGCCGACGCTGACGGACGAGGCAAGGGCTTTGGCGGAGGAGCTGCGGGCAGGCATCCTGCCGAAGCGGCAGGCACGGGGAGAGGATCAGCTTTTCACGGTGCATCAGTCGGTCTCCTGCATTCGTTCGATCACCAACCGCAAAACCGTCGCGTTTTATGACTGGGAGGGAAACAAAATCTCCGAGGTGATGGTGGAGTTTGGCGACTCGGTGACGCCGCCCGACAGTGCCCGCTCGGCCGACGAACGGTACACCTACCTGTTCCTTGGTTGGGTTCCCTACGGCAGCGATGACATCAGCCAGATTGTGGATCTGCAATCGGTGCAGGAAAATCTTTCGCTTTCCCCGCTTTACCGGCGAGTGGAGCGGGAGTATCGGATCACATGGAATGTCAACGGCAGAATCACCACACAGGTCTACCACTGGGGGGATACACCGGTCTGTCCGGTGAGCACCGACCGCCCGAGTGACGCCATGGATTATACCTTTTCGGGCTGGTCCCCCGAGGTGGTCCCGGTACAGGGAAACGCCGAATATGTTGCACAGTATACCGAAACGCCGAAAACCTACACCATTACATGGATATTGGGAGATCGTGTGGAATATTCGCAGCATGCTTACGGAGAGCTGCCGGTCTGCCCTGTGGATACGGCCAGAGCGCCGGACGACAGACTCTATACCTTTACCGGCTGGAACCGCAGCCTCCGGGAGGTGACAGGCAATGCCACCTACATCGCGCAGTACCGGGAGTCAGTCCTTGGAAGCTATAACGACGGCACTGCCTGCGGCGTGGAGTATACCGATTCGGCGGTTCTGCTTTCGTGCGAACAGCCTGCGGTCAATTTTTCGGTTGCTTCGCAGTATGCGAGGGAACAGGGGAAAAATTTGATTCTCGAGTGGGGAAGCTATTCGGTGACGCTTACCCCGTCCATGCTGGCGTCGCTCGAAGGCGCCTATTGCACCAAGCTGGAGTGGACGCAGACCGCGGGAGACACCGAGGAGGCGGTGCTGTCCCGCTTCCGCTGCCTCAACAGCGCGGGGCAGGAGGTGAGCTTTGGGCAGGCGCTTCCGGTTACAGTGACCTACACGCCCGAGAGCGGTATGTATGCGATGGTCTACCGCGTCAGCGGTTCGACGCTGACCGAGGTTTCCCTGACCCGCTATGCCGACGGCCGTGCCGAGCTTTCGGTCTCTCCGGGCACGCAGATGCTGTTCCGTCCGGAGTACACGCTGCAATTCAGTGACCCGACCGAGAACTGCAATCTGACGGCTTTTCCACCGCATATGCCGGCCGGCGCCACGGTGGAGCTGAATGCCAACTGCACTTATGGGTATGAAATTTCCTCGGCCGTTCTGATCTATGCCGACGGCTCCAGAGAGCTTATCACGCAAAAATCCTTTGTGATGCCGCGCGGCGCGGTTGCCGTGGAGCTGAATGTCACACGGATTGTATATCATATCAGCTTTGTGGTGGACGGCAAGGTTGTCTCCGAGATGGATTTGTTCTTCGGAGAAGAGATCCCATTGCCCGCCGACCCCACACGGGCGGAGGACGATCGGTATTACTACACCTTTTCGGGGTGGTCGCCCTATGTCACCCGTGCGACGGGGGAGAACCGCACGCCGGTCTACACCGCAACCTTTACTCCGGTGGAAAAGGAGAATATCGCAGGTATCGACAATGAGTCGGATCCGTTTCTGACCGTGATGGTGCCCATTCTGTGCGCGGCGCTTGTGGTGTTGATTGTATTGCTGGTTCTCGGCATTCATTTCCGCCGCCAGATCAAACGGGGGCTTGCCAAGGCCTGCAAATGGCTTGGCAGATCGGCGTCGCGCATGGTCGGGAGGCTGGCGGGAGCAATGCGCAAGACCGGCGCAGACAAGCCGCCTGCAGCGGCGGATGCTTCGTCCGGCAGCCGAGACGACAGACTTCTCGACGCCGCTGATCCGGCGTCCGGCAGCCAGAATGCCGCCGGTCAGGCTCTTTCCGGCCAACAGCCGGACGGCTCTGCTTTCAACGACGCATCTGAGCCGGGAGCGCAGGAGAAAGCCGCGCAGAAGGAAAAGGAAGATCCGGACGCGAAGGATTGACCGGATCACGATAGCCGCCCCACCGATGGATAGATGAAACGGCAAGCATTGCCGAGGCGGCATGCGGAAACAGAAAGGGGAGAAGCGCTTTTCAAGGAAAAGGCTTCTCCCTGTATTCTCACATCATCCAATCCCACGGCAAACCGGAGGGGTTGAGAGAGACCGTTTGCTCCGGTATTTCTCCGTGTGCGGGCAGGGTAATGCTGCGGCACCAGAGTGCAATTCCGGTGCTTCCGCTTCCGCCGTACCGGCGGTCGCCCAGCAGCGGCAGGCGGCGCGAGGCAAACTGCACGCGGATCTGGTGAGTTCTGCCGGTCAGCGGTGTCACCGAGACCAGCGTCAGCGGTGCCCCGGTCTCGGGGTGCGGGAGGGTCCGTATGACACGGTATGTCAGAATCGCCTCCCTCACTCCCCTGCGGGGGCGGTTCACCACAAAGGCTTTGCCCTTGCCGCGGTCGTAGTAGAGCAGATCGCGCAGCTCGCCCTCGGGGGCTTCCGGCGTTCCTTCAAGAACGGCCAGGTACTCCTTTCCCAGCCGATGCTCCTGTGCGGCACGCGAAAGCCACGCGGCCGCGGACGGGGTTTTCGCGTAGAGCATCACGCCTCCCACGCCGCGGTCCAACCGGTGCACGATGCCGATATAGCCCCCGTTCCGCTCTGCCAGTTGGTCCGCAAAGCCCGTGCCGTCCGGAGATCGCTCCGAGATCAGCCCGACCGGCTTGACGGCTGCAATGTATTCCCTCGTTTCTGTGATGATGTGCATTCTGAAGCTCCTTATCTGCAAAACCATGTGCCCGGATCGACCGATGCCGTCCGTCCCCACGCCCGCCGGCCAATGTGTGTCGGCGGAACAACGGCTGATGCGGATGATTTGAATGGAATGGGGAAGCCTGAAGACGGAATGGGGATCCCGATCGAAGTAAAGAAAGGCTGCCGCAACCTCCGGTTTTCCCGTGTGGGGAGAGGGCAGACACGGTGACGAACCATGAACGATATTCTGACCGAACAATCCGTCCGCACGGCATTGGGCTCATGCGGCAGGGCGCTTTGCGTGCGGGTGCTTCCGGTGTGCGACTCCACAAATGCCGAGGCGCGCCGGCTGCTGCTGGCCGGCGAGGGCGACGCCGCATTGGTTACGGCGGAGCGGCAGACCGCGGGGCGGGGCAGGCTGGGGCGGAGCTTTCACTCTCCGGCGGGGACGGGCGTTTATCTTTCGCTGCTGTTTCCGCTTGCCGGGCCACTCGCCTCCTCGGTGAGCGTCACCTGCGCTGCGTCGGTGGCGGTGATGCGCGCCATCCGGCTGATCGTCGGAAAGCAGGTGCAGATCAAATGGGTCAACGACCTGCTGCTGGAGGGGCGGAAGGTGTGCGGCATTCTGACCGAGGCGGTCGGCTTGGGAGAGCAGACGCATCTGATTGTCGGTGTCGGCATCAATCTCCGGCCGGCGGTTTTTCCGCCCGAGCTGTCCGGCGCCGGGAGCCTGAATGACGGCAGCACGCCGCGCAGCCTGCTGATTGCCGCAGTGGTGCGGGAGCTGCTGCCCCTGCTGCGGCACCCGGAGGACCATTCGTGGCTTACCGATTACCGGGCGTATTCCTGCGTGCTGGGGCATCGGGTTCGCTGGAGCCGGGAGGGGGAGATATTTGAGGGCGTTGCGGAGAGCATCGACGGCGAGGGCGGGCTCACTGTGCGCACTCCGGCGGGCGGCACGGTCGTCCTGCGTACCGGTGAAATATCGGTCCGCACCCTGCCGCAAGGGGCTGATTGACGGGATGGAAGACCTTGGAGGGGGCCGCCTCTTGAAAGAGGCAGGCCCCCTCCAAGCCACCCCCTCCGAGAACTTCCCCCGGCGCAAGCCCCATTTTCGCATACTTGTATCATCAAGAACGGAGAAGCGGGGCTGCGCCGGGGGAGTTTTCTGTCGGTGCCGGCGTTTTTTGAACGGACACCGCCGGGAGTTGTCAGGAGTTGAGCCAGGGGATGCCGCTGGCCGCAGGACATCCGGTGGAAAATGTCTGTCAGGGCTGACTGACTTTTTTGAATACCGAACGGCCGGATTTGCTGCAATTGCGGCTGCCCGGTTTTATTTTTATGCCTGTCTCTTCTGAACGGGAATGTGCTCGGAGGAGGGAGGCGTCTCTTTGTAAGAGGCGCCTCCCTCCAAGGCCTTTCCCCTCAGAACATCCCTTCCTCTCCCTTGATGGGGAGCAGGCGGAAGGCAAAGCGATAAGAGCCTTCTCCGATGCGGAGCGCCTCATCGAGCGCGGGGCCGCAGGAGTTGGAGCCGATTCCGGCGTGGCGGTAGTCGATGTTGACAACGGTCTGCTTCAGGGGCGCCAGCTCATAGTCGTGCGGCGTGTCGGTCAACTGCCGGGGGGTAAAGTGCGAGCAGTTGAAGCTGAAGGTCTCGGTCTCGTCGGCCGGCAGTGCCAGCAGCCCCTGCCCGGCCTCGGTGCAGGCCTTCATCCAGTGGGTTTCC
The DNA here is from genome assembly GCA_944391805.1 of uncultured Clostridia bacterium. Lineage (GTDB taxonomy): Bacteria > Bacillota > Clostridia > Oscillospirales > CAG-272 > UMGS1865. Next base: position 23,150 of record CALXUY010000008.1, read on the forward strand.
ACATGCGCCATGTTTTCCTGCGGGCGGACGTAGTGCTCCACATGGTCGGTCACACTGCAGGCATAAATGCCGACCAGTCCGGCCTGGCGCTTGTCGTCATAGGTTTCCATCGGGCCGCAGCCGAAGTATTTCAGCTTTTCGGTTCCCTCGGGCATTTCAAACTGCACGCCGAGGCGGGGAAGCGTCACGCAGCCGTTCAGACTGACCTTCACATCCATCGAGAGGACAACGCCGGCGTTTGGCGCAAAGGTGTAGGTGAGGCTGCCGCGCAGAACCGGGCGGTTGGCGTCGGCGCCGAGTGTGAAGTCGGTGCGGATGATGATCTCCTGCGCGCTGTTGCTTTCCACAGCGCAGCCTGCGCAGCGGGTGGCCATGCGGTCAAAGCCGACCTTTTCCCAGTCGCGGCGGATTTTGCGGTCGTTGTCGGTGGGAGCGCGCCAAATGGCGGGAGTGACCGGTGCCGAGAGGAGCTGCTTGCCCGCGCTCACAATCGCCTCGAGCAGTCCGCTCTGGCGGTTGATGCGGTAGCAGGTGTCGCCATTGTCTACGGTGAAGCAGAGGCTGTCCTCGGTGAGCGCGAAGCTCCGGCCGGTCAGCGGCTGCACCGGGCGGAAGGCCGGCGTGGGAGGGGCGGGAATGCGGAGCTGCTCCACGCCCACCTCATATCCGGCGTCCGCCCACAGGGTGGCCGCATTCTGGCGATAGGAGACCGTGAAGTAGCAGATGCCGTCCAGCCCGTCAAAGGTTCCGGCGGGCAGAGCATAGCGGCGGCTTCTGCCGGGCGCAACCGAGAGCGCGGGAATGCGTCCCTGCCGCAGCACACGGCCGTTGCGCTCCACCTTCCAGTACAGGTCGATGTCGGAAAGCCCCGTGAAGCAGCGGTAGTTGTGCAGGCTGAACGAGGACTTTTCAAAGTCCACCCCGCTCATGCGGCAGGGGCGGAGCACTTGCTTGAGCTCCAGCATGCCGGTGTGCGGGCGGCGGTCCGGGTAGACCAGGCCGTCCACGCAGAAGTTGGAGTCGTTGAGCACATTGCCCATGTCCCCGCCGTATATGAATTTCGGGTGACCGGGCGTGCCGATGTCCACCGAGTGGTCGGTCATCTCCCATACGCAGCCCCCGAAGAAGCAGTCGTATTTGTAGATTAACTCCCAGTAGGCCTCCAGATCCCCGGGGCCGTTGCCCATGGCGTGGCTGTATTCGCACAGAAAGAAGGGCAGCTTGGTGTCCTTGCGGTTGAGGTAACAGTCGAGGCACTCCTGAATGCCGGGATACATGCGGCTGTCAATATCGATGTAATCGTCGCGCAGGCGGTCCAGCGCCTCGGGGTGCTCGCCCGGCTTCGGATTCTTCACGCGGGGAAGCAGCCGTCGGGTGAGGTCCTCGCTGTGCACCAGGCACCCCGGCATCCGCTCGTGAAAGTAGTCGGCCATGGCGGCATGATTGCGGCCGACGCCGCTTTCATTTCCAACCGACCAGAGCAGCACGCAGGCGTGGTTCTTGTCACGCTCCATCATGCGCTGCGCGCGGTCGAGGTAAGACTGACGCCAGTCCTCGCTGTCGGTCAGCTCATCCCAGTTCCCGGCAGGCTGCATGCCGTGCGTTTCAATGTCGGCCTCATCGCAGAGATAGATGCCGAGGCGGTCACAGAGCTCGGGGAAGCGCGGGTCGTTCGGGTAGTGGCTGGTGCGCACAAAATTGACGTTGTTGGCCTTGAGCAGCAGCAGGTCGCGCAGCATGTGCTCCATCGGGGTGGCCGCGCCGAGCTGCGGGTGACTGTCGTGGCGGTTGACCCCCTTGGCCTTTACCTTCTGCCCGTTGACCAGTACGACCCGGTTTCTGATCTCGAATTTCCGGATGCCGATCTCCTGCCGGATCACCTCGCTCCCGCAGCGGAGGAAGAGGGCGTAAAGATTTGGCGTCTCATCGCTCCAGAGCGCCGGCTGCTCCACCGGCAGTTCGATTTTGCCGGTGCCGTCCGCCGTCAGGCTCCCGGCCGCAAGCTCTGCGCCGTCGGGCGCGCATAGCCGGTAGGATACCTCGCTTTTGCCGTTCAGCGTCAGCTCCGCGCAGACCGTGGCTTTGTCAAACGGGGCCTCGGTTTCGGCGCGCACATACAGGTCGGTCAGGCAGACCGGGTCGCGCAGCAGCAGATAGACCTCGCGGAAGATGCCGGAGGAGCGGATTTTGTCCTGATCCTCGAGATACGAGCCGTCGCACCACTTGAACACCAGTACCTGAAGCCGGTTTTTGCCGGGACGCAGATATTGGTTCACGATGATCTCCGAGGTCATGTGGCTGACCTGACTGTAGGCGGCGAACTGCCCATTGACGTAAACATAGAAGCAGGAGTCAACTCCTTCAAACATCAGCCGCACACTGTAGGCTGCAAGACTTTCGGCGTCAATCTCAAACTCCCGGGTATAAAGCCCGCAGGGGTTGTTGTCGGGCACAAAGGGTGGGTCAACCGGGAAGGGATAGCGCACGTTGGTGTATTGCGGCGTGTCGTAGCCCCGCCCCAGCGCGAGCTGCCAGCTCATGGGCACATCCAGCCGGTCACAGGGGGCGGCGTCGGCCTCGGGGGAGAGGAAATCCCCGAGCTCCTGCGCGGAACGGCAGTAGCGGAAGCTCCACTCCCCACACAGTGAGACAAAGCGGTCGCTGCAGGAGCGGTTGCCGGTTGCGGCCGCTTCGGCGCTCTGATAGGGGATGAAGTAGGCGTGCGGCGCCTCGCAGCCCACATGCAGCACGTCAAGACTGCGGTGCAGATTGAGTTCCTGATTCATGATCGGTTCCTTTCGGTAACAGTGAAATTTCGGTCAGCTTGTGACCCGTGGAAAAGACAGCAGTATGATACCATAATTTTTGCCGATTGTCAAGGAAAAGGCCGGAAGAATTCCGGCCTTACTGGTTTTTTCTCATGATATTGGCGTATTTTTTGCAGAATGTCAATCGGGCACTTATCAAAATGTCGCATTTCGGAAATCCGGCGTATAGGCGGTACCGGAGGCAGAGCGCATTTGCATATAGCCGGAAAAGCCGAGCTGCCGTGCGGCATTCAGAACCGACGAGTATTCAAACGATGTCAGCCGCCGGCGGAGGTTGGCGTCGGCAGTTTCGGGGGCGAACTCCGGGGAATACTGGCTCATGAGCGAGAGCAGAAAGGCCGAGCTGCCGAATGTGCCGCACAGCTCCTCCAGCAGGCGGATCGAGTCGTGCCGGCAGCCGGGCAGCACAAGGTGACGCACCATCACACCGCGCAGGAGCGTACCGTCCGCCGAAAACACCGGCCGCCCGGTCTGGCGCAGCATCTCCCGCAGGGCGTCCCGGGCAACCGGAAAGTAGTCGGGAGCCGAGGAGTAGCGCCCGGAAAGTCCGGCGTCAAAATACTTGCAGTCGGGCAGATAAATATCGATCAGGCCCTCCAGCATACGCAGCGTCTCCACCGATTCATATCCGCCGCAGTTGTACACAACCGGAATCCCCAGTGCAGGACGGATCTCGCGCAGAACCGGAGCCAGTGCGGGCGCATAGTGCGTGGGAGTGACCAGATTGATGCTGCACGCGCCCTCGTCCCGCAGGCGGAGCATCAGCTCCCGGAGCTTTTCCGGCGAGACCGGCGTGCCGGTCAGCTCGCCTTGGCTGATCGGGCGGTTCTGGCAGAATACGCAGCGCAGATTGCAGCCGCAAAAAAAGAGCGCCCCGGAGCCGTTTTTGCCCGAAATGCACGGCTCCTCCCACGGGTGCAGAGCGGCTTTGGCCAGCCGGATTTCGGCGGGCATCCCGCAAAAGCCGGGCTGCTGATTCCGGTCCACGCCGCACCGGCGGGGACATGCACTGCATTCCCGGCTCTGATCTGTTTGGTTTATTCGGTTCATTCGGTTTGTTCATCTCCTTGCTTCTGAAAGAATGACAGCAACGCAAAATCCGACATTTTTATTCCCGGAAACAAAAGTTGGTATTTACAAACACATAAAAAAGTGGTAAAATAATAAATGAAAATCTCCGCACAGAAAACGGTGGAAAAATGGCGGACAGGCTGTGGATGTGGAATTGCAGGTCTGTCGCACGGCAGAGGTCGGCTATTTCAGCCATCATCACCGTGCGGATGACAAAAAATGATTGAGGAGAAATATGAAGGATGGATTTTCAAACATTTCTGAACAAAATTCTGGATTTTGCGATGAGCGCCGGTATGAAGCTGCTTGCCGCTATTGTGGTGCTGATTGTGGGACGCTTGATCATCAAGTGGATCATGAAAATGGTACGGAAGGGAAAGCTGTGCCAAAAGGTTGACCACACGGTTTCGCGCTTTCTCAACAATGCGCTCAACATCCTGCTGCATGTGATTCTGGTCATTATGGTGGTCGGCATTCTCGGCGTTCCGATGGCCTCGGTCATCACGGTGCTGGCATCGGCCGGTGTTGCCATCGGGCTTGCTTTGCAGGGGGCGTTGAGCAATCTTGCAGGGGGGATTATGATCCTGATCTTTCACCCCTTCCGGCTTGACGACTTCGTTGAGGCCGGTTCTTACAGCGGAACGGTAAAGGATATCGGCATCTTCTATACGGTTCTGTGCACGCCGGATAACCGCATGGTCACCATCCCGAACGGTACCATCATGTCGGAGGAGATTATAAACTACTCGGCCAACGATACGCGTCGGCTGGATCTTTCCTTTTCGGTGGCCTATGGCACCGATGTGGCGCGGGTGAAGGCAATCCTGCTCGAGGAGGCCGGACGGCATGCGCTGGTGATGAAGGACCCCGAGCCGTTTTGCAGACTTACCAAGCAGAACGAAAGCTCTCTGGATTTTGCGCTGCGCGTGTGGACCAAAAAAGAGGATTATTGGACTGTGAACTTTGACCTTTTGGAGACGGTAAACGATCGGTTTGTAGCCGAGGGCATCGAGATCCCGTTCAATCAGCTCGATGTGCATATAGCCAAGGACTGAGGACGCGCGCAGCGTTTCGCCTGTGCCTGCTGCAACGGCATTTGGCTTTGGCCCACAACACCGGCCCATTCTGCACTGCAGTGCTGGCGATGCATCAGCCGCAGCTGCGGTCGTCCGCCGTGCCGTGAGCGGAAAACAGAGCCGGGATGTGCGGACGGGGCACACCGATACCGGGAGGATGGAAGCCGCCTGCACTTCCATCCTCCCGGTTTTTTATTCGGTTTCTTCCGAAAGCAGCTCCAAAGCCAGCTCAATGGCGCGGTCGGCAGCGGCAGTGCGCACCTGGGCCCGCGTGGAGCCTGCGGGCGCGCAAAAGCGCTCACAGGAGGTACGCACAGACGTGCTGATTCCGATATATACGGTCCCCACCGGGTCCCGTTCGGTTCCTCCTCCGGGACCGGCAAATCCGGTTGTGGCAACGCCGATATCGCTGTGCAGACGCATCCGAACCCCGCGCGCCATGGACTCGGCGCAGGCCGCGCTAACCTCGGTATCCCGTGCAATCACATCGGGCTCCACACCCAGCAGGTCCTCCTTGACCGGGTTTGTGTAGGTCACGCATCCGCCGGGAAATACCGCGGAGCTGCCGGGAATGTCGGTGATCAGCTTGGCAATCAGGCCGCCCGTGCAGGATTCGGCAGTGGCAAGTGTGCGCCGACAGGCGGTGAGCCGGTGCACCAAGCGTCGCGCCTTGGCGGATGCGGCGCTCATGCGGCCGGCTCCTCTTTGCTTTGCAGCAGCGGGGCGTCTGCGTTCGGTATGGCGGAGGAATCGGCGGCACTCCTGGTAGTGAGTGCGTCATCCTCTGCGCTTTCCGCGGTGTAGCAGGGAAGCGAAATGATACCCGCCGCCTTCAGGGTGCCGATTTTTTGATTTGCATAGGTGCCGTTGAAGGGCCAGGACACCTCCAGCTCCAGCTCGGTCGGGCTGTCCGCATTCAGCTCAATTTCAAAGGTAAAGGAGGCGAAACGAAATTTTTTCTGCTCATTCAGCGTGTGTTTAATGGCAGGGGTAGAGAAGGTTTTTGTCTCCCCGTTCAGCGTGACCGTTCCCGCATATTCTCCTTCCCGCGCGCCCACCGATATGCTCCAGCAGGTCAGATCCACATTGACCGTCACCTCTGCGGTTTTCCAATCATAGGACACGGCTTCCCAGTCGGCGCGGAGCGTGAGATTTTTTGCAATCGTGGAGCTGATGCTTCCGCTCTCCTGAAATACCGGCTCCGTGACCGGCTCCTCGCTTCCGTCAGCGTACTTGATATACCAGATGCCGTCGGTGATGGTGATCGATTCAATTTTGCGGCCGTCCGAACCGGACACCTTGCCAACCGTCACATGAAAGTGGTTGGAAAAGGTGAGCACCAAGTGACCGTCTACAATCTCGGCGCCGGTGATGCGGATATCCTCCGTTTCGGTGTCGCCGGTCTCGTCCGTCTGCTCTTGCTTGATGTTTCCGAGATTCACGGTGGAGCCGTCCGAAAAGGTCAGAATCAGCTCGCCGTCGGCATTCAGCTCGGCGTTGGTGATGCTTTTTTCCTCATCTTCGTTGTTTTCCTCTCCCTTGACGTTGCCGAGAATCTGCATATCCCCGTTCTCGTATTCGACGATCAGATTGCCGTTTTCGTCAATCGAAAAAACGGGGTTCCGGCGTGTCTGCCCGCATGCCGTCATCAGCAGGAGCAGAAGTATGGAGAGCGTGAGCAGCACCATGAATTTGATCGGTTTTATCATCGGCTTTTGTTTCCTTTCGGTTGTGCGGATGCCCGGTTCTGCGCTGCGGACCGGGGCGGGGATTGCTTGCATAGCCTGTTTGCATTGAGGCCGGAGCTTTGGGCTTGTCCGGGCCTGCGGAGGCCTCCCTTACTCGCTTTTTGGCGCTTTTGCGGCGTCGGGCTTCTTTTTGACCTGCATGCTTGCAATGGCCGCCTTGAGATTGGCAATTTCCCGGTCGGTCAGCGCAATGGCCTCCACATATTTTGAGATGATCTCCGGTCCTGCATTGCTGTCCGAGGTAAAGTGGAGATAGGCCTCGCGCCCGAACTCCTCGCAAATCGTCCGGCGGCGGTACTCCATGGTTTTCAGACGCAGATGCAGCGCCGCAAGGTCAGACGCGGTGTTGATTTTCTGCGCCGCGATTCCGGTCAGTGCTTTTGTGGTTTCCTGTATTTCCTTCCAATCCATTTGTCATACTCCTTTCCGATTTCGGTTTCCGTCCGTATCGCAGAAATTCTGCGGCAAGGACGTGCGCAATCCGGTACGCGTGATTCAGAGAATCACAGGGCTTTCCAATGGAAAGTCTCGAGACTGTAGACCAAAGCAACGGCTTTCGTCAGTTTGATGAAAGTTTTGATCAACGTGCTACGCACGTTTCAGACTGTAGACCAAAGCAAGGGCTTTCGTTAGTTTAACTAAAGTTTTCGCCCGCCTTTTTCAAAAGGCGGCACGGATCCAACGCCGTGGGGCGTTGGTCGCCGCCCGCAGGCGGCGAAACAACCCTTTTGGGCGTTTCTTTTTGTGAGCTTTTTCTTTGCGCCTACACGCTCAAAGAAAAAGCGGACGAACGCTTTTGTTCAATTTTCATTCGATGCGCCTTTTGTCGACAACCTGCAACGTGCTACGCACGTTTCACTTTCTTCAAAGAGTTTGAGGCGGCGGATGCCGCAAACAACCGCTGTCGCGGTTGTATGAATTTTTGCTACGCAAAGTTCCCCGGGGTCAAGGGCGAGAAGCCCTTTGGTCGCAAGGCACCGGAGGTGCCGGAAATTTTGCTTCGCAAAAGTTTCCCTCCGCAACGGGTGAAATTTTCCTAATGTGGCGGCAAATTCGCAAATCATAAAGTGAATTTATCGGCATATCTTTGGAACACCGCAGCTTTGCGCCGACAGGTCGGAAGCGATCATGCTTGAACCAAAGATGCGCATGCGGCAGGGTACATCTGGCAGCGATGTACGCACCGCGTGCCAGTCAGTCAATATTATTATACTTTGCTTTTTTAAAAAAGTCAACCGTATAGAGACTTTTTTTTCGGAAATACTATGATCAGATTCTCGTGAAAGGATATCCGATATGGATCGCAAAACCTACAAGCGCTTTGCCGATGCACATGCGCCCCACTCTCCGCTGCTCAAAAACTGCTTCAACGCCTTCTGGACCGGGGGCCTGATCTGTGTACTCGGTCAGGTGCTGCGCAATGTATATGAGCAGGTCGCGCATATGCCGGAAGAGGATGCCGGAACCCTGACCTCCGTAACCCTTATTTTTGTTGCGGTTGTGCTCAGCGGCGTGGGGATATTTGACCGCATTGCCAAGGTCGCGGGAGCGGGAACATTGGTTCCCATCACCGGCTTTGCCAACTCGGTGGTCTCTCCTGCCATCGACAGTCATTCCGAGGGACTGATTCTCGGTGTTGGCGCCAAAATTTTTACTGTTTCCGGCCCGGTTTTGCTGTACGGCACGCTGGCGGGCAGTATTTACGGTGTCGTCTATTGGATTGTCTGCCAGTTTGCCGGCAGATTACTCTGAAGGATGTTAAAAAAGTGTGAATAATACGCCGCGCCGGTGGACTTTACATGGGAGATATGGTATAATGGTTAGGCAAAATTTTTGCTTTTTATCCTGATTCCGGCAAATTGACCGCAATTTGGCCATGCTTCCCCAAGGCCGGCGTCAGCAGGGAATGAGAAAAAGGATGTTGCTTCCATATGATTCCGTTTTTTGATTTGCACACACATTTGCTGTATGGGATTGACGACGGAGCGAAAACGCCGGAGGAGATGTATGCCATGCTGGATATGGCATATGCGGACGGAACCCGGGCCATGTGCCTGACGCCGCATTTCGCCCCTTATATGGGATGGGGAAGAGACGGCGGCCGGGCGGAGCAGGCCTTCCGTGAGCTTCAGTCCTACGCTGCCGCGCACTGCCCGGATATGCATTTGTATCTCGGACATGAGCTGGGCTACCATGCTTCGTGTATACAGGCGCTGAATGATGGCTCCTGCCGTACACTTGGAAACAGCCGCTATCTGTTGGTGGATTTCCCGGAGGCGGTCAATTTTTTTGAGATTCAGAATGCCATGGGGCAGCTCCAGCGCATGGGGTATCATCCGGTGCTGGCGCATACCGAGCGGTATCGCTGCCTGTTTACGCATCTGAACTGGGTGCGGGAGTTTGTAGAGGGAGGCGGCATTGTGCAGCTCAACGCTTCCTCTGTGCTTGGAGTATGGGGTTCCATTGCGAAAATGCAGTGGAAGCGATTGGTCAAGGAGCGTCTGGCGCATATCATTTCGTCGGACGGACACAATCTGACCAAGCGGCAACCCAAAATGTCTGTCTGTCTGCCCTATCTGCAGAAGCACTGTGATGAGAGCGCCATCCGGAGACTGATGTGGGAAAATGCTTGTCGCGTGATCCGCGACGAGTCTCTTTGAGTCCGGATAACTACATACGGAAAGGATTGATTGCCCTGATGGAAGAAGAAAAAAACAGTGAAATGGAGATTGGCCTGCGGGATTTTGGGGCCGTTTTTGTGCATTGCTGGTGGATTATGCTGTTGGCCGCCGTTGTGGTGGGGGTCGCGCTGTATCTGTTCCTGAATGCCACGCACAAAGACGAGTACACGGCCGAGGCCAGCATTTATGTCATGCGCAGCACGGGGGATGGCGAAGGGGATGGTACAACATCTCAAGACATTTCGATTGCTACGTATCTGGTTCGGGATGCGCCCGAGCTGATCCTCAGCCATCAGGTGCTCGACCGCGTGATTATTCAGCAGAACCGCATTCTCTCTTATGAGCAGCTCAGAGAAATGATCACAATTACAAACGAGGAGAACACCCGAATCCTCTATCTGTCGGTGACTGCCGCGGATCCCGTGGAGGCGGCAAGCCTTGTCACCTCGCTTGCCAATGTTACCTGCGATTTCATGAACAATGATATGTATGACGGACAGAAGCTGTTCAAGGTAGTGGATCAGAACGTTGTACCGGATCAACCGTCCAACCCCATTTCCATGCTGAAAATTCTGCTGGTTGCGTTTGCCTGCGCGATTGTGGTATATGCGGTTTATCTGGTGATGTTCCTGATGGACGATAAGATCAACACACCGGAGGATGTGGAGCGGTATCTCGGCCTGAATCTGCTCGGGCAGATTCCGAACAAAAAGGATACCGGCCGCGGCAAGCGCTACTACGCGCAGTATTCGTCCGGGCAATAGCGGAGGAGTGAAACGATTGCATGAAAACAATTGAACTCAATTGGGGGGACCCCAATAATTACTTTGTTCGCGAAGCCTTCAATACCCTGCGAACCAACATTCTGTTCAGCGGGAAAAGTGTCAAAACCATTCTGATTACCAGTTGCATGGCGCATGAGGGAAAAACAACGGTTTCGTTTGAGATGGCCCGGAGCCTTGCCGAGAGCAATAAAAAGGTGCTGCTGATCGATGCGGATCTGCGCAAATCGGTCACGGTCAGCCGGTATACCAAGGAGAGAGGCATCAACGGCCTGAGCCAGATTCTGTCGGGGCAGGTCGGCTTGGATCAGTCGGTTTACCGGACACAGCTTGCGGGAATGGATGTGATTTTTGCCGGTCCCTTTCCGCCGAACCCTGCCGAGCTGGTTGGCAGCCCCACCTTCAAGGAGCTGCTCGATTGTGTGCGTGATGCCTATGATTTCATCATCATTGATGCGCCGCCGCTGGGACTGGTGATTGACGCTGCGGTAATGGCCAGCGTTTGCGACGGGGCGGTGATTGTGATCAATCAGGGAACCGTCAAATACCGTGTGGCGCAGGAGGTCAAGGCACAGCTCACCAAAAGCGGATGCCGGATTCTCGGCGTGGTTCTCAACCAGACGCAGCGCAAACGGAGAGGCATCCGGGGTAGCAGGGATTCTTATTATTCGAGGTACGGATACGGGGAATATGGAGCGGCGGACGGCTCGGCTGCCGGAGCAGCGGCACAGACGCGCAGGCCGGCGGCTCCGCCCGCAGCGCAGGGAACGCCCCGTTCTACCCAGCGCCCGGCAGCGCCCGGCGGCACACCGTCGCGCCCGACAGCACCGGGCGTGCAGAACCGTACAGCGTCCGGAGGCACGTATCCGTCCGGTACCGGACGGAGCGAGCCGCGTCCGGGATCGTCTGCGAAAAATTAAGGCAGCACCGCACAATTCTGACTGCGCGCCGCCTGCGGCTCTCTGCACGTCAGATTTTTCGTCAAACAAACCAATTCTGAAAGAATTTTTTGACAGCAGGCAATAGTAGATCTATTGACAAGGAGATTTGTGCAGTGTGGCGAAAAAGATGCAAAAAGTTGTGCAGTCAAGGTGCGAACCGTGAATTGCGCGGTGTTGCCTTAAGGCAGCACCGCCGGTTCCGGCGTCTGCAGAATATGGTTTTGCGGCGCAGCCTTTCAGGCTGCGCCGCCATCGTTTGCCGAAACACGGTCGGAGGATCAGATGCCGCACGATTTATTTACCGAGTATATTGAAAGCTGGGCGGACTGGGCGCGGGTGTATCAGTCCATTCCCGCCTTTGAGCCAATGATTCGCTGTATTTTCCGGAAGGAGGGGCTGCCGCCCGCCGCGGTTACCCACCTCACGCCCGGAACCAATGCGGTGTTCCGGGTGGGCGGTTATGTCATTAAAATCTATGCCCCGGCGTCGGCCGGGTTTGACCAGAGCGCCGACAGGCAGACCGAGCTGTTTGCCGCTGCCCATGCGCAGGCTTTGGGAGTGAAGGTCCCCGACATTGTCGCACATGGAGTCCTGAATGACCGGCATCCGTTCGCCTATCTGATCATGCGCTGGATCGAGGGACGTGCACTCGGAAGTGTACTTGAGACATCGGATCCGGGCGGGCAGCTACTGCTGGGACGGCGGCTGCGAAGGCTGACCGACGCGATGAATGTCCCGTGTCCACCCTTCAATGACGTGGATGTGATTGCCGATCCGGAACGGAGCGAGCGTTGGCTGCCGTATCGCGAGGCCTTCCGGGCGGAGCGACAGGCATACATCGGACGGCAGAAGTTCGGAACGCCGGTTTTTTCACACGGGGATCTCTGCGCCGACAACATTCTTGTGCGTGCGGACAGGGAGCCGGTCGTCATCGATTTTGCGGATGCCGTTCTGGCGCCGCCCTGCTACGAGCAGGCGCTGATTGCATTTGAATACCGCGGCTATCCCGCTTTCCTGCGGGGGTACTGGGAGGGAGAAAATTTGTCCGCCGTTGCCGAGCGTGTGTGGAACGGGATTCTGATTCACGATTTCGGCGGGGACATCGTAAAAAACACTTTCCCGCAAGCGCTTGCATGGAAAAGCACAGAGGAGCTGCAGGCCGAGATCTGCCGGATGCTCGCGCCGGCGTTTGCCGGTACACCGCCGGCAGAGCTGTAGGCAACGTACCGTTTGAGCAGCGCGGTGTCACCGGAAAGGATTCGGAACGGAATGCGGGAAGCCGTTCTCTGCAAAAGGCGCGTTTCCCATAAAAATCTGGCACCGCAACCCGCCCTGCAGGGCGGGTTACGGCGCCACAGACTGTAGACCAAAGCAAGGGCTTTCGTCAGTTTTGCTAAAGTTTTCGCCCGCCTTTTTTCAAAAGGCGGCGCGGTCGAGGACGCGAAGCCCTCTCTCGCAAGGCACCGAAGGTGCCGGAAATTTTGCTCCGCAAAAGTTTCCGTCCGCAGACGGCGAAATATCCCTTTCGGCGTCTCTTTTTGATAACTTTTTCTCTGCGCCTTCTTCTTGCAGAGAAAAAGTGGCTATGGCATTTGTACACTTTGTATTTCAACTGCCTTTTGTCTACAACCTCAGGCGCCGCAACCCGCCCTGCAGGGCGGACTTGCGGCGCCACGGTTTTGTTTTCCGTCGCTGATCTGTCAGAGAACCGGGTATCCGGCGTTGGTGTGTGCTTCAATCAGGTCGTTGCAGAGAGAGACAATCTCATCGGTGGAAAGCTGCGCGCCAGTGTGGGGGTCCATCATCGCGGCCTGATAAATCATCTCGCGGCTGCCGGTGTGGGCGGCCTCCACGGTGAGCATTTGAGGCCAGATGTTGGAGGAATTCATCGCGGCCAGTTGGAGAGGCAGCTCGCCCACATAGGTGGGCGTGACGCCGTTGCCGTCCACCAGGCAGGGCACCTCCACGCAGGCGTTGTAGGGCAGATTGGGGATCAGCCCCTTGTTGAGCACGTTGCCGCCGATTTTGTAGGGGGTGTTGGTGGCAATCGCCTCCATAATGTACGAGGCATACTCGCGGGAGCGGGTGTGCTGAACACTTCCGCCCTCCATCAGACTCTTGTACTGCTCCTCCCATTTGTTGATCTGGTTGATGCAGCGGCGGGGGTATTCGTCCAGCGGAATGTTGAATTTTTCCACCAGATCGTCCCGGCCTGCCTTGAGATAGAACGGGTTGTACTCGGCGTTGTGCTCGCTGCTCTCGGTGCAGTAGTAGCCCAGCTTGTCAATGTAATCAAAGCGCACCATGTCGTCGTGCTTTTCGTTCCGGTTCTTCTCCCGGGCGCGGCGGCGGATCTCGGGATAGAGGTCGTTTCCGTTGCGGTCGGTGATTTCCAGCAGCCAGGCCATGTGGTTGATGCCGGCGATCTTGGAGTGGCAGCCCTCGAGATATTCGTTCATATCAAGGCGTTTGAACAGGCTGCTCACGCAGACCTGCACGCTGTGGCAAAGGCCAACCGTTTTGACGCCGGTGTGAAGCTGCATGTATCCCGAGAGCATGGCCATGGGATTGGTATAGTTGAGGAACCACGCATCCGGGCAGACCTCCTCCATGTCGTGGGCGAAGTCCCGGAGCACATGAATGGTGCGCAGTGCGCGGAAGATGCCGCCGATGCCGAGGGTGTCGGCAATGGTCTGGCGCAGGCCGTACTTTTTCGGCACCTCGAAATCGATGATGGTGCATGGGTCGTAGAGGCCGACCTGAATGGCGTCTACCACAAAATCGGCGTTCCGCAGCGCGTCCTTGCGCTGTTCCACCCCGAGGTATTTTTTCACGGTTGCCCGCCCCTGATTGATGGAGTCGTTCATTTTCTGAATCAGGAGGAAGGATTCCTCCAGTCGATGCGCGTTTATGTCATAAAGTGCGATTTCCATGTCGTGGAAGGCCTCGCAAAGCATGGTGTCTCCAAGTACATTCTTGGAAAATACCGTGCTCCCGGCTCCCATGAAAGTGACTTTCATGCCAATCTTTCTCCTTTGTATTCGAGTGGGTTTTTCCCGCATCATTTGCAGGATAACAATATCATACTCTTTTTTTCCGCAAAAAACCATTGCAACAGGTAACAAAATATGTTATAATGTAACCATATTTCGGTAGGAGGATGGTTTTTATGCGGATGACCACATTGATGCTGACCAACCGGCACCTCCGGGATCTCAATCCGATTCTTGCCGGGGCTGAGAATTGCGAGCCGGGGCATGCCTTCGGCCCGGCCGTGCGCAACTATACACTGCTGCATTATGTGGCGAGCGGAAGGGGCGTTTTTCAGACCGGAGGCCGAAGCTATCCGGTCGGCCCGGGTGAGGTGTTCCGCATTCTGCCGGGTGAGGTGACCATGTATCAGGCGGATTGGAAGGAGCCATGGAGCTATCGGTGGGTGGGGTTTGACGGTGGTCTGTCGGACAAATTTGCGTCGCTGCCTCCGGTATTCGCAGTGCCTGCCGGGCTTTCCTACTGCTTTTCGGTGGAGGACAGCGAGGGCAGCGCGCCGGAATACCGCATTGCCTCCAAGCTCTTCCGGCTCTATGCCGAGCTGTTCGGAGACGCACCGCAAAAGGCCAACTATGTGCGGCGGGTGCAGGACTATGTGGAGGCCAGCTATATGCTGAAAATCCGGGTGGAGGAGCTTGCCGCGCAGATGCATCTCGACCGGCGGTATCTCTCCCGCCTGTTCCGCGAGAAAACCGGACAGACCATTCAGGATTATCTCATCTCTGTGCGCATGGCCGAGGCGATGCGCTGCCTTTCGCAGGGGCTTTCGGTGGCCGAAACCGCGGAGCGGTGCGGCTACAGCGATGTGTTTCTGTTTTCCAAAATGTTCAAGCGGCGGTTCGGAGCCAGTCCGGCGAATTGGAAAAAAATGCAGACAGAGGAGAAAAATTCACCGCGGGAGTTGTAAAAGTCTGGGTTTTGTGGTATAATATCCGCAGGAAGCCCGCAGACCGCTTGACGCCGAGCGGGCATTGGGCCGGCTCACCACCCGCGGCGGTTGGCGGATCTCGCCGCATCGCATAAAACATGAAACGACGTCAGGAGGAGCATCCATGAACATCTGGCACGATATTGAACCACATCGCATTCAGTCAAACGATTTTGAGGCGGTCATCGAGATACCGAAGGGCAGCAAGTGCAAATATGAGCTGGACAAGTACACCGGGGTGCTCAAGCTGGACCGCATTCTTTATACCTCCACGCACTATCCGGCCAACTATGGCTTTATCCCGCGCACCTATGCGGACGACGGGGATCCTTTGGACGTTCTGGTGCTGTGCACCGAGCCGATTTTTCCGCTGACGCTGATCCGGGTTTATCCCATCGGTGTGATGCGGATGCTGGACGGTGGAAAGATGGACGACAAGATCATTGCGGTTCCGTTCTCGGATCCGAGCTATCTCGGCATTCAGTCGATCGATGCGCTCCCGCCGCACCTGTTTGATGAAATCCTGCACTTTTTCACGGTATACAAGCAGCTCGAAAACAAGCAGACCGACGTCAAAAGCCTGTTCGGCCCCAGTGAGGCTGTGCGCATTGTGCAGGAGGCGATTGACGGCTATACCGAAAAATTCGGAGCGGCAGCCGAAGTTCGGCAGTGACAGGAGCGTTCCATGCACATCAGGGAATTGGGAACCGATGACGTTGCGGAGATCCGGTCTGTCTTTCTCGGGATATTCACAGGTGAGCCGTGGAATGACTGTTGGGAGGACCCGGCGCAGTGTCATCAATACATTGTGGAATTGACGGAAAACAGAAATTCGCTGTCGTATGGCTTATATGAGGGCAATCGGCTCATCGGTATCTCTCTGGGCAGAGTGAAGCACTGGTATGCCGGAACCGAATATTGGATAGACGAGTTCGGGATTCTTCCGCAGCACCAGGGAAGGGGCGCCGGCACGGAGCTCCTCTCCATGATTGCACAACGGTTGAAGAGCAGGGGAATTGTGGGCATGGTGCTCTTGACCGAACGGGAGATGCCGGCCTGCCGTTTTTACATCCAAAACGGATTTGAGACAAGAGAGGAACAGGTATTTCTTGTAAAAATGCTGTGAACCGTCGCAGGAATATCGGTCGGACCATTTGCGTGTCTCGCTTTTCTGCTTTTGCGTATTTTTTGTGAACAAAATTTCATAAAGTTGCCGGAAAGATATTGACAAATTGTGCGTCCTTGTGTATAATAATGTTGTCACCGCCATGAGCGGGGCAACATTTATACATAAAGGAGACGTTCCATGAAAAGAAGCATCCCTGTGTCCGTTATTTTGTCAATTGTCACCTGTGGTATTTATGGTATTTATTGGATGATTATGCTGAACAATGAGCTCAATCGGCTCAGCAACCATCCAAAGGATATGGGGGGAGGCTTGGTCTTTTTGCTGAGCATCGTCACTTGCGGACTATATGCCTTGTTTTGGTATTATAAGATGGGGAAGCAATGCGATGAGCTGCGCGCCATGCGCGGCGAGATGTCCGACAACAGCGGGGTGATCTTCCTGTTGGTCGGTCTGCTTGGCTTTGGCATCATCAATTACTGCCTGATGCAGGACAATATCAACAAAACGCTGGAGCAGCCTCCGCAATTCTGAAAATGGTAATGATATAAAAGTCGGGTGCTTCTTGCCCGGCGCCGACCCGTGCGGAATCGCACGGCACCGGATGCCGCGCGGGGAGCACCCTGCTTTTGATTGGCCGGTTACAGGCACCCGGATGTTGATGTGTGTCTGTCGGATTTTGCTTGATTTTTGCCGCGGAATATGCTATAATGAGAGCGGCAGTTCTGCGCGCCGGTATGTGTCCGGTACAGGCGGTATGGCGGGCGGAGTCGAGAACGGAAAGGAACATCGGAAAAATGGAACAACTGTTGCAGCCGGAGGCAGTGGAGGCTTTGCTCCGGTGGTATGAAACACATCGCAGGGATCTGCCTTGGCGGCACACCAAGGATCCGTATCGCATCTGGATATCGGAAATCATGCTGCAGCAAACCCGCGTAGAGGCGGTAAAGCCTTATTATACGCGCTTTTTGGAGGCGTTTCCGGATGTTGCGGCGTTGGCCGAAGCGCCTGAGCAGAAGCTGATGAAGCTATGGGAGGGACTTGGCTACTACAGCCGCGCGCGCAATCTGCAAAAGGCGGCAAAAACCGTGGTCGAGCGGTATGGCGGAGAGATGCCGGCCGACGAAGAGGCACTGCGGGGATTGTGCGGCATCGGCGATTATACTGCCGGAGCCATTGCCTCCATCGCCTTCGGCATCCGCGCACCGGCGGTGGACGGCAATGTTCTGCGGGTGCTCTCCCGTGTTTGCGGTTCGTATGACGATATTGCAAAGCAGGAAACCAAAAAGAAGTGGAGCGAGGCCCTGCGCTCGTCTATCCCCGAGGATGCAGGCAGCTTTGCGCAGGCGATGATTGAAATCGGCGCGGTGGTCTGCGTGCCGAACGGTGAGGCAAAGTGCGGCGAATGCCCGTTGGAGCCATACTGCGCTGCGGCAAAGCAGCATCTGACCGATGTGCTGCCGGTTCGCTCGGCCAAAAAGCCGAGACGGGTTGAGGATTTAACCGTGCTGCTGATCCGGGACGGTGTGCGCACCGCGCTGCATCAGCGCCCCAAAAAGGGACTGCTGGCGGGGCTGTATGAGCTGCCCAATCTGCCGGGGCATCTGGAGGAGGACACGCTCCCGGAGGTCATCCGGGGGCTGGGCTTCGAGCCGCTGCGCATCCGGCGGATTGAGGATTCCAAACATATTTTCACGCATATTGAGTGGCATATGATCGCCTATACCGTGCAGATTGCGCCTGAATTTGACGGTTTCCACGCGCAGTCCGGTATGCTGCTGGTGGAAAACGGCGACCTGCGCGCGCATTATGCGGTTCCGTCGGCCTTTTCGGCATATACGAAATATCTGTGGTAAGCGGCCACGGCTCGGTCGGAATTTCCGGGGGCGGAACCGCTCCCTTCTTTGACTGTTTTGATTGGGGGACTGCCCGGCGCCTCTTTACCCGACAGGCGGGATGCGGGGCACAAATCGGCATCCTTCATCTGGAATTTTATGCAGAACGGTTGCTTTTTTTCGCGGAATGTGTTACAATAAGGAGAACGAACGGATCAAGAAAGGACCTCCTGACATGAAATATATTTTTGTGATCAATCCTGCCGCGGGCAGAATCAATTCCTTTACGGAAATCAAGACCGAACTGGAGCGTGAGCTGAACGGGAAAATGGATTATGAGCTTTACCGGACGCAGGCGCCGGGGGATGCAACCGCATATATCCGGGAGTATTGCCGCACGCATCCCGAGCCGGTCCGGTTTTATGCCTGCGGAGGAGACGGGACGCTGAATGAGGTGGTCAACGGAGCGGTCGGTTTTGCGCAGGCGTCGGTTGGCTGCTATCCGTGCGGGTCTGGCAATGACTTTGTCAAATATTACGGAGGCAGCAAGCAGTTCCTGAATCTGCGCGCCCAGCTCGAGGCCACCGAGGAGAGCATTGATCTGATGCGTGTGGGCAACAAATACGCCATCAACGCCACCCATTTCGGCTTTGATTCCTGTGTGGCAAAGACCGTGATCAATGTCCGGCGCAAAAAGCTGATCGGAGGCAGGAACGCCTACACCACCGGGGTGCTGGTGGGGCTGTTCCGCGCGATGAAGAACCGATGCCGTGTCACTGTGGACGGACGCTTGCTCAACCCTGACGGGGTGATTCTGCTGTGCACCATTGCAAACGGACAGTATGTGGGCGGTTCCTTCCGCTGCGCGCCGCGCTCGGTCAACTGCGACGGGCTGCTGGAGGTTTGCCTGGTGCATCCGGTTTCGCACATCAAATTTATGAATCTGATGAAGTTTTATACCGATGGGACGCATATCGGGAACCCGAAGTTTGACCGGATTCTGGAATATTGCCGCGGCAGGCGCATTGAGGTGGAAGCGCCCGAGGGCTTTGTATACTCGTTTGACGGGGAGCTGGTGACGCAGAACCGGTTTACCGTGGAGGTAGCGACCCGTGCCATCCGGTTTGCCGTACCGAAGGGCGCCAAGGCCATCGTAGACCCCGCATACATCCCGCAGTCCTGTGTGGACGCCACACGGGCGGAATCGCGCTCCGGCGTTTGACGCTTTCATTGTATATGATCAAAAAAACCGCTGTTTCCGGTTTCCGGAAATCAGCGGTCAGACTGTAGACCAAAGCAACGGCTTTCGTCAGTGTGCCGAAAGTTTTGATCAAACTTTTTCAAAAGTTTGCGGGGTGGAGGGCGCGAAGCCCTCCTCGACGCCCGCAGGCGGCGAAATTCCTCTATACGGCGTTTTCTTTTTGCCAAGCTTTTTCTTTGCGCCTACATGCTCAAAGAAAAAGCGGACGAACGCTTTTGTGCAATTTTTATTTGGTGCGCCTTTTGTCTACAACCTCACCGCTGTTTCCGGTTTCCGGAAATCAGCGGTTTTTTTGTATGCTTTTTTGGAAATCGGGAAAACTGTGTGCGAAAACATCCGAAAATCCAAAGAGAAAGGAGACCCGTTTATGAAGCGCCTGACTCATGTCCGGCTTCGGCCATCCAGATTGCCGGTCTGCTGCTTGCTGCTCTGCGGATGTCTGCTCTGCTCATCCTGCCGGGAGCGGCCGTTTTCCCCCGAGCGTGAGATTCATGTGTTCACACGGGAGGACGGCTCCGGGACACGCACGGCGTTTGAGGAGCTGTTCGGCCTGCTGGAGACCGACCCGGACGGCAAGCGTGCCAGTATGACACAGCCTGAGGCGGTGGTGGCGCGCTCCAACGGCGTGGTGCTTTCGGGTGTTTCGGCGGATCCGGCGGCAATCGGTTACCTGTCGGTCGGCTCGCTGAATCACACGGTCCGGGCGCTTCCCATCGACGGCGAGATGCCGACCGAGGAGGCCATCCGCTCGGGCAGGTATCCTGCGGCCCGGCCGTTTTCTTTGGTCACATGCGGTGCGCTTTCCGCTCCGGCTGCGGATTTTCTGCGCTTTGTCTTTTCCAGGGAGGGGCAGAACACGGTTTCTTCGGCCGGCTATGTCCCGGTTTGCGATGGGGAGCATTTTGTGTCAAGCGGCGTCTCCGGCAAGGTGGTGCTGGTTGGCTCCTCCTCGGTCTCACCTGTCATGGAAAAGCTGCGGGAGGCCTACTTCCTGTTGAACACCGCGGTGAACATCGAGATTCAGACCAGCGATTCTTCCTCCGGGATCCGGAGTGTGGCCGGCGATGACTGTGATTTCGGAATGGCATCCCGTTCGCTCAATGCGGGTGAACGCGCACAGGGGCTGGAGGAGCATAGCATTGCATTGGATGGCATTGCAGTGGTGGTGCACCCCGAAAACACCGCCGCGGGACTGACCTCCGGGCAGGTGAGGGATATATATCTTGGAAAGGCGGTTTTCTGGCATGATGCGGGTGTCGTGCAATGAGGCGGGGACAGACCTTTGAGCGGCTGATGCAGACGGTGTTCTTTCTGTGCGCCTGCGTGGCGGTGGCCTCGGTGATTCTCATCTGCATCTTTCTGTTTTCGGGCGGCGCTCCGGCTCTGAAGGAGATCGGCGTGCTGCGCTTTCTGACCGGCCGTCGGTGGGAGCCGGGACGGGAAACCTTCGGCGTGCTGACGATGATTGCCGGGAGCTTTGCCGTGACGCTGGGAGCGGTTCTGCTGGGGGTGCCGGTCGGCATCCTGACCGCGGTTTATCTCTCCTTTTTCTGCCCGCCAAAGCTCCGGCGGGTGCTGCGTCCGGCGGTGGATCTGCTGGCAGGCATCCCGTCGGTGGTATATGGCTTTTTCGGGCTGACGGTTCTGGTTCCGGCGGTGCGCCGCCTGTTTGGCGGGAGCGGCTATTCGGTGCTGGCGGTTTCGGCGGTGCTCGCCATTATGATTCTGCCAACCGTGGTCAGCGTGTCCGAGTCCTCGCTGTCTGCCGTCGGCGATGGGTATTACGAGGGCGCGCGGGCACTGGGAGCGGGGCATGAGCGCAGCGTGTTCCGGGTGATGCTGCCGGCCGCCCGGTCGGGGATTTCGGCCGCGGTCACGCTGGGGCTTGGCCGTGCAATCGGAGAATCGATGGCGGTGGTGATGGTGGCGGGGAATCAGGCCATCTTCCCCAAGAGCCTGCTGGTCGGCACCCGCACGCTCACCTCCAATATCGTTCTGGAGATGGGATATGCGGCCGATCTGCATGCCGATGCGCTGATTGCCACCGGCGTGGTCCTGTTTGTGATTGTGATGCTGAACAATCTGATTTTCGCACTGCTGCGCAGAAGGAGGATGAAGAAATGAGACGGGCGGAATCGCTGCTCCTCCGCATTGCCGTTTACGGTGCGGTGGGCCTGACGCTGGCGGTGCTGGGCCTTTTGATGCTGGAAATTCTGCGGCAGGGGCTGCCTCGTCTTTCCTGGGACCTGTTTGCATGGAGCTATTCCTCGGAGAATCAATCCATGCTGCCGGCGCTGGTCAACACCCTCACTATGACGGTTCTGGCCTTGGCGATGGCGGTGCCTGTGGGCGTTTTGTCAGCGGTTTATATGGTGGAATATGCCCACAGGGGAAACCGGTTTGTCCGCGTGATCCGGGCGTTTACCGAAACGCTGGCAGCCATTCCCTCGGTGGTGTACGGGCTGTTCGGACTGCTGCTGTTTGTCGGGCGTCTGCATTGGGGCTACAGTCTGCTCTCTGGCGCGCTGACATTGGCGATTATGATTCTGCCGGTCATCATGCGCACCTCCGAGGAAGCGCTGCAGGCAGTTCCCGACGCATGGCGGGAGGGGGGCTTCGGACTGGGGGCAGGGAAGCTGCGCACGGTGTTCCGCATCGTCCTGCCTCCGGCGCTCCCCGGCATTTTTTCCGGAATCCTTCTCTCCGCGGGGCGTATCATCGGCGAGACTACAGCCCTGATTTATACCGCCGGTACCGTGGCACAGATTGCCGGTCTGCGTCAGAGCGGGAGAACGCTTTCGGTGCATATCTTCGCACTTTGGAATGAGGGACTGGCGCAGGGAGAGGCTTATGCCACAGCAGCGGTGCTGCTGGTGCTCACGCTGGGGCTGCCGGCGCTCTCCGCGCGTCTGTCCCGCCGCAGCGGACATGGGGGAGGGAAGCGCAGATGAGCCAATTTCGCATTCAGAATCTCAATCTGTACTACGGCAGCTTTCAGGCACTCAAGGGGGTCAATCTGGATATTCCGGAAAGACGCGCCACCGCCTTCATCGGCCCGTCCGGATGCGGCAAATCCACGCTGCTCAAAACGCTGAACCGTATGACCGATCTGGTGGAGGACTGCCGTGTGGAGGGAAAGGTGCTGTTTGACGGAAAGAATATTCTCAGCCGCCTGACCGACGTCAACACCCTGCGCCGCCGTGTGGGAATGGTGTTTCAGAAGCCGAATCCGTTTCCGATGAGCATTTATGAGAATATCGCATTCGGCCCGCGCACACACGGCGTGCGCAAAAAGGAGGAGCTGGACGAGCTGGTGGAGCGCTCGCTGACCGAGGCGGCGCTCTGGGGAGAGGTCAAGGATCGGCTGCGCAAATCGGCGCTTGGGCTTTCGGGCGGGCAGCAGCAGCGGCTGTGCATTGCGCGGGCGCTTGCGGTGCAGCCCGAGGTGCTGCTGATGGACGAGCCGACCTCTGCACTCGACCCGATCTCCACCGCCCGGATTGAGGAGCTGGTTCTTGGTCTCAAGCGGGAATATACCGTTGTGATGGTGACGCACCATATGCAGCAGGCCAAGCGGGTATCCGACCGCACGGTGTTCTTTCTGTTGGGGGAGGTGGTGGAGGCCGGGGACACCGAGCGCCTGTTTTCCTCCCCCCAGGATGCGCGCACCGGAGATTATATCAATGGCAGATTCGGGTAAATCCGGCTACCGGCAAACCGGACTGCCGCAAAGCGGAGCTTGCGGAAACAAACCATGATGATACGCCAAAAGCCAGCCTGACCGAAACGATCAGACTGGCTTTTTGGCTGCCGCCGCACCCCGAGCGCACAATGGATGTGCGTGAAGCCGCATTCAGAGAGTGGATACCCACTGCGCAAACAGAACGACCGGCGGCAGCGTAACGGTGGTGAGCAGAGAGGTCATGCCCACCGTTTCGGAGGCATAACCGGGGTTGATGTCGTAGACCTCGGCCAGCATGGTGATCACCGAGGCGCTGGGCAGACCTGCCATCACGGTGCAGAGCAGGATATAGGTTTCATTCAGGCCGCAGAGCTTGGCCAGCAGGCAGACGACGACCGGAAACGCAATCAGCTTCAGCAGGGAATGCAGGTAGAGGTTCCGGCTTGTGAACATGCCGCGCAGCGAAACGGTTGCCAGCAGCCCGCCTGTGATCAGCACCGAGATCGGGGTGCACAGTCCGCCGAGATAGGAGAAGAAATCCGACGCGAAGTCGGGCAGCTCAAAGACCGGCTTGAGCAGGTAGAGCGCCACGCCGATGGCACACGGAATGGTGCCGAAGTTGACCAGCGCTTTTTTCGGCGTCAGACGGATGTCGTCCCGCCCGCGGCCGAGCAGCACCATGCCCCAGGTCCACAGGAAGAGGTGAAAGCTGATGAAATAAAACGCGCCGATGAAGCTGCCCATCCCGTCTCCGTAAAGCGAATCCAGCACCGGAAAGCCGAGGAAGCCGCAGTTGGTGAACACCAGGCCGAATTCGAATATTTTGGCCATATCCACATCCTTGAAGCGGCGGCAGATCAAACGGGCGGCCAGCGCCATGATTGTATGCAGCACAAAGCCGATCAGGGTTGCCATGCCGGCAATTCTCAGGTTTTCGGCCGAGTATTCCATGCCGCTGAGCGAGCCGATGATGAGCATCGGCTGCCCGACCGACAAAATCAGGCGCGAGAGCTTTTTGGACGCCACCGCATCGATGATGCCCAGCTTGCGGCAGACGTATCCGCAAACCATCAGCAGAAACAGTGTGACGATGATGGAAAGCAGAGAGGAGATGTTCATGCGTCCGGGAGTGCCTCCCGTTCCTCCAGCCTGCGCTTAATCTGCTTCATATCCTCCAGCATGTCCTCCTTTTTGCGAGGGTCCCGCAAGAGAGCGGCCGGGTGGTAGACCGCCGTCATCCAGAAGCTGCCCTTTTCAAACCACTTGCCGTGCTCGGCGGTGATCTTGAAATCCGGCTTGATCAGCCGCATGGCCGCAATGCGCCCGAGGCACACAATGATTTTCGGCCGGATCAGGCGCACCTGCTCGCGCAGATAGCCGATGCAGGCGTCCTCCTCCTGCGGCAGGGGATCCCGGTTTTTGGGCGGGCGGCATTTGAGGATGTTTGCAATGTAGACCTGCTCGCGGTCAATGTCCACCGCAAACAGATAGTGGTTGAGAAGCTGGCCCGCACGGCCGACAAACGGCGTTCCGTTCAGGTCCTCCTGCTCGCCCGGCGCCTCTCCCACAAACATCAGGTCGGCATTCGGGTTGCCCACGCCGAACACCACATTGGTGCGCGTGTCGCCCAGCGGGCAGGCGTGGCATTGGCCGCAGGTCTCTCTCAATTGCTCCAGTTCTGTTGACATGATGATTCTTCCTTTCGTCGTGTCCGGGTACGCCGGCTGTCACAGCTCGGACGCCGGAAAATCGGTCATGCCGTCCCGTTCGGCGGCGGGGCCGGCGCAGCGCAGGGTGTAGCTGCGGCTGCGCAGTACGTCGCAGAGCTGCCGCATCGAGAGAATCGGCTCCGGGGTGATCAGACCGCCCGATTCCGGCGACCATGTGTCGTGAAAATCGCTGCCGGAGGTGGGAATTTTGCCGTACTTGCGGCACCAGAGCCGCGCCAGATCGTTCCGCGCGTCATGGTTCGGGTGGCCGTTGAACACTTCGTAGCCGTCGAGCAGGGCAGGCGGCATATTTTTTATGCCGTTGCGCAGGGGGTGCGCCTGAATCACCAGCAAATCGTGCTCCCGTGCCAGACCCGAAAAGGTCTTCAGGCTCATCAGATGCAGGTTAGGGTGTTCGTAGAGAAATTCCTCATCGGCGCCGAAGATCAGGTAGTCGTTGGTACTTT
Organism: uncultured Clostridia bacterium; assembly: GCA_944391805.1. Taxonomy (GTDB): domain Bacteria; phylum Bacillota; class Clostridia; order Oscillospirales; family CAG-272; genus UMGS1865. The sequence goes on from CALXUY010000008.1 coordinate 48,336, forward strand.
CCACAAAACGCAGCTCCAGCCCCAGCAGAACGCAGAGCCGGTCGCCGGCGTAGTCCCGCATGGCACGGTAGCCCGATACATAAAAACGGAAGCGGTCCTCCCAATCCTCGCCGGCGCTGTCCATCACATAGTCGCAGTAGTGGTTGGTCACCACCACCGTGCGGTAGCCGGCGGCAAGATACCGGTCGGCCACCTGCGCCGCCGTCAGGTGGGCGCAGGGGCTGACCTCGGAGGTGTGCGCGTGAAGCTCGGTATAATATGGCATCGTCCGCCTCACCGGATCTCCAGAATGGAGGCGTCCCACATCTCCGGCGCCTCGTAGCCCAGCAGATTGACTACCGTGGCGGCTACGTTGGAGAGGCCGTATTTGCCGTCGGCCCTGACGGTGTAGTGCTCCTTGGCCGGCGTGTTGTCGTAGAAGATGCAGGGGACCGGATTGAGGGTGTGGCTGGTTTTGGCCTTCAGGCTGCCGTCCTTGCCGCGCTTGGGCTGACCGTTTTTGTCCAGCTCAAACATCTCGTCGGCATTGCCGTGGTCGGCGGTGATCACGGCTGCGCCGCCCAGCTCGTCAATCACGGGCAGAATGCGGCCGAGCTGCAGATCCAGCGCCTCCATCGAGCAGCGGGTCGCTGCCAGAGAGCCGGTGTGCCCTACCATGTCGCCGTTGGGGAAGTTGACCCGCAGGCACTTGTATTTGCCCGAACGCAGGCACTCGATCAGGCGGTCGGTGATCTCGGCGCACTTCATCCAGGGGCGCTGCTCAAACGGGACGATGTCGGAGGGAATTTCGATATAGGTTTCCAGCTCCTCGCTGAACTTGCCCGAACGGTTGCCGTTCCAGAAATAGGTCACATGCCCGAACTTCTGCGTCTCCGAGATGGCCAGCACCGGCACGCCGGTGCCCGCCAGATACTCGCCCATGGTGTTGGTGATCTCCGGCGGAGCCACCAGATATTTCTTCGGGATGTGCAGGTCGCCGTCATATTCCAGCATGCCGGCGTACAGCACCTTCGGCACCCGCACGCGGTCAAACTTGTCGAACTCCCCTTCGGGCGCGTCAAAGCTGCGCGAAATTTCAATCGCGCGGTCGCCGCGGAAGTTGAAGAAGATCACGCTGTCCCCGTCGTTGATGGTGCCCACCGGCTTGCCGTCCTTTGCGATCACAAAGGCGGGCAGATCCTGGTCGATCACGTGCAGCTCGTCCCGGTAGGTCTGCACAGCCTCGGCGGCCGAGGCAAACTGCCGGCCCTGCCCCAGCACATGGGTCTTCCAGCCCGCCTCCACCATGGCCCAGTTGGCCTCGTAGCGGTCCATGGTGATCTGCATCCGGCCGCCGCCAGAAGCGATCAGCACGTCAAAGTCGGCGCTGCGCAGGCCGGCGAGAAATTCCTCAAACGGGTTGATATATTCCAGAGCGGAGGTTTCGCCAACGTCCCGCCCGTCGATCAGAATGTGCACGCGCACCCGGCGCACGCCCTCCTTCTTCGCCTGCACCAGCATGGCCTTGAGGTGATCGATGTGGGAGTGCACGTTGCCGTCCGAGAACAGGCCGATAAAGTGCAGGGTGGAGCCGTTGGATATGACCCCGGCGATCAGCTCCTTCCAGGTGTCGGACGCGAACATCTTACCCGATGCAATCGAGTTGGACACCAGCTTTGCCCCCTGTGCGAACACCTGCCCTGCGCCCAGCGCGTTGTGGCCGACCTCGCTGTTGCCCATGTCGTCGTCCGAGGGCAGCCCCACGGCGGTTCCGTGTGCCTTGAGCTTCACCATCGGGTATTTTGCCATCAGCATATCGAGGTTGGGGGTATAGGCCGAGCTGACCGCGTTGGCGACGCCGTCGGGCGCCAAACCGACCCCGTCCATAATCACGGTGAGCACAGGCCCCTGCACTCCGGAAAAGCTGCCGAGCTTTTTGAGCGATTTGTTCATAAAAATCAATATCCTCCGTTTCTGAAACAACGCAAATTTTTACAAATACTATTATAGTCAAATTTGCCCGAATTGCAAGAGCAATTTGCATTATTTCAAAAAAATTTCCATTTGGCGCGGGGGAGATAGACCGATGCTCCGCCGAAAACGGCGCCGGATTGCCCCGCAGGCACGCAAAAAGGCGGCGGAAAAAGCTCCGCCGCCGCAGTCTGTCGAAAAAGTCACCATAAAAGGTGGCTTATTTGCTTAAAATATGATATAATAGAAGCAGAAAAAGACAGGCGGTGAAGAGATGATAAGCAAGAGGCAAAGCGGAAGAGATATCATGGCCA